>JAGAOU010000048.1 GCA_017623595.1 Clostridia bacterium
CAAACCGATACCGGAAGAATCGTAGGCCATTCTCACGCGAAAGAAGGGCTCGAATAAGGTGTCCGCCCGAAAATGCTTTCGACGGTAAAGAGCGCGACGGAAAAAGGTTTCCACGTTGCGGGCCCCTTGGTCCTCGCATTGACAGGTCAACTCTCCATCGATGTCGATCTGATACCAAGGAATTTCATCCAGCAGAACGGGAGGCCGAACAATCTTCAGATCGTTGGTGTCCCGCATGCGTTGGTTCATTTTTTTCTGCAAATCGTCGGTGGCAAGCTCCATATACCGCTTAGCAAGCTCTCGGACGATCTCTTTGTCTTTCATCGTCACAATAATACACCTCAACAAATCAAAAAAGTTCAACCAAAAAAAATTATTCAGACCAACGCTCGATGTTTTCTGCCATTTCCTGAGCCTTTTCCTCGCAGGAGAAGACGGCGGAGATATAGGTTCCCGCAGGGTCGATAGTCTTGATGAGCTTTTCCATGCCCTTGGGATCCTTTTCGGAAGCACCCCGACGCAGAATCAGATTCACATTCTTATCCTGAATCTTTCGATAAACGGGGAACCATTTTTCATCCCATTCGGGAGCCTGCCCTGCCCCGGGCGCCCATTGAATGCCCGCAAGGCCGGGGATATCAAGAATCATATCCAGATGCGCCAGCTCTCCCACACCGTCCAAATGCCAAACGGGGCGCTCGATGTGACGAGCCTGCTCAAGCACATCGGGAAGGACAAACTCCTCGAAATGCTCGGGGGAAATCATATAACTAAAATCGCACTGCAAGGGGAACCAGGGCTTTGCGGAGGGAATCTTCAACCATGTATCGAAGGGAAGCCCCGCTTTGCGGATCGTTTCCACCTGCTGATCATAGGCCATCAACCACATGCGGTTGATGCGAGCGGAAAGCTCCTTCACCTCTTCGGGATAATCATAAAGATCGTAAAGCAGATTCTCCGAAGAACGCAGAGAGGCAAGAATATCCATGGTACCGCCCAAATCGGTCATGGTGAAATAAACACTCGGGTCGGTCATGAATTTTTTCTGCAGCCGCAGGAGGCTTTGCCACATTTCGCTGTTTTCGTCGAATTCGATGGTGGGAAGATTCTCCCAATCCTCAATAATGGGACGGCGGTCCATCCAAACGGTTCCTTCGGCAAGATCGTAGTTTCCGCCGATGCAGGCCGACAAACATCCGGGGCCCAGATTGGAGAACAAAGTGGGAATCGCTTCCGCAACAAAGGCGGTATTTTCCCGATAATGACGGAAGGAATCCAAAACGTATTCTTCATCCATCCACTTTTCTTCCAGATTTTTCGGCTTGCGGAAAGGAGTCGCATTCGCTTTCGGCGCCGTAAAATTCAAAACGCAACGATCTGTATTTTCCCGATTCCAGAAGGCTTCGTATTTCGCAAGTTGAGCTTGATATTTTTCCATTTTTTCACCTTATACAATCAATATTTTCCCAACTTGTGAGCCAGATCGGCAATTTGCTTCATGGTTTCGAGGGAAACGGAATTGGGGATAGAATGGTCGGAGGCAAAGACGTATCCGCCCCCTTCCTTCATCATGGGGATGATCCGTTCCATTTCGGGAAGAACCAGCTCGGGCTTGTTCCACAACTGGGCATTGATCCCCCCGTGGAAGGCCAGTTTATCTCCGTAAGCATCCTTCAACTTTTTGGGATCCATGCCCGCCTTGATTTCCAGGGGATTCAGCATATCCAGGCCAATCTCCACCAAATCGGGAATCAGGGGCTCAACAAACCCACAGGAGTGCAGTTCCGCAAACATTCCCCGTTCGTGGGCCCAGTCGATGGCCTTCTTATGGAAGGGCTTCAGCAGTTCCCGGTACATATCGGGAGAAAAGAAGGGAGTTCCCTTGTATCCCATATCATCCCACCACAGAATCCCGTCGAATTTGTAACCCGCATCCAGCATTTTTTGGGCTTGCTTCAGGGTAGTGGTCAGATAAGTGTCCACCACATCGGTAAACCATTCGGGCTCTTCGATCATCCCTATGAGGACGTTTTCCGTGCCGATCATATGGGAATGGGCCACGTCGAAGCCGAACCAAAGGTTCAGACGGCGGTAGCGCTGTTCCTTTTCCCAGATGGGATAGTCCCGCTTGAGGGCTTCCCAGTCGATGCGATCCGCTGCGTCCAGCAGCATCTTTGCCTTGGCCTCTTCCCAACGGTCGGAATCGCAGTAATAGCAATCCAACACCTCAGGGGTGGAGTCCAGTTCCTTGAACACCTTCTGGGTTTGACCCCATTTCGTGGTAATGATACGGTAGCGGTCGGTTTCTTCCAAAATCTTTCTTTCGTAACGGGGGGAGTTGTCGGCCATATAGGCTCCGATTTTGTCGAAACCAAAATAGTCCTGCCAATCCACATCGGCAGGCATTCCCTCCCTCTTCCAACGGGCAACGGTACCCGCCCAAGCGGAGTCGATCATCATAATGCGATCCACTTCTTCGTGGCGGAAGGTGCGGAGCATGCGTTCTCTTGAAGTCAATTCTTTCATCAAAATTACTCCCTTGCTAACTTATAAATCAGATCAAAAGCGAATTCCAAATCCTCCACGGAACAGTGATCCTGCACAAAATGGGAGGTACAGCAAACCCAGCGCTTGCCCTTCAAGGTCTTAAAGACCCGACGGATCTCCCGTTCCAGCTCTGCCCGAGGAAGAATTCCCAAGGCGGACTGGACGCAGATGCCGCCCAAAGTGGCAAACTTGTCCTGATATTTTTCCAGATACAGTTCATAGGGCATGTTGGCGTTTTCCTGCCAGGGATGGATCAGATCAAAGCCGATTTCGGCGATGCCGTCCAACACCTTTGCCACACAACCGTCGGAATGGAGAGAGGCAAAAACACCGCGGGAATGGATGTGATCCACAACCTTTTTCATATTGGGATAGATCAACTCCCGCCAAAGCTCAGGAGAGAACATGAGATCCTTCTGCGAGCCCCAGTCGTCGGAAATGTGAACCATATCAATGCCGGCATCAATGCTTTGGTCGGCGCATTGAATGACCCAGTCGGCATGACGGCGATACAACTCCGCAATCTCGTCGGGATACATCAGAAGCCATGCGAGATGGTCTTCGATTCCAAAGGCATTGTTGAAACACTCAAAGAAGCCGGGGGTCTGCATGTAGCAGAACCGTCCCCGTTCTTTGTGATGGGCAATGGACTTTTTGATACCTTCAAAGGAGGCTTCGGTCTTGGGAGGAAGATAATAATCGTGCTCCAGCAAAACGTCGGGAGAAACCTCGCCGTTTTCCTCCCGAATCTTATTCAGCACTTCGTTGTTAAACACACAGGGACCGCCGAAGATATGGGCCATATCGAATTCGTATCGGTCCTCAAACGCGGCAACCGATCCCCATTTTTCGGTGATTTGCTTTTCCAAATTGGCAAAAACCCATCCGTAGATGGGCTGCCGATCGGTGGGTTTCCCCAAAATTGTATTGCGAACGCGCTCCGTACTTGTCATAACAAGATTCCTTTACATCAAGCTCTTGCACAGCTCCACAGCGGCATCAGCGGCAGAGGCGGCGTCTACGGTGTAGCAGTCGGCACCGATGGACTTGCAGAAGTCCTCATTGACGGGAGCGCCGCCCACCATGATCTTCACCTGATCGCGGATACCCGCAGCCTCGGCGGCCTTGACAACCTCAGCCATAACATCCATAGTGGTGGTCAGAAGGGCGGAGCAGCAGATCACCTGGCAGCCCTGCTCCTTGGCAGTCTGAACAAAGGTCTCGGCGGGAACGTCAACACCCAGGTCAACAACCTCCAGCCCCTTACCTTCCAGCATCATCTTGACGATGTTCTTGCCGATATCGTGCAGGTCGCCCTGAACGGTACCGATACAAACCTTACCTGTGGCCTTGACTCCACTGCTGAGCAGATGGGGCTTCAGAATGGCAAGCCCCATGTTCATAGCGCGGGCGGCTACGAGAACTTCGGGAACATAAACCTCGTTGTTCTTGAACTTTTCGCCGATGACGTTCATGCCGTCAAGAAGGCCCTCGTTCAGAATTTTTGCAGGTTCTGCCCCTTCGTCAATGGCGGTCTGAACCATTTCTTTGACAACTTTTGCTTTACCCTTCTGCAGGTTTTCGGAAATTTCGCTGAGAATAATCATGATACGTTTCTCCTTTGGATTATTATTTAATATTTTGCTATATTGGTTTCTGTATTTGGTAGGAGTCATGCGGAAGCAGTCGTGAAAACAGCTGTAAAAGGACGGAAGATCCCGCAATCCGCATCGGGCGGAAATTTCATCCACCGTAAGAGAGGTTTCCTGCAGCAGGCGACAGGCATGGTTCATGCGCACCGACCGCAGATACTCGGAAAAGGACTGTCCCGTGCACCGTTTGAACAGACGGCTCAAATGAGACTTACTGACAAACAACGCCTCGGATAGGGCCTCCAAAGTCAGCGCGGGGGACGAGAATTCCTCACCAACCCTGCGGATCACCGAAAGCACCAGCCGATTCTCACGGGAAGAAACGGTCTGCAGATTCCGTATAGCACTGTTCACATAGCGGCTCAGCGTGATCAGAAGCACCGTCAGGTGCGCGCGCAGGGCATCCTGCCACTCTGCATTGGTTCCTTCGGATTCCACCGCAATAGCGTTGAACAGATGCTCCACCTCAGCCCGTTTCTTTTTGTTTAACGTGGCACAGGAGACCGCCGCTCCGTCACGGAAAACACCGTAACAATACCGCGCATGCTCCGGCTGCACCGGCTCCCCCTCAAAAAAACGGGAGGGATCAAAGAGGATTCGCCAAACCTCGGGCTCGGAATCGGGCTCTTCGGCTTCATATCGGTGGGCGGTCTGCGCCCGCAGAACAAAGACATCCCCCTCCTTGCAGGGGATCGGTTGCCCGAAAATCCGATGGACACCGTTGCCCCGCAGGACCAAATCAATCTCCACACCGTCCTCGGAGTAAAGCTGGGACAGAGCACAGTCCACGCAACGAATCGTTTCGGTCCGAATGGCGGCAAGCTCCGGAGATGCCACCGCTCCGCTTACATCAAATTCCATGTTACACCGTTAAATCTTAATTTTTTTGATCTCGTCTGCGTAATACTGTACCAACTCAAACTTTGTACCGGGCATAAGGCGATGATCGGGGCAAGGAATGAATCCGCCCAGCGAGGCCAGGCGCTTCATACGCTCGATCTCGGCGTCCACGGCGGCCTTGTCCTTGCGAAGGGCGGTCTTATCCATACCACCGACCCCCAGCATACCGTTCCCGAATTTCTTGCGGGCAGGCTCAAACTGATCTCCCCAAACACCGACCTCGATGGGGAACATGGTGTTAACCCCGTTGTTGAACCAGGTGGGCAGGAGGGCCTCGGTAACGCCGTCACAGTCGAGAGAAATAATATCAATACCGTATTCATGGCAAAGATCGTTACGCTTTTTATAATGCTTGGCACAGAGCTCCTCAAACATGGAAGGCGCAATCAGGGGCCCGTTCTTGAAGCAGATGTCCTCCCAATAATGGGCAAAATCGAACTTCGCACCTGTTTCGAGAATCGCCTTCACGCACTGATACTGCATCTCCGCATAGGTGTCCACAATCTCGGCAAAAAGGTCTTCATCTTCATCGTAAAGAAGATAGCTCATCCCTGCCACCGTGCAGAAATTGCGGATGTCGCCCAGGACGCTGCCCATAGAAATACCAACCGGCACGTCCTGCGGACGGGTTTCGTTGAAGGTTTTCCAATATTCAAGATTAACCCGTTGCGGCTTGTAAATCATTTTAGGCTTGAAGAGGGTCTCAAAGGATTCCCGATCCTTCAGAAGATAATCGTCCTCCGAGGGGATGGAGGCAATGCCGGGCTTGATCCTTTCGATTACCCCGTTGGCGGTCTGCACCCGCTGGGTTCCGTCGGGGAGGGTCTCCAAAACCTTGCGTTCAAAAGCGGGCATAAGACCTCGGGTACTGCCCACGCACCGATACCAGTTGAAGTCCCAGCCGATGATTTTATCCAGTTCCCGATCCGCATCGTTGCTGTCGCGCCATGCTTTTGCAAGATCCATAGAAATCTTGCCCTGCTCGGCCCATTCCACCAAAAGCTCGTTCCAATATCCGAAATGCACCGCAGGCATACGATCCGCAGGCTTATAATGAAGTATGTTCATCGCACGTTCCCGATTGGTCATAAGAAACACTCCTTTTTACACACGTTTTTTTTATTATAACAGATTTGTGAAAAAAAGTAAATTGGGTTTTGTTTCTTTTTCTTCTCTGTGAGAGAAACAAAACCATATAAATGAAATTCTCTACCTATAATTATATCAAAAATACTGTGCTACGTCAACCCCAAAAGGGCAATCAAAAAAGAGAAAATTAAAATATTTTTCTCAACCCCCTTGACAAATTGAAAAAAATGTGGTATAATACATTTAACAATTAGGTTAAACGTTAAATGAAAGGAGAAGAAGCATATGGGATTGCAACAAACCCTACGGGCGCTGGCGGATCCGATCCGTCGGGAAATTCTGAATCTGCTGAAGGAAAAACGGTGCTCCGCAGGCGAGATCTGCGACCACTTCAACGTAACGGGAGCTTCCATCTCCCGCCACCTGTCGGTGCTGAAGGAAGCGGATCTGATTCGGGACACCCGAGAAGGAAAATTCATTTATTACGAGCTCAACGCCTCCGTGCTGGAAGAAATCATGCTCTGGATGGCGGATCTGAAAGGAGACAACAGCCATGACAAACAAGAATAAAATCAAACTGATCATCACCTCGGTCATTACGCTTTTGCCCATGTTGTTCGGCCTTTTGATGTGGGAAAAGTTGCCCGAATCCATGACTCTGCATTGGGGCATTGACGGCAAAGCAGACGGCATGGGGTCTCCCCTGACGGTGGTGATTGTTCTGCCTCTGATCCTTTTGGTGCTTCATTGGCTCTGCATCGGCATCACCGCATGGGACAACAAGCGCAAGGGTCAGAGCGAAAAGGTGATAAACATCACCTTCTGGATCCTGCCCATTATTTCGTTGGTCATCAGCACGGTGATCTATTGCATCGCCTTGGGCTATGAATGGAACTTTCTCGCAGTGATCTGTTTTCTTTTGGGGATTCTGTTCCTGATCATCGGCAACTATCTTCCCAAATGTAAGCAAAACCGCACCATCGGCATCAAGCTTCGCTGGACCATTGCCAACGAAGAAAACTGGAACCGGACCCATCGGTTGGGGGGTAAAGTTTCGGTCATTACAGGTCTGCTCTGCTTTCCCACCGCATTTCTGCCCGCCGCCGCATTTCCCATTGCAATGCTCCTGTTGGTGGCGGCTAATGTGGGAATTCCCACGGTGTATTCCTATCGGTTTTACAAAAAACAGCTGCGGGAAGGCACCGCCACCAAAGAGGATTACGCCTTAAATTACAATAAAAATCAAAAGAAATATACCATTATTTCCCTGATTCTGGGTGCTGTTATTCTGACGGGTTGCGCAGTTCTGACCGTCACGGGAGATATCAACGTGCAATACGGTGAAACCTCCTTCACCGCAGAGGCCACCTACTGGGAAGATCTGACGGTGAATTACGCCGACATCGACACGGTTGAATACCGTGCGGCAGGGGTAGACGGGACTCGGGTCAGCGGATTCGGATCCTTCCGTCTCTCCCTCGGGCTCTTCCGCAACGAAGAATTCGGCAATTACACCCGCTACACCTACGCCCAATGTACCCCCTGTATTGTCCTCACGTCAGGCGAAAAGATCCTTGTGATCGGCCTGGAAAACGAGGAACAAACCAAAGTCCTGTACGAAGAGCTCCTTCTCCGCACGGGGAAATAACCACAAAAAACGATCCCATCGGAACCGGTGGGATCGTTTCCGTTTGTCAATAAAGCCAATAGAAAAGGTGTTCATTCTCTCGATAACTCTCTTTTTTTCCCTTCAGATGCGGTTCGCCTTGCGGTATTGGGTCGGAGTCATTGCGAACCGCTTTTTGAAGGCGTTGCAAAAATAAAAGGAATTGTCAAATCCGCAATGAAGAGCAATCTGTCCCACGGAATAGGGCGTTTGGGTCAACTGCAGCTTCGCCTTTTCCATGCGCAGAAAAATCAGATAATCATATACAGAACGCCCTAAAGACTTCCGAAACAAAACCTCCAAAGAGGTGGGCGATAGGGCGCAATGAGCGGAAATATCCCCCACAGTCAGTTTGTCTCTCAGATGCTGCTCCATATATGCCACCGCGCGACGGGGTATGGGCGGAAGCAAGGCGATGTCCGTCATCTGACCGCTTCCCTGAGGAGGCGGAACAAGACAGAGCAAAAGATCGTTGAAATAATGCTTTTTCAACTCCAACCCCATCGTTCCGCAGGGGGACTGCGCCAAAAGGTCCAATTGAGCAAGATCCTCCGCTGCACGAGGAGAAAGCTCCGAATACACCGTGGTCTCTCGCGGAAAGGCATCCAGATCTTCTCCGTTGAATCTTATATATAAGAAACGAATCGGATCAATCACATGCCGTTCCATGGGGGTTTTGGGCGAAAAGAACACCACTGTCCCGGGGCGAATCACCGACGAGGCACCGCTGACCGTTAAAGAAAAGGATCCTTCCTGCAAATACAGCAGATACATCTGACGGTCCGCCCCCTGCGTAAGGTAAAATTCCTCCCGATAGGAAGGGCTGATGTTGACAAACTCGCCGTACATTCTCTCATCTCCCAAACAGCTGTTGGATTTTATATATTTTATTATAGCATATTGCATTGAAAAAGTCAAGCGGAAGAGGTATAATAAAAGAAAAACGGAGGAATTGCTATGTTAAAAATTGCAATCATCGGCTTCGGAAAACGGGCAAACGATGTCTGGAAAACCATCGACACCTTTCACGCCTGTACCGTTGCGGCGGTGGCCGACCCTCGGGCGGAGGAATTAAAACAGGAACGGGGGGAGGAATTCCCCGATTGCGCATGGTACACCGATGCGGAAGAAATGCTGAACAAGGAAACGGTGGACGGGGTTCTGATCGGTACCCGTTGCAACTTACATACAAAATATGCCCTTTTGGTGGCAAAATACAACCTGCCCCTCTTTTTGGAAAAGCCGGTCAGCATCACCGAGGAGGAATTGGCGCAACTGGAAACCATTCCTCACATGGAGGAAAAGACGGTGGTCTCTTTCCCTCTGCGAAGAGCAAAGCTGGTGGACATTGTGAAGGATTTTATCGATCGGGGCGTGCTGGGTGAACTGTCTCAGGTACAGGCCTACAACAACGTAAAATACGCCCGCGGCTATTATCACAAATGGTATCGGGACGAATCGATCACGGGAGGCTTGTTCCTGCAAAAATCCACCCATGATTTGGATTACATCAACTATGTCCTCAATCGCGGCATCCCAAAGACGATCTGTGCCATGGAGTCCAAGCAGGTGTTCAAGGGTGACCGCCCCGCAAATCTGAGTTGCGCCGACTGTCCCGAAAAGGAGTCCTGCCCCGAAAGCGTACAGAACATCGCGGAATATGATCCGAAATACGCCTACCCCCCCGCAAAATGCGCCTTTGCCGTGGACACGGGCAACCACGACAGCGGCACAATCCTGATGCAATATCCCGACGGCCTGCACGTGGTTTACACCCAAAACTTTGTGGCACGTAAGTCCGCAGGGAAACGGGGCGCCCGCTTCATCGGATACAAGGGCACGGTGGAATTTGATTTCAACACCAAAAGCGTCACCTACATCGACCACATGTCCGATCGGGTGGATCACATCTCTGTGGAGACCACGGGCTCCCACAGCGGCGGTGATAAAAACCTGGCAAAGAACTTTATTGACATCATGCTGGGAAAAGATGTATCCCGCGCTCCCCTCTCTCAAGGCATTCTCAGCGCAAAGCTCTGCCTTGCCGCAAAAAAATCCGCCGAAACCAAGACATTCATTGAACTGTAACAAAATCAGGGACTGCCGCATATGCGACAGTCCCTCTTATCATTCTATAAAATCGGTCAAGTATTGAGCATAGCGGTCGGCGATTTCCCGAATCTTCTCCCGATTTTGCCGAAAACATCGCTCCTTAACGGCATAAACCGTCATTCCGGCCGCCTTTGCGGATTGGATACTGTAAAGAGAATCCTCAAACATCACACATTCCTCGGCAGAAGCATTTAATTCGGTCATACAGCTGCGAAAGGATTGGGGATCGGACTTACTCCAGCCGCGGTCATGTCCCGAAAAAATCACATCAAACAGATCTTCTGCTCCGAGATGGGTCAAGGCATGGCGCAGGAGATATTCGGGAGTGGTGGAAAAAATCACCAACACAACCCCTTGCTTTTTCAGATGCTCCAGATATTCCAAAGCGCCCGGTTTCCAGCAAACTTCATTGCAGTAAAAGCGATCTATGTAGGGATGAAACTGATGATAATCGGTGAACAAAGGTTCCTCGATCCCGTATTTTGCCCGAAGCTCCTCGTGACGGGACAACCATTCCACATCAAGACAGGGCTCCACATCGTCATAGTCCAAGGCGTGCCCCCGCTCCAGGATCGCCCGAAGAAGCATGGTCTGCCAGCACCATTGAGAATCCACCAAGGTACCGTCAAAATCAAAAATGGCGTACTTAAGTTTCTTCATTTCATGCATCCAACCAATCGGTAATCGTTTCGATATATTCATCACAGTAGCACAGAATTTCATCCATCTGAAAATCCATGCAACGCTCCTTCACCGCCACGGTATAGATTCCCAACTCCTTCGCCGTTTTCATACTGTAGGGCGCGTCCTCGAACATCACACATTCCTCGGGCTTGGCCTGCAAAACATCGAGGCAATGACGGTAGGATGCGGGGTCACCCTTCCCAATGCCCAACTCCGAGACAGAAACAATATAATCGAAATAGCGGGCCGCATCCAAATGCTCCACCGCATGAGCTAACAGCGGTTGCGGGGTTGCGGAAAACAGCACGGTGGGCTTGCCCTGTGCCCGCACGGTGTTCAAAAACTCCACCGCCCCCTTTTTCCAGGTCACATCGGTACGATAAAAGAGATCAATACGCTCCAAGCATTCCGGTCTTGTGGGGAAATCCTCCTCCTTGATTCCATATTTTTCGCAGAGATAGGCCTTACGCTCCGGAGAGAAATGGGAGGTACAAAAATCATAATCCTCCTCGGTCACAGGATACCCCCGCTCCTTCAGAATGTGGTAATACACCGTTGACCAAAAGAGTTGAGAATCGGCCAAAGTGCCGTCAAAATCAAAAAGAAAATACTTAAAATCCTTCATTGTTCCTTCTCCAGTTTTTCTTCGTATTCCTTCAGAATGGCAAAAAGCTCTTCCCCCGAACGGGAGGCGAAAATGCGGTTTTTATATTCCGCATTGCCCCGCAATCCCTTCATGCACCACACCACCTGCTTCTTTGCCTCGGCGGCGGCAAGAACCTCGGGCTTATAGCAAAACATAGTCTCGGCAATGCGCCGCGCCACTGCCATGCGCTCCGATGGGGAGGGAACATCATAATTCCCCTCGTCCCGCAATTGTTTGATCTGACGGAAGAGATAGGGCGCACCCAAGGCACCGCGGGCGACCATAATATGATCGCAACCCGTTTCTTTCCACATACGCAGGGCGTCCTCGGGGGAAAAAATATCGCCGTTTCCGATGACGGGAATCTTCACCGCCCGTTTGACCCGTCCGATGGCGGACCAATCGGCGCGTCCCGAATACATCTGTGTACGGGTGCGGGCATGCAGGCAGATGGCCGCCGCCCCCGCATCCTCACACATGCGGGCAAACTCCTCGCAAATATCGGAATCAAATCCGAGACGAAACTTCACCGTCAAAGGAGTGCTTCCCGCCGCATACACCGCGGCGCGGATCACCTCGGAAGCCAAGGCCGGATTTTTCATCAAGGCGCTTCCGTCCCCGTTTTTAACAATCTTCGGCACGGGACATCCCATATTCAGGTCGATCCATGCGGGACGGTATCCCAAGGCATGGATCACGCCGTGGGCCACAATTTCGGGTTCCGAGCCGAACAGTTGGATCCCGCAGGGCTCTTCCTTTGGCCCGAAGGTGAGAAGATCTCCCGTTTTTTTATCTTTATACCAAATACCCTTGGCGCTGACCATTTCGGTGCAAACCCCGTCGGCGCCGTAGGAACGGCAAATCTCCCGAAAGGCACGGTCGGTCACGCCCGCAAGAGGCGCAAGAAACACCTTGCCCGCCTGTGTAAAATCCATGATTCCAAATCCTTTATCTTGGTTTTCGTTCCTTCATTGTACCACAGAATGAAACAAAAGTCAAGCAAATTCGCCGAAAATCGGAAGGGTTAAAAATAAATTCCAATCCTTGGTACAAACCGCCCGCCCCTCCCCTTCCGACAGAGGAATACGAACCGCACGGTCGGGGATACACTTGCCCACCGCTACCGCCGCCGCAAGGGCCGCACAAATATCCCGCCCCCGAAGAGTGGTCGTCCCGTCTCTGTGATAAGGACGAAGGTGAAGCACCGTGTCCTTCTGCACATAGGCAAAGACAACCTCTGCCCCTTGGGGAAAAATATGCAATCGGGAGATCTCCTCGGCACGGGCAAACAGGCGGCAATCCCCTGCTTTTTCGGGGAAAATCACCCCATAGGGAACACCGAAGCGCAAGGCGGTGAGTCGGAAGGTTTCGTGGGGAATCGTCACCAAGTCGTTCATCAGTGGCGTTTCAAAGCGAAGCGGGATACTGCGGGGCATGAAGTCCGCCCGCCCCGCCTCTGCAGTCACGCCCACCACCCGATTCTGCAGGGTGGAACAAAGCAAAAGACGGGGATGGTCGCCGCAAAAAAGGGGAACGGGGTTTTCCCGATGTCCCACCTGCCACAGACGAGCGCCCGCCCCGCACAATTCCTCCGGAGAGGGCTCGGCCTCCTCTGCTCCATCCCACACCGTCAACGAAAATCGGTTCTTCTCCCCGGAGAGACAGGCATAGCGCCCCTCGCAGGCTCCTTTACGGGAAGAAAACCGCACTGTCTCCTCTCCCACCCGAAGGTATAATTCCTCTTTTGTCATAGACATCGCTCCTTTCCTTGCTACAGTATATCAAAGAGAAAGGAAAAACTTGACAAGGAAGAGGATAGAGGAACGGATGTTCTTTCTTTTTTTTCAGAGGAAAAAAGAATGAGAGGATTCCCGCAAGAATCCTCTCCGATACATATCATAAAAAATCAGTTTTTTTGCGCTCTGTTTTACTTAACCCAGCGCGCGGGTTTTCAGGATTTCATACTCTTCCCGCGAAATTCCGCAACGGATAGCACGAACCTGTTTTCCGCCAAAGGAGCTGAGCACGCCCGTGTGGTCGGTTCCGCCGGAACAGTAAAGGCCATAGGTTGCGGCCAGATGGATGGCCTCCTTTGCCGCCTGTTCGGTGACGGAGGGATGAGAAATTTCGATCCCGTTCAATCCCAGATCCACCATTTTCTTCAGAGATTTCAAATGCTCCATGCGAGGATGTGCCAGCACCGCCACGCCCCCCGCCGCACGGATGGCCTCCACAGCTTCTCCCATGGGGCGCACAAACAGATCCCCCGTATTGCTCCCCTCCATCAAAAGTCCGTCGGTGACCAAAGATCCCTGCTGCTGGATCGACACAATTCCCATCAGATCCAAGGCCTGCCGAATCTGCGCCGCATGGAACCAATCGGTATGAGGATTCCAATGCAGAACATCGTTCCATTCAATGGAAGCAAAACAACCGTGCCGTTTTGCGTATTCAAATTTCAGCCGTGTATCCTCGTTGCGGTACGCCACCAAACGATCGGAATAAGCTTGAAACGCAGCGGGATCAAAGTCCAACCCCGTGATATGGTACACCGTATTGTCCCCTTCCAGCCGGGCAAAAACCTCCACGCCGGGAATGGCATCGATGCCGCAGCTTTCTGCCTCTCGCAGAAACTCCGGAAGGCCGTGAATCGTTTCGTGATCGGTCAGCGCCAAAGCGCCGTATCCCACGCAGCCCGCTACTCTGGGCAGATGGAGAGGACGGAAGGTTCCGTCGGAATGATTGGAATGAAGGTGCAAATTTGCATAAGAAAGAGCCTGATAGTCCACAATATACTCCTTTTTTTCGATGTGTAAAATTTCATTTTTTGGGGAAGAGAAGAGAAACCTCCTCCTCGGTCAATTCCCGCCACTGTCCGTCGGCAAGAGTGGGGTCGAGAGGAAGGGAGCCGATGCGAATCCGACGCAGCGCCGTCACCCGATTGGACACGGCGGCAAACATCCGCTTGACCTGATGGTATTTTCCTTCGCAGAGCACGATTTTGCAAACCGTATCGGTTTGTTTTTCAATATGGCAGGGTTGTGTTTTTTCCCCATTTTCCAAGGTTATACCGCCTTCCAGACGGGCAATTTCCTCCGAAGAGATTTTGCGAGCCAAGGACACAAGGTATTCCTTCTCCGCATGATGCTTGGGAGACATAAGTCGGTGATCAAATTCCCCGTCATCGGTCAGGAGCAGAAGCCCCGTAGTGTCCTTATCCAACCGCCCTACACAGAACAGACGCTTGCGATATTTTTCGGGGAACAGACGAAGCACGCTCTCCTCCGTATCTTCCGTGGTGCTGACCGTCCCTTCGGGCTTGCAGAGCATAAAATAAAGATGCTCCCGCAGATCCAATACCGCTCCCCGATAGGTGACGGTGTCGGTGGATTTGACGGCATAATCCGCCTTGCGGACCACCGTTCCGTCCACACAAACCTGCCCCTTGTTCACGGCAAGGCGGCTTTCCTTTCGTCCCATTCCCGTGGCCATGGCCAAAGCGGCATCCAAACGCATGTCATATTCCCCCTTCCTTTTCCCTATTTTACCACATAAAAAGCAAAATGTAAAGGGAATTTCGCACAAAAATATAAAAATTTCAAAAACCCCTTGATATTTTCATTCTTTTATAGTATAATAATTAAGAAGCGGGTCTTGCGTGACTTTGCCTTGTGAACCATGTCAGGCAGGAAACTGAGCAGCATTAAGCAAACGGCGAGGTGCACAGCAAGGAACCCGCTTCTTTTTTTCGGATGGACAAACACTGTGAACGGGAGAAAAGATCTATGTATTACGCCCTTTACCGAAAATATCGTCCCCTTTCCTTCGGAGATGTTCTGGGGCAGGAGGCCGTCACCGTCACGTTGCGCCGTCAGGTTGCCACGGGACAGATCTCCCATGCCTATCTGTTCACGGGGACGCGGGGCACGGGCAAAACCACCTGTGCAAAGATTCTCGCCCGCGCCGTCAACTGTCTCAATCCCAAGGACGGCGATCCCTGCAACGAATGCGCCATCTGCAAAGGCCTTTTGGAGGGAACCCTCTACGACGTGGAGGAAATCGACGCCGCCTCCAACAACGGGGTGGAAAACATCCGTCAGATCCGCGAAGAAGTGGTCTACGCCCCTACAGCGGCAAAATATAAAGTATACATCATCGACGAGGTTCACATGCTCTCCCCGGGCGCCTTCAATGCCCTACTGAGAACCCTCGAAGAGCCCCCCGCCCATGCAATTTTTATTCTGGCAACCACCGAAATCCACAAAGTCCCCGCCACCATCCTCTCCCGATGCCAGCGCTTTGACTTTTTGCGCCTTTCCAAGAAAACCCTGATCGGTCAGTTCCGCACCGTCCTTGAAAAGGAAGGGAAATCCTTGGAGGATGAGGCTCTGGATCTGGTTGCGGAAATGGCCGACGGATCCTCCCGTGACGGACTCTCCATTTTGGACAAAGTCATCGACCTGAACAATTTTGAAGAAGTGGAAAGCGTGCGGGGCGTCATCCCCAAAAAACGCATTTACAATCTGCTTAAAGCCGCCGCCCAAGGAGACACGGACACCATGTTCCGTGCGGTGGAGGATATGTACAACGCCTCGGCGGATCTGGGAAGGCTCTGCACAAACCTGATGGACACCATGAAGGATGTCATGATCTTCCGCACCGCCAACAATCCATCGGCATTGCTGGAAAAAAGCGAAGCAGACACCGAGGCCCTGAAGGAGATTGCCGATCTTTACCCCACAGAGCGCATTTTGTACACGCTGAAAACACTGCAGGATACCGTAGCGCTTCTGCCTCGCAGTTTGGACAAGCGGGCCGACACGGAGGTCTGCATGCTCCGCATCTCCCGCCCCGAACTTCAGCCCGACAGTCAGGCCCTATCCGCCCGCGTGGCAACCCTGGAGCAGGAGCTGAAGACCTTGAAACAAAACGGCATCCCTGCGAATGTTCCCCCAAAGACCGCCGCAATTCAACCCAAGGCAACGGTGGAAGCGATCCCCGAACCGCCCCTGCCCGAGGAATTCATTCCCGAGCCCCCCATGCCCGAGCCTTATTTGCCCGAGCCACCCAAGCAAAGCGAATTCCGCGTTTCCCCTCCCAAAAAGGAACCTCCCGTCTTTGAGGACCCCTTCGCAAATCCCTCGGTCACCTCGGCGGGAAAATACGTAGAGCCCACAGAAACGCCTGCGTCCCATCCCGCAGCACGGCCTTCGGCAGTCCCCCCACCGTCCCGTCAAAAGCCCACCTTCGAGCCCTCGGAAAACACCTTTGTGGAGGGGTGGCAGCCCCTCGATGCATGGCGTGACATTGCTCACACCGTCAGCCGACAGGATCGTGTGGTGGGATACATTCTGGAAGAAATCCCCGCCGTTTACCAAGGACGTAATATTATCGTTCTTGCGGAAAACGACGAAGATTATAAAGAAATCAAAACCCCGCAGTGCATGGAAATGATCCGTGCCGCCCTTGTGGAAAACCGCAAGGAGGGCTACAATGTGAAAATCGAGCATTGCACCCCCGACAAATACATTCACCATGCTACCATTGACCATTTGAAGAAAGAAAATCTTTTCGATTTCGGCGACGATGACGACGAAATCCCCGAATACGATCAATAAGGAGAAACCAACATGAAAGTCCGCATTCCTCAACAGAACTCTCAGGCTCAGATGATGAAAAAACTGCAGGAATTTCAGGAGAATTCCGCAAAAATGGAAGAAGAACTCAATCAACGGGAATATGACATCTCCGCAGGCGGCGGGATGATCAACCTCAAAATCAAGGGAACCAAAGAGGTTCTGGAGATCAAGATCGACCCCTCCGTTCTGGAAGACGCCAAGGAAGAACCCGAAATGCTGGAGGATCTTTTGGTTGCCGCCGTCAATCAGGCCATCGAAACGGTGGAAAAGACCAACGCCGATGAAATGGGCAAGCTGACCGCAGGTCTGAATCTGCCCAACATTCCCGGATTCTGATCCCATGACCTACCGCTTTAACTCACTGGAAGAACTGACCGAGCACTTCCGCGCCCTGCCCGGCATCGGCGGCAAGTCTGCGCAGCGTCTGGCCTTCCATGTGCTGAACATGCCCGAGCGGGATGCAAAAGCCTTTGCGGAGGCCATCCTGCGAGCCAAAGAATCGGTTAAATACTGCAAAAGTTGTCAGAATCTGACGGAAAACGAGCTTTGCCCCATCTGCACCGACCCCTCCCGGGATCGGTCGGTGGTTTGCGTGGTGCAGACCCCTGCGGATTTGATGGCAGTGGAAAAAACCCATGGATACCGAGGGCTTTACCACGTGCTCCACGGCGCCATTTCTCCCATGGATCAGATCGGGCCTGCAGATCTGAAGATCAAGGAATTGCTGATCCGTGTTGCCGAACAACCCATCAAAGAAGTAATCCTGGCAACCGACCCCACGGTGGAAGGGGATGCCACGGCCATTTATCTGTCCAAGCTTCTTAAACCCATGGATCTGACCGTCTCCCGCCTTGCCTTCGGACTGCCCATCGGGGGAGATTTGGAATACGCCGACGAGTTGACGCTGGCAAAGGCCATTGAAAATCGGAGGGAACTGTAAACCATGCTCCGAAACGATCACCCCATCACCGAAGCGGAAGCCCGTCAATATTCCCCCCTCACACTGGCTTATTTGGGGGATGGCGTCTACGAGCTTTTGGTGCGGGAAACCTTGGTATTGCAGAACAACCGCCCCAACGGGCAGCTCCATCGGGAAGCCCTGCAATTTGTCTCCGCAAAGGGACAGAGCGACGGACTGGAAGCCATCCTTCCTCTTCTGACCGAAGAAGAGCAGGCCATGTTCAAGCGCGGCAGGAACTCCGATGCGGCAGGACACCGCAATTCCGACATCATCCAATACAAGCGCGCCACCGGTCTGGAGACCCTGTTCGGATATCTTTACCTGACGGGGAAAACCGACCGTCTGGAGGAACTGTTCCGCATTCTGCACCAAGCCCTTACAAGTATATAATCTTCAAAAGATCCCCCTTCGCCTTCGGAGAGGGATCTCTTGCCGAAAGGATTTCAAGTATGAACTCCCCCTCCTTCAATCTGAAAACCGCCTTGACCGATCTGATCTTTGCCCTGGCGGGCAGTTTTCTGTATGCCGCCGCCGTTCATATGTTCATCGACCCCAACAAAATCTCCGTAGGCGGTTTTACGGGCATCGGATCTCTTTTGCACTATCTTTGGGCCTTTGTTCCCATCGGTACGGTCGTGTTTGTGATGAATCTTCCCCTCTTCCTTCTTTCCTGGAAAAAGCTGGGGAAAAAATTCTTTTTCAAAACCCTCTTTGCAACCTTTACCGTTTCGGTTGCCCTGGACCTGACGGGATTCCTCCCCACCTTTACGGAAAACAAGCTTTTGGCGGCCATTGCGGGAGGTGTCTGCGTAGGCGCAGGACTGGGGCTGATTTTCAGCCGCGGCATGGCCACGGGAGGCACCGATCTTTTGGCAAAGCTGATCAAGGGAAAATTCCGAGGACTGAGTTACGGAAAAATCATCCTCGTCTTCGATGCGGTCATTCTCACCGTCGCCGCCATCGTCTACAAAGACATGTGGTCCATTCTCTACTCCGCCATCACCGTATGGCTCTCCTCCACCGTCATCGACAACATTCTCAGCGGCATGGACAAGGCAAAGTCGGTGTCGGTCATCACAAAGCACAAGCAGGAGGTGCTGGACAGTATCTTCCGCAACTTCTACCGCGGGGCCACCGTCTGGACAGCGGAGGGCGGCTACACAAAGGAAGAAAAGGACATCATCCTCATCGTGGTGCGCAACTACGAACTGTTTCAACTGAAACGCACCGTCAAAGAGGCCGACCCTAACGCCTTTATGATCATCTCCGACGCTACGGAGGTCATGGGCCTCGGCTTCCGCGAAGGTCCCCCGGAGGAATAACAACCCAAGAACAAGAAGGAGCACGGGCGAATGCCCGTGCTCCGTTTTTCATGCTATCAGGTATAAGAAGAAATCCAACTGCGAACCTTATAGTAAGCACCTGTGGAATGGGAATGAGTCACACCGTAATATTTTCCGTCCCGAAGAAGGGTAACGAAAAAGCGATCGGAATCATGGGCAAGGTAGGTCTTGTTGGGATAGATATGAACCGTAGCGTCGGAATCGATGAAATTGCTGACCCCCTTCACGGCACTGTGTGCCACAACCCCCGCATGATCATAGGTCAAAAGGAAGGATTTGGAAGGAATATCATACTGATACACCGTCTCAGAGCTGATCCACAACCGATTCTTGTTTCCATACACCGCCGACAGATCGTGACCGCCGCTGTTGCTGGTGGGAAGGGTAGCACGGTACTGGGTCAATTCGGTCAGCGTGGGAGCCGCCGCCGTTCCGCCGATGCGGTAAGCCGTTATGGTATCAAAGCCCAAGCCCCACAGAATATTCCGATCGGGATCCCACAGAACCCCATGAGCCCCTTCCAACGTCACTTGAACATAGGTACTGCTGGTTTTGCCCTGGGAAGCGGTATACAGACGAATCCAGTCGCCGATACTGGCGGCCACCGCCACGTTTCCGTTTGGCAGATATTCAATAGAATGAGGATTCGCCCCGTCGGTCACGCTGACCTGCCAAATCTTTTGTCCCGT
Source organism: Clostridia bacterium (assembly GCA_017623595.1). Lineage (GTDB taxonomy): Bacteria > Bacillota > Clostridia > Oscillospirales > UBA644 > RGIG995. The sequence continues at coordinate 19,929 of JAGAOU010000048.1, forward strand.
TGCAAAGTCCACAACACCCATAAACCCACGGGAGGAAGAAACCGCAACCACATATTTTTTCAGAGACTTGGAATAACGGATCTTGGCGTCGGTGGGCGAATTGAAGGTGGAAATTGAAGTATATCCCAACGCCGTGGTGGGCTTCCAGGTCCATGCGGTTTCCGCACTGTCCAGATTGTCTCCCCATACATCAATCACATCAATGCGCTGGTTATATTGGTCATTAAGCGCCACCAATTCCCGACGACCAACGGCACGGTAGGTGACAGTGTTATACATTTTGATGCCGTCATTGGTGGTGTTGCCCATACTTCCCACCACACAACGGATCTTATCACCGGCCATCACATCGGCGGAGATGCGATAGGTAACCTGGGAAGTGGATGTAATCTGCTGTTGTCCTCCGTTGGTAGGCCAAATCTGCTCATTGTTCTTATAAATGCGCAGGGAGGTTGGCGTCTTACTGCCCTCGGCCACATATTCGTTGTACCGCTGAACACGGACTTCCATCTCCAAACGGCCGTCATGAGGGGCAGTATAAGTCTTGACCGTATCCCGATTCTTAGCGGGATGCACCTTAACCCCCAACAGATCCGCATAGTTGTAAGCGTGCGCCGCCCAATCGGAGGTATACATATATTTATTGTACTTTTCAACAAACTGATAGGTCATATCCCCGAAGGTATCATTGGAATCGCGCCATTCAAAGCTCCAATTTCCCATATCATTATTTGCCCACTGGGTGGAATTGACCGAGAAGGTTTCTCCGTCATCCACACAAAGATCAGGCGTTTCGACCGAGGTATAGGTAACAGTGTTGTACATCCGCACCGCATCGCTGGTCACCTGTCCCATGCCGCCGACAACAATGCGGATCTTATCCCCCGCCGTCACGGGAAGAGACAAGGAGAATTCCTTCGGCGTAGTGGAATCCAGCACCAAAACATTGGAATAAAGAGGATACACCTGCGCATCGTTGACCAAAATCCGAAGAGAGGTCCCGTTGGCCGCAGAGGAAGTCACGTCCGCAAGATTCATGAAGCGGGACACCTCGGTATCCAGAGTCACCGTCCCCGTATAAGGGACCGTGAAGGTCTTTACAGTATCGGCATTCACGGCAGGATGCATCTTCACCCCCAGCTGATCCACATAATTATAGGGATTGGCCGTCCAATCGGAGGCGTACATGTATTTACTGTATCTATCCACATACTGATAGGTCATGGGAGAGAAGGATGTGCCCCCTGCGGGCGTCCACTCCCAGGACCAACGAGGATCGGCCTGCCCCCAGGTTGCGGAGGTTTTGACATGCGTAAAGGATTCTCCCACGCGGCAAATCGTCTCAGGAGTAGCAACAACAGTATCGTAGGTCACCGTAGTCTGAAGATTGACCGCATCGGAGGATTGATTTCCCATAGCCCCCACAACGAAACGCAGTTTTTCGCCCTGCTTCAGGAAGGCCTGAACGGTGATGGTCTCTGCGGTTGCGGAGGTAATGATTCGGTAATTCCCTTCCGTGGGATATACGGTGGTCTCCCCTAACAAAATACGGAAGGAGGTGGGAGATTTGGAGGAAGGTGTGGTAAAAGCACTTGCCCGAGCCACCGAAACGGAGACGGTAACCCACCCCGATGCGGGGGCGGTAAATACGCGGGCACTGTCTGCATCCACGTTGGGATGTACGTTAATTCCGCCCCATCGGGCGGCGCAGTAGGGATACAAATCCCAATCGGCAACGTAGCAATCGCCCTGTCCCTCCACGTTAGTGAAGGCCATGTCCGAGAAATCCTCGGTATCGGCCAATGCCCATTGCCAGGACCAGATGTCGTTCTCGATTCCCCAATGGTCCGCCTGGGTGTAGGTAAAGCTGTCCCCTGCGGAAACCGCAGCGTCGGCAATACCCGTGGCGGGGAA
>JAGAOU010000049.1 GCA_017623595.1 Clostridia bacterium
AGGCAACGGCAACACGCTTCAGGGGCGCTCCCCAAGAGGGAATTGAGGGAATTGCCCTGCGCGACGGCCGCCGCGTATCCTCTTGATTTCCAGCTTCATTACGAATTCCACCTTTCTTAATTTCATTTTACTATAAAATGATAATGTTGTCAACACAGAGGGGGGGGGATTTTACAAAAAAGTCACAAAACGACAATTGCGATTTCAAAAAGTGCTTTCACCCTATATACACGTAAAAAAATCGAAAATGTGACACGAAATCGCAAAAATTCACAAATAGTTCAAAAAAACAGGACGACAAGAGTTTCTCTTGCCGTCCGTAGGAATTACAGTTCAATGTTTTTGCCGAGGGTTTCCATTGCGGTGAGTGCGGCCTGCCGCAGCGCCATGACCTCCAGCGTGGAATCCTCCGATACGGGAGGATGTTTTGTTTCGAAGAAGCGGAGGATTTCCGCCATCAGTGTTTGGAAGTAGGGGGATTTTACGGCTTTGTAGACCGCCTTGCCCATGTTGTCCTCGGCGTGGAGGGCGAAGGGCATCTTTTCTCCGTAGAGCATGGCGCCCTGTCTACCGTCTTTGTATGCCACCGAGAAGAGAATTCCGTTGGCTGCTCTGTGTGCTGTGACCGATTTCGCGCCGTTGCCCATCATCACTTCCAGCATTTCCGCCTGATGGACAATGTATTCTTCTGCGGAGCGTCCGCCGCCCGTTGTCATGGCGTGGGTGCATCCCTTTACAAGCTCCTCTCCGTACCGCAGTGCGGAGGTGGAGAAGAGGGGCGTGCCATACTCCTTGGCCAGACGGAAGATTTCCCGTGCGGTGGGCAGGTCGGGGGCGAAGGTCTTGTCCATGTAGGTGGGCTTCCCGTAAGGGAGTACCCGTTGGGCGAAGGACAGATGTACTTCGGGATTGGAGGGGGCGAGGATGAAAATCGCATCGCTCTTTTCGCAGACCTCCTCCAAGGTGTCGCAAAGGGCCACGCCGAATTCCCCGCACCATTCCCGGTTGCTCCGTCCTGTGGGAGCATCGGACTCGCCCCATGCGTAGGTAATTTCATGCTCCCCGGGAATCTCCCGAATCCATGCGGGATAGTTATTGGCGTGCCATTCGTCTAGATGAAGATCAATAAATCCGATGTTCATAGCCGTCTCTTACAGGGCAATTTCCCGTTTTTCCTCCGCAGACTTGTACAGATAATCCAGAAGCTTCATGCTTTCCAGAATATTGTCGATGTTGTTGCGGTTCTTTTCGCCCGTGCGGATGGATTTAAAGAAGTCCGCATCCTCCAGCTGATAGAAGTTGGGAAGCTCGTGATCGGTGTTGACCGTTTCCAGCGTTTCGCCGTCAAACAATTCGAACTGCTTGCAGTAGGTCAGGCGAGCACCCTTCTTGTCTCCCAAAAAGTCTACGTACATTTCGCCCTTGTCCAAATTCTGGGCCCATGCGCCGTTGAAGGTAATGGACGCCTTATCGGTGCGGACGTGACCGCAGATGAAGTCATCCACGTCATTGGTGCCGTTTTCCACATCAGCGGTATCCTCCGCCCACATGGATTTGTACTTGTAGGACTTCATGTCCTTGCCGATTTCACTGTAAGCGTCGCAGGTCAGTGTCTTCAGCTTTGCTCCGCCCAGAATATAAAGGATCAGATCCAGGAAATGGATGCCCCAGTCAATCAGAACGCCGCCGCCCGACTGGGATTTTGTGGTGAAGGCACCTCCCAGACCGGGAATGCTGCGGCAGGCACGGAAGGAGCAGACCACGTGATACAGATTGCCGAACTCGCCGTTGCGGATCATTTCTTCCAGCTTGACCACCGATGCCTGATAGCGATTGCAGACGCCGATGTTCAGGATTTTGCCCTGCTTTTTGGCTTCCTCCGCCATCTCCACCGACAGATCGTAGCTGACCGTGACGGGCTTTTCGCACATGACGTGCTTGCCTGCCCGCAATGCATCCATGGTGACGGTGTAGTGGGCAAAGTTGGGGGTCAGAACAAAAACAACCTCCACCTCGGGATCGGCCAGTGCGATTTTGTAATCGGTGATTACATTCTCCACAAAGGCGTATTTGTCCTTCATGATCTGCGCCTTTTCCTCGATCAGATCACAGGCGTATTTTACGCGCACGTTGCCGATTTTCTCAAAGGCGGGAAAATGTGCATCTCTTGCAATACGGCCGCAACCGACGACGGCCACAACGGGATTGTTCATAACATATTACCTCCAAAGGGTTTTTCTTTTCTGTTTTCATTATACCGCCGACGGGAAAAAATGTAAATAGCAATAATTTTTATATTCTTTTGCAATTTTTTGGATTTTGCACTTTTTTCACGGAAAACTCTTTAATATTTTATTGACAACGCTTTTGTTTTGCGCTATAATGGTCTCGGAGGGATGATTATGTGCGAAAAAAATGTTTTTCAGGACCCCACCGCGGGAAAGCAGTACCGCTATCATTTTGATCGGGCTCATTTTTCTGCCCCCCTTTCCTTTGGGGAAATTGATCTGTATCAGATCGGCCGCCTTTACTGTAACCCCAAGGACAGCGTCGGGCTGCATGCCAATCTGACGGTGTTGGAGCTGACGGTGGTCAGCGGCGGGCGAGGCATTGTGGAAATCAACGGCAAAACCATTCCCGTGAAGCGGGGCGACATTCACTTGACCTTCCCCGGAGACCTGCACTCCATTGTCTCTGACGGAGAGCAGCCTCTGGAGTACGATTTCTGTTCCCTTTGGTCAACAAATGCGGGGCTTCTTTCGCAATTGGAGGAAACGGTGCAGCTCTGTAAGTCGGCGGGAATATCCGTGATTTGGGATGAGCGCATTTCCGATCTGATCGGCGCCGCCATTGGGGAGTTGAACGGAGAGGATGAGTGGTCCGAGGATATTTTGGCGGGCATTTTTCGCCAGATTCTCTTTCTTGTTTTCCGCAATGTGAACCGAGGTGCGGGCAGCAAGGCGCTGACCGTGGCAACGGCGGACGAGCTTTGTTATCGCATGATGTATTATATCGACACCCATGTTTATTCGCTGAAAAATCTGTCGGAGCTGGCAGATGCGATGAACTACAATTACAGTTATCTTTCCGACCTGTTTCGCTCGGTGACGGGTGGGACACTGCAGGAATACCTGCGGGACCGAAAGATGGAGCGGGCCTGCCTTTTGATCCGTCAGGGCGTCGCCCTGCGGGAAATCGCAGAGCTGTTGCAATATTCTTCTATCTACACCTTCTCCCGCGCCTTCCGCGACCGCTACGGAATGCCTCCCGGCGTATACCGCCTGCGAGATCGCTGAGATTGCCCCGTGGGCACCGGAACGGTCCTGCACCTGCAAAGAATTTTACGAAAAAAATAAAAAACGTAAGGAAAACGGTATCTTTCTCGCGTATAAGGAAATGAAAGGAAGTGTTGAAATGAAAAAGTTGTCGATTCTTTTGGTTTTTTTTCGGGACTTTTTTCGTTTTTAATTATCTTTTTTCACATAAAAATTTTCTTCATCGCCATACAAAACATTTCCGTAAGCCGGGTTCTGTTTTATGCGATCATCTATCTCGAACACCGATTGCTCGGTGCCTCCAGCTGCCTCTGTACCCCGGACGGGAGGCCATAGGGTACGTCACGGCATTGCTCCGAATAAGGTTTACACAGCGAGGGGTGTTACCATCCCTCCGGTGAGCTCTTACCTCGCCTTTTCACCCTTACCTTGCGGCGGTTGTTTTCTGTTGCACTTTCTCGGAAGTCACCTTCGGCGGACGTTATCCGTTATTCTTTCCCGTGGGAGCCCGGACTTTCCTCAAGCATCGCCTTTCGTTTGATGCTCGCGATCGCTCAAAATGTTTTGCATGGGGATGAAGAAAATTTTATTATGTAATTTTTTACTCAGTCATCAAAGCGGTGGTTGGGGTCCCAGGACTTTTTCTGAACGGGCTGCTCCTTGCCGGTGCGGATGCGATGCTCTTTGATCTTTCCCTTGATGACATTGATCAGATTAGGCAGACAGAGCAGGATGCCGATGGCGAACAGGATGGGGCCCACAACAATCATGACGGGCAGATCGACCTTGATTCCCATAATGATGAGAACGATCATCAGAATGAAGGTGAAGGACAGCACCATTACCGATCCTGCGGTGAGGGTTGCTCCGTGAAGATCCTGATTGGGTAATTTTCTTGCCATTGTTGATTCTCCTTTTTTTGTGCTTTTGTTGCGGACAAGTGTTGATTTGTTCACAACAGAGAAAATGAGGGTGTATTTTCAAGCTCTTATGAGCAAGATTAACAAAAATGATTTTTCCGTACAAAAAATCCGTTCAAGCACTTGACAAATCCTTGAACTTATGATAAAATTGTATATTGCCATAATAGGAAACTGGGGGTATGCCCTTTTTTGACCCCCAAATCGGGAAAAACCTGAAAACCATAGGGTTTTGGGCTTTTTGCCATCGGGGGTGCGATGCGGCACACACAACGCAGAGCAATTTTTTTCGATACCCTATTATAGCACAAAATCGAGAAAAAATCAAGAGTCAAAATTCTGGAATGGAGATGATCGTTGAATGTCGGAACTGTTGGATCCCAAAGAAGTCGGCGCCTTCTATGAAAACTTCGGCAAAAGCGACCGCGTGAATTTCGGCAAGCCCAGTCAGAAGTACGAACTTCCGAACCTGATCAATGTGCAGCTGGATTCTTATCGCTGGTTTGTGGAAGAGGGCATGAAATCGGTCCTGAAGGATTCCTCGAACATCATTGACCACACCGGGGTTATTCGCCTCGACTATGTGGACTATAAGATCGACGAGAAGCCCAAGTACACCGTAGAAGAATGTCGGGAACGGGACGTCACCTTTGCCGCCCCCCTGCATGTTACCTGCCGTCTGACCAACAATCAGACCGGAGAAATTCAGGAGCAGAGTATTTTCTTCGGCGATTTCCCCTTGATGACCGAAACCGGAACCTTTGTCATCAACGGCGCAGAGCGTGTTGTGGTTTCTCAGCTGGTCCGTTCTCCCGGTATTTACTTTACCCTGGAGACCGACAAGATCGGCCACAAGCTGTTTGCCGGCACCGTGATGCCCAACCGCGGTCCCTGGGTGGAATATGAGACCGATGCCAACAATGTGCTGTATGTCCGTGTGGATAAGGGCAAGAAGTTCCCCGTCACCACGCTGATCCGTGCCTTCGGCATTGAAACCGACGAGCAGATCAAAGAGACCTTCGGCGAAGATGCCAGCATTCTGGCCACCCTGGAGAAGGATGTTTCCCACAATCGCGCCACCGCTCTTGTGGAACTGTATAAGAAGCTCCGTCCCGGTGAGCCTGCTACCGTCGAGTCGGCTATTGCCCATATCGACAATCTGTTCTTCAATGAACGCACCTACGACCTGACCCGTGTCGGTCGCTACAAATATAATAAAAAGGTTGCTCTGTCCGGCCGTATTGTCGGTCATGAGCTGACCCGTCCCGTTGTTGCTCCTCTGACCGGGGAAGTGATGGCGGATATCGGCACCGTTGTTTCCGCCGATCTTGCCAAAGAGATCGAAAACGCCGGCGTTTATGAGGTCTACCTGAAGAATGTCGACGAGACCGAGCTTCGTGTCTTCTCCAACGGCATGGTGGATATGCAGAACTTTGTTTCCTTCGACGTCCGCAAGGCCGGTGTCAATGAATGGGTCAAGTTCTCCGTCCTTCAGGAAATTCTGGAAAAGTGCGGAGATGACGAGGCTGCTTTGCTCGAAGAGTCCCGCGCCCGCATTGCCGAACTGATCCCCCTGACCGTGTGCAACGAGGATCTGTTCGCCTCCATCAACTATTTCATCGGCCTGCAGCACGGTATCGGTACCATTGACGATATCGACCATTTGGGCAACCGCCGCATTCGTTCTGTGGGCGAACTGCTTCAGAACCAGCTGCGCATCGGCTTTGCCCGCATGGAACGCTCTGTCCGTGAGAAGATGAATATGCAGAACACCGAGGTTGTCACGCCTCAGAACCTGCTGAATACCCGTCCTGTCAGCGCCGCAATTCGGGAATTCTTCGGATCTTCTCCCTTGTCTCAGTTCATGGACCAGACCAACCCCCTGGCCGAGCTGACGCACAAACGCCGTCTTTCTGCCCTCGGTCCCGGCGGTCTGACCCGCGACCGTGCCGGCATGGAAGTCCGCGACGTTCACTATACCCACTACGGCCGTATGTGTCCCGTGGAAACCCCCGAAGGACCCAACATCGGTCTGATCTCCTATCTTTCCACCTATGCCCGTATCAACGAATACGGCTTCATCGAAGCTCCCTACCGCCCCGTGGATAAGGAAACGGGCGTGGTTCAGGACGAGATCGTTTACATGACCGCCGATTTCGAGGATGGCTTTATTGTCGCTCAGGCAAACGAACCTCTGGACGAGGAAGGCCGCTTTGTCAACAAGCGGGTTGCCGCCCGTCTGAGAGATGCCATTCTGGAAGTGGAACGGGAAAAGGTTGACTACATGGACGTCACCCCCCGTATGCTGGTCTCCATCGCAACGGCCATGATTCCCTTCCTGGAACACGACGACGCCGTCCGTGCTCTGATGGGTGCGAACATGCAGCGTCAGGCCGTTCCTCTGATCCGTACTGAGGCTCCCTTTGTCGGTACCGGCATGGAGCACCGCGCCGCCGTCGACTCCGGTGTTTGCGTGGTTGCCCGTCAGGGCGGTATCGTTACCAAGGCGGATGCCCGTGAGATCTATATTCTGGGCGATGACGGTATTTCGCACCGTTATCCCACCGTTAAGTACCTGCGCTCCAACCACGGTACCTGCTTCAATCAGCGGGTTA
>JAGAOU010000050.1 GCA_017623595.1 Clostridia bacterium
AAATAAACCTCATCAATCACGGTACGGGTGGGATCGGAGGAAGAAGCCCCGGTAACCACACGGCAGTCCTCATAATTCAACGCCGCAGGACTGACGCCCGAAGCGAATACAGCCGAGGCAACCCCGTTCACATAAACAGTAATTGCGCCGTTGTAAGCAACTGTGAGGGTATAATGAACCCAAGCACCGGTTGCGGCAGAAGAAGCATTGGAAGGAATCATACCGTGTTGGATATTGCCGCGGCTGTCGGTATATTCCACATAAGCCACGCTGACCCCGTCTGCGCCCACCGCATAGGGAGCAAAACGAAGGATTCCTTCGCTTCCTCCCAATTCCAGCAGACATTCTTCGTTGGCCTTACTGTCACCGCTGCGAAAAACCCAGCAGGCAAAGGAGAAAGAATTCTGCGCCTGAACCAGGCGGGAATCCATCTTCAGATAATAGGCGGGAGCATTGCCCTCACGGCGAACGATACCATGACCGAACTTCTCCACCAGATTTGCGGAATCAATACGAACACAATCGTTATCCACCATAGCGGAAATATTGGAAGAGCCGCTGTCCGCGCCTGCGTTATAGCTGCCTTCAAAGAAATAGCCTGCCCAAGGATAGACCAAAGCGGTCACGGGAGGCTTTTCATCACCTCCGGGCGTTTCGGACCCGCTGTCACCACTGCTGCCGCCTCCTTCGATTTCCTTCTGCTCGGTGGCGTAGAAGGTGGCAATGGGCTGGTTCATCATGGAAGAAATCTTTGCAGACTCAAGGGCAAAGTTTGTAATATACAATTCGTCCGCCACAACTCCCTGCAGAGCGACACTGGAAGCCTTCATTTGAGAAAGATCCACAAAGGAAGTGGTCTGAGAGGCGGCAATAAACTTACCGTTCACATAGAGAACCAGCTGAGAGACCGAATCGGTGGCCTTTCGATAGGTGAAGGCGAAATGGCTCCAGGCCTCTTCGGCGGTAAGAATCTCGGTCACATCATAATTACAGGAAACCTCCCGTTTGCCGTCGTTGACCGTCAAGCGAAGAGAAACAGTCTTACCCTGGGTAGTAAAGCCCAAATTAATAGACTCACCGTCCTTGCCGTTGACACGAAGCAGAGTCCCCTTCGACCGTGCGCTCTCCAAAGAGAATTTGGTCCAAAAACCCAAGGAAAGCTGTTCCCGCTTGGTAAACAGAGTATTATCCAGCGAAACGTAGCCGGACATCCCCCCTTCACGGTATCCGGTGACGGCAGAAAGCGTTGCCGAACCGAAGGTCTTCGTGGAAAGAGGATATTTTCCACCCACATCGACGGTCAGGGAATCTTTTCCCGCAAAGGCATATCCTGCCTGAATACGACCGGGCTCATCCTCCGGCTCGGGAGTATCCACGGTATCCCCACCCGAAGAATCGGACCCCGAAGACACATCGCTTTCCGACGTAGGCTCATCGGGGCAATCGGGATAGGTACCCGAAGGACCCAAGGTATCGGTCACAGAAGATGCTCCGCTTCCTTCGGTATCCGTATCCGCCGATGCATACAACGGAAAGAAGGAAACCGTGAGAAGAAGCACGAGCAAAAGAGATAAAATTGAACGTGCGGACTGTTTTTTCATTTTCATAACAGACCCCTTCCGTAAATTGCAATAGTAATGTATTATATATTGTACTACAAATCTTTGAATTTGTCAAGTCCAAAGGAAGATTTCGAAGACTTTTTGAAAACTCTTGCATTTTTGACAAAAATATTATATAATAAAGCCAAGAATATTTTTAGGAGTTTTGCTATGGAATTGGACCGTCTCCTTCTCCGGGTGAAAAATCCCGCATGGTACAGCGGCGGAGAGCTGAACAGCGTTGTAAAAGACAAGCAGAGCGTAAAGACCCGCTTTGCGTTTTGCTTTCCCGATCTGTACGATGTGGCCATGTCTCATCTGGGAATTAAAATTTTATATGACATTCTGAACCGCAGAGAGGACATCTGGTGCGAGCGTGTTTGTGCACCCGCTCCCGACATGGAACAATTGATGCGGGAAAAGCAGGTTCCCCTTTTCGGGCTGGAAAGCCGTGATCCTATTCGTGACTTTGACTTTGTCGCCTTCACACTTCAATATGAATTGAGTTATACAAACGTGCTGAACATGCTGGATTTGGCGGGATTACCCGTCCGTTCCGCAGACCGCACGCAGGACATGCCCGTGGTGATCGCAGGTGGTCCCTGCACCGTCAACCCAGAGCCTTTGGCAGACTTTGTGGATCTGTTCAACATCGGCGAAGGAGAAGAAACGCTTCTTGAGCTGGTGGATCTGTGGCAGGAATGCAAAGGCAACAAAAAAGAATTTCTGGAAAAGGCAGACAAGCTGGAATCCTGCTATGTTCCCGCCATTCATGACCGCTCCGTGAAGGTGCGCCGCCGTATCATCAAGGATTTGGACAAGGTCACCTATCCCGAAAAGCTGATCGTGCCAAATGCAAAGGTGATCCATGACCGCATTTCCATGGAGATCATGCGCGGTTGTATTCGCGGTTGTCGCTTCTGTCAGGCGGGCATGATCTACCGCCCCTTCCGTCAGAAATCCCCCGAAATCATGATGGAGCAGATCAAAAAGCTGAGTGCATCTACGGGATATGACGAAATTTCGCTGACCTCCCTTTCCAGCAGCGACTACGAAAAATTGCCCGAATTTGCGGACATGCTTCTGGACTACTGCACGCCGCGGAAGATCAATTTGGCTCTCCCGTCCCTGCGCATCGATAATTTCTCCGAGGAATTGCTGAAGAAGATGCGGGCGGTTCGTGCCTCGGGGCTGACCTTTGCTCCAGAAGCGGGCACACAGCGTCTGCGGGATGCCATTAACAAAAACATTACGGAAGAGGATATTTTCGAAGGCTGCCGCATTGCTTTTACGGGGGGCAACACCGCCGTAAAGCTGTACTTCATGATCGGCCTTCCCACCGAAACCGACGAGGACATTCTGGGTATTGCAGATCTTGCCCAGCGAATTGTTGACTATTATTATCAGCTGAAGATCAAAAAAGGTAAGGGCGTTTCGGTCACCATCAGTCTTTCCACCTTTGTTCCCAAGCCCTTTACCCCCTTCCAGTGGGAGCCTCAAATTCCCATGGAGGAAATTCATCGCCGTCAGCAGTTGCTGAAAAACGCCATCACATCCCGTAAAATCCGTCTCAATTATCACGAGGGAAAGACCAGCGTTCTGGAGGGTGTGTTCTCCCGCGGCGACCGCAAGCTGGGAGATCTTTTGGAATGCGCATGGAGAAAGGGTTGCATTCTTGATGCCTGGGATGAGCATTTCAAATACGATCTTTGGCTGGAAGCCATGGAAGAATGCGGCATTCGCATAGAAGATTATGCGGGACGGCGCTACACCTATGACGAGGAGTTGCCTTGGGACGTGGTGGATTGCGGCGTTTCGAAAGCCTTCCTGATTCGGGAATCCAAATTGGCCTATCAAAACAAAACATCCCCCAACTGCAAGGAAAAGTGTATGGGATGCGGCGTAAAATCCATCTGCGGAGGTGACGTTTGTGATCCGGTTTGAATTTGAAAAGAAAGGGACCGCCATCTACATGTCCCATTTGGACCTGATGCGGTGCATGACCCGCGCTCTGACAAGAGCCGAAATCCCCGTAAAATTCACAGAAGGCTTCAACCCCCACCCCTATTTGGTCTTTGCCGCCCCGCTGGCCCTGGGAATTTCGGGAGAAAAGGAATATTTTGAAATCAAAATCACCGAAGAAATGCCCTTGGAAGAAATGAAGGACCGACTGAACCGCACCCTTCCCGCCGGGCTCAAAATTCTTGCGGTAACAGAATCGGCACGGGACTTCAATGACATCGAAAGCGCCTCTTATGAGGTCTTTGCGGAGGGAAGAACCGACGCAGACTGGGAGACTTTCTTTGCCGCAGACACCATTCCCACCGAAAAGAAAACCAAAAGAGGCATGGAAACCATCGACATGAAGGCTGAAATTCTGGATTGCAAAGCAGAAGATACGGAGGGCGGCGTATTGTTGCACCTGCATCTCCCCTGCGGAAACCGCCGCAATCTCTCCCCTCTTTTGGTGGTAAAGACCTTTGTTCGGGACGATGAGGTATATTATACCGCCGCCAGAAAATGCTTTTTTGACAAAAACGCACGCTTATTCTAACTTTTGTCACACATTCGTAGCAATTAAATGGCAAACATATGCTATAATGACAAAAGCATCACCATTGTAAAACAAAATACGTCAGTCGCAATTCCCTGACGCAAATCAAAACACGGAGCGAAATCAACATGAAAAAATTTTCCACAAAGCAAATCGCCTTCTGCGGGCTGATCGCAGCACTGTACGTTGTTCTCACATGGGTATTGGGAGAATTCGGTTACGGCCCCATCCAATTTCGCATTTCGGAATGCATGACCGTTCTGCCGTTCTGCTTCCCCATCGCAACGATCGGGTTGAGTATCGGATGTCTGATCGCAAATCTGCTGAGCAGTGTAGGCCCTTTGGATCTGCTTCTCGGAACAGCGGCGACCCTTTTGGGCGCGCTGGGGACTCAGCTTTGTCGGAAAAAGAATCTTTGGTGGTTGGCCCCCTTGCCTCCCGTCCTTGCAAATGCGGTATTGATCGGCTTATTGCTGACTATTTACGCAGATCAATGGGCCTGGGCATACTTCCTCACAATGGCGGGACAAATCGGATTGAGCGAATTTATCTGCTGCTATGTGCTGGGGCTTCCGCTGCTGCTTTTGATCGGTCACTATCAAAAAACAAACAAACGAGGGATTGAACTATGAACGTAAAAAAAGCGGTTATTCTTGCCGCAGGCCTCGGAACCCGTATGCTTCCCGCAACAAAATCCGTTCCGAAGGAGCTTATCCCAATTGTAGATAAACCCGCCCTTCAGTATCTTGTGGAAGAAATCAAGGCTTCGGGCATTGAAAACATTATGATTATCATCTCCCGCGGAAAGACGCTGATTGAAGATCATTTCGACTATGCGCCCGAGCTGGAGGACCGCCTTGCCCAAGGGGGCACCGCAAAAGCGGAGGCTTTGAAGCAGGTGCGGGACATTGCCGAACTGGCGGATATTGTTTATGTACGCCAAAAGGAAATGAACGGAACGGGGCATGCCCTTTCCCTCGCCCGTAATTTTGTGGGAAACGAGCCTTTTGCCGTCCTTTACGGGGATGACGTGATCATGAACGAAGAAAAGCCCGTGGTGGGTCAGCTTCTGAAGGTTTACGAGCAATACGGAAAGAGCGTGGTGGGCGTGCAGGAGGTTCCCGAGGAACTGGTCATGAAGTATTGCACGCTGGACGTCACAAAGGTGGAAGACCGCCTGTATGAGGTTTCGGACATGATCGAAAAGCCCAAAAAGGAAGAGATCATTTCCTGCTTCTCGGTGTTGGGTCGCATCATTTTGACCCCCGATGTATTCGATTATCTGGATAAGACGCCTACAGCAAAGAACGGTGAAATCCAGTTAACCGACACGATGCAGATGATGGCACGGGACGGAAAGATGATGGCTCTTGATTTTGAGGGAATCCGCTATGACATGGGCAACAAGCTGGGTGTCATGCAGGCGCAGGTGGAAACCGCCCTCAAGCATCCCGAAATCGGCGAAGGATTCCGCGCGTATTTGAAGGAAATTGCAAAGACGCTGTAACGAACCTCACAGCCATCGGATACAAAAAAGGAGGGCGCCATGAACAAAAGACGAATCTTGCTGGGCCTTGCAAATTACAGTCTCTTGATCCTCTCCTGTCTTTTTTATTGGTTAGGGTATCGGTTGTGGATGATTTTCTTCATGTTACAGTTGTTCTTGACCGCACTAAACTTCAACATTGCAAGAAGCAAAAAATCACTGGCCGTTTGGTCAACACATCTGTTGATTTCAACCATTACGGCAAATCTTGCATCTACCCTTCTCTATTATAACATAATCAGCTCAGATTCGATGTCCATGGCTTTGGGATTGGGCGCAACCATCTTTGGAACGATTTTCGTTCTCATTCTGTCGACCATCTCAATTATTATCAAGAAAAATACGGATGAATAACAAAAGAGCAAGAATAAGAGGAACGCTCCTGTTCTTGCTCTTTTTTTGCTATTTTTCGAAAATTCCCATTAATCGAAAGTATAAGAAACGGTGCAGGTTTCACTGCTGTTGGGGGCGAGGGTTCGCATATCACGCTTGACAGTGAGATCCTCGGGATCGGCAGCATCGCTGGGAAGGCCGTTCCAGGGCTCGACACAAAGATATTTTGCACCACTTCCCGTGGCCTGCCAGAAAGCAAGATATTCGAAGTCGGAGCAATCGGAAGCAATCTGCTCCTTTGTTTTATCGTTTTTCAGCACAAATTTCTTGTTTTTCAAGCCGGTGAGGATAAAAGCATCGTCATCAAACATTTCGTGATAGAGAGAGATTCTGTTGCCCTTCGCAAAGCGGCAGGGTTCCACACGGCGAGACATAAACATGCCATCCAGCATGGCTTGATTCAAAACCTCTCCTTCGGCAAACTCAAGATACCAGTCATTAAAGTCGGAGCCTTCCGTGGCGGGCACCAAAAAGCCGGGATGGGCGCCGAAAGCATAATAAATCACACGGTTATCGGTATTCTTCACGGTGAAGGATTGGGTCAGCTTGTTTGCGTCGATGCGGTAGGTAATATCAAGGGCAAAATCGAAGGGATAAACAGCCTTTGTTTGTTCGGAGGAAGTCAGACGGTAGGTCAAATAATCCTCCCCGTGATCTGCCAGGGTGAAGGTGGAACGGCGGGCAAAGCCATGGGGACCGGGGGCAGGATATTCCTTCCCCTCAAAGGTGTATTTGCCCTCCTTGATGCGTCCCACAAAGGGAAACAGGATGGGAGAACGCTCGTCCCATACGGAGGGATCGCCCTGCCAGAGACGCTCCACACCATCCAGCTTGACCGATTGCAACTGTGCTCCATAATCGGAGACGGTAACCGAAAGACGCCCATTGGAAAGTACGGTATTCATATCAAAGATCCTCCTGTTCGGCATCTGCCGAAGACTGATTTGATTTCAAGGGAAAGGTGATGGACGAGGCGAACTGATCCCCATCGATTTGGATGTCGAATTCCGCACCCAGCTGTTCGGAGAAGCTTCGGGCAATAGCGAGCCCCAACCCACTGCCATCGCCGGTACGGGAGGGATCCCCCCGAACAAATTGCTCGGAGATCTCCTCGGCGGTAAAATTCATTTCGTAGGAAGCGGTATTTTTCACCGTGACGGTAGCTTTCCCCTTCGAAGAAGAGAGAGAAACAAAGACACGGGTCCCTTCCAGCGAATATTTCAGCGCATTGTCCAGCATATTCTGCAAAATGCGGTAGATTTTGTTCCCGTTGGAGCAGATGGGAGCATGTCCTTCCCCCACAAGACGCACTGTTTTCCCGGTCGCCGCAGCAGTGTCGGAAAGATCTGCAACCAGTTGACGGGCAAGGAGGAAGAGATCCAGATCCTCCATGGGAACATCCTCGGCGCCGCTGTTGGCCTTGGAAAGGGCAAACACGTCGGAGACAAGGTGATTCAAACGATTGGATTTCTCGGTAAGAATCCGTACATAGTCCCGCGCCTCATCGGAAAGCTCCACCTTGGACAGAAGATCCAAATAACCGATGATCGAGGTGAGGGGAGTGCGCAGGTCATGGGACACGTTGGTAATAAGGTTAACGCGGGAGCGCTCAGCGGAAATCTGACTTCGCAGGGTGTGATCAAAGCCGTCACCCACCGCTCGAAGCTGGGTTTCATATTCCGAGAACACATCGTCCGAGGGAATCGACGCACGAAACGACAGATTCCCCTCCTGAAGGGCTGTAATGTGATCCAGCAGACGGTTCAGAGAATGAACATCCCGATAATTACCGAAGAAATAAAGGATTGCCACTAAAATCACGGCAAGCAGAAGGAGAATTTGCAGAACAATCCAATACTGATTGACGGCGGTAAACACAAAGAATCCGATCAAAAGAACCTCAAGCCCGAAAAAGAGGATGGTGCGCAGGGCAAACAAAACCGAATAACGGTAACGGCGCAGATAGTGGCGATTGGCTCGTCCGCGCAGCGCAAGAAAGGGCTTGCGGCAGAACCAATAAAAGAAGGAGCCATTCACAAAGCGGGATTCCTTGCCCGCACGGATCAGTCCGAGAAGCGAATAAAGAAGCACCAGACAAAGCGCGGTAAACAGAGCAGCAAAGGCGATATAAACCGTTTTGTCGTCTCCCCGTCCGAAAAGGGCAAAAAAGTCACGCAACCACACCAGATAGGAGGGGTTAAGCACGGAAAACAACGCCACGGCGGCAATCACTGCGGCAAGAATCTTCAGTTCGGTAAACACATGATAGCGACGACTGTTTTCCGGAGAAGGCTTCATCCAGCTTGCGGCAAGAATCAAAAAGGCCATGGGAATGGCGGCAAGGAACAGAAAAACAATAAACAGAAGGGCTCGGTTTTTTGCCGTATCCCACAAGGTATACTGCTCATTCAGCCAATCGGTATCGGGAACCAGAATAGCCCCCGCATCGCAGGAAAAGACGGAAAGAGACACGGTTTTGGTAAGATCATAGGGCTTCCAGGAATAGTCGTCATTACGGGAAAACCGTTCCGCCTGCGTGTGGGTGGTGTCCATCAGATAGCAGACCCCTTGGCGATAGACCGCCAAGGTTTTTGCATGGGAAAAGTCCAACCCTTCCAGCATAGGGATATCGGTCAGGCAGGTACCTCCCGCATAAAAATAATAGTGAAAAGCACCGTCCACCGCCGTTCCCTCCAAATCGATGGAAGAAACCTTGGAACCGTCATATACATCACGGGCCAGATCCTCCATCACCTCGGAGGCGCGCTGAAGACGGGCACTGTAGGCGTCGGTGTTACGAAAGTCGGTGTAGGTAAAAATCTCAGACATTCCCGCCCGATCGTTGGCATAAGCAAAACAGAGAGAAGACGCCGCAAGAAGGACAGCGGCAAAGATCAGAGCAAGCACTCTGAGGGTGCGCGATTGAAATGCCTTCATAAAATCCTCTCTCCTTTTTCTTATTTTTCCAGCTTATACCCGATGCCCCAGACCACCTTCAGATAACGGGGGTCCCGCGGATCGATCTCAATCTTTTCGCGAATCCGTCGGATGTGCACGGTAACGGTGTTTTCGGCGGCGTGGGGCTCCTCCTTCCATGCAGCCTTATAAATCTCTTCGGCGGAATAGACCGTCCCGGGAGCCCGCATAAAGACCTCCATGATCCGATATTCCGTAGAGGTCAGCTTCACAGGGCGTTCGTCCACATAAAAGGTTTTTGTGGTCAAATCCATCCGAAGACCGCCCACCCGAAGACTGTTGCCGTCATCCCCGCCGTCGGAGGCGCCCAAGCGGAAATAGCGGCGCAGCTGCGACCCGACCCGAGCCAAAAGCTCCATAGGATTATAGGGCTTGGCAATATAATCATCCGCACCCACATTCAGACCGAGAATCTTATCGTTGTCCTCGGTTCGGGCAGAAAGAATGATAATGGGAATATTATTGTCCTTCCGAATGCGCATGACGGCGGAAAGCCCGTCCACGCGGGGCATCATCAGATCCATCAGGATCAGATGCACCTTATTTTGGGAAAGCACCTCCAGCGCCTCCAGACCGTCATAGGCCTTCAGAACGGAATAGCCTTCCATTTCCAACAGTTTTGTAATGGCGGAAACGATTTCGGGATCGTCATCCACCACAAGCACGGTGGCGTTCAGCTTTTCGGAGCCCATACATCCTCCTTGATACGGTATTATACAATGTTATTATAACACATCCTGCGGCAGATGTCAAGGATTTTCGGGGATTTTCAGTTGAGAAAAAGGGAAACCGCACGCGGAAGAGGCGTTGCGTGCTCGCACAGGAAGGTGCGATCCAACGAAGAGGTTCTTCCATACTCCAAAAGAGATAGAGAAAGTGACGCAAAACGTTCGGGAACCGTATCGTAAGAGTACCAAAGATAATACCTGTCGCCGTATACATAAGCCTCGGCACAGAGGGCAGGATCGGACACAAACACCCGACGGCAATCGAGAAGACCGTCCAGATCGAAGAATTCAATCACACGGGAAAAGGTTTCCCGAAGATCTTCCCCGGGATACGAAAAATACAATAACAGTTCCCCTGCCGCATTTTCCACCGCACGCACCGTCACATTCCCCGTCTCGGGCATTCCCTCCCGAAGACAGACCAACACCGCCATATACTCACAAAAACGCCGCGTCCGAGGGTCGGCAAAGGACATGGTGGAATAATGCACCCCAAAAGCTTCCTGATCGGCACTGCTCAAGGTAACAAGAATCTCCCCTGTTGTTTTTTCCATTTTCATAAAAAACCCTCCTCCGAAACCGTATTCCATTATATTTTCTTTGGTCAATTTCGGTCAATGACTTGACAAAGGGAAAAAATTATGTTATTATTCTGTGGTAGAAACAAAACGAGGTTGATCACATGAAAATATTAGCCATTGAAAGCTCCTGCGACGAAACCGCCGCCGCCCTGGTGGAGGACGGACGGATTGTTCTGAGAAACGAAGTGGTTTCCCAGATTCCCATCCACGAACGGTACGGTGGGGTTGTACCCGAAATCGCATCCCGCTGCCATATTGAAGCTATTGAGCCCTTAGTTGAGCGCGCCCTCGGCGGAGAAACACCCGACGCGGTGGCCGTCACCTATGCCCCCGGACTGATCGGTGCACTTCTTGTGGGAGTCAATTACGCAAAAAGTCTTGCATATACCTTAAATGTACCCCTGATCCCCGTCCATCACCTGCGGGGACATGTGGCCTCCAACTATCTGACCCATCCCGACCTGAAGCCCCCCTTCACCGCGTTGATCGCCTCGGGCGGACACAGCCATATTGTCCATGTCAAATCCTATACGGAATACGAAATTCTGGGAAAGACGCGGGACGATGCGGCAGGGGAAGCCTTCGACAAATCGGCACGAATCCTGGGCCTCGGGTACCCGGGCGGCCCCAAAATCCAAAAGGCGGCGGAAACGGGGAATCCCGATGCCATCGTCTTTCCGAAGGTTCATTTTAAGGATGCACCCTATGATTTCAGCTTTTCGGGCGTAAAGACTGCCGTGGTCAACTATGCGCACACCGCAAAGCAGCGGGGCGAAGAAATCAATGCGGCGGATCTTGCGGCGTCCTTCACAAAAGCGGTCTGTGGCGTACTGACCGAAAAGAGCGTTCTTGCGGCAAAGAACACCACGGGAAAGCTGGTGCTTGCGGGAGGAGTTTCCGCAAACAGAGACCTACGGTCCTACATGGAAACAGCCTGCAAAGAGGAAGGAATTGAGCTTTATCTCCCCCGTCAGGATCTGTGCGGAGACAATGCAGCCATGATCGGCGCCCAAGCCTATTTTGAGCATTTGGCAGGTCACACCGCAGGAACCGACCTGAACGCCTACGCCACCATGGCGGTGGATCAGCCTCATTGGTAAAAATACGAATACTTGTTCGAAAATTGTAAAACATAAGACATAAAAAAGAGTTATAATAAGTATAAGACTTACTATAACTCTTTTTATTTGACAGAGGAGAGACATGGCAGGATCGAGAAATTATTCTTGTAAGAGATATGTGGAACGGGTCATTGAAGAATACCCCTATGAAAAATTTCAGAAAGCACTGGATCGGCTCAGCCGTATGCCTGTCTCCGATCCGCGGATCAACACCGATCGGATCTACCAGCGGATGATGTTCAATCGGGAAGCCATGGAAGCGGCCATGCGCCGTGCCCTATGGTATCCCTGCGGAGACAAGATCTATGAGCTTTTGCAGATGGTTTACTGGTCCAAGACCCATTCCGAGATCACCGCAGCATTGGAGCTGAATATTTTACCCCAGGATGCGGAAAGGCTGCTGCGCACCTTCCGCATTATCCTCTACGACGAGCTTGGACTGATTCTGCCCTGAGCTTATTTTGCGATTTCAATGCGATAAATGATCTTCGACACATCCTCCGAGGTCTCGCAATGGGTCTGAAAGCCCGAATGCTTCATCAGATCCACGGTGCGATTTAAAGAATTGATGTAAAGTCTCAGATCGCGACAAAAGCCCTTGCAAAAGGAATCCTTTTTCTCGGATTTCTTTGGGGTCTCGTTTTTAAGCTTCTCAATGTACGCCTCCATCTGCGACACCCGATACCCTCGGGATACGGTCACCTTCAGTACCTTACGGCGCAAACTCTCCCCTTCCACCGAAAGAAGGGCGCGGGCGTGCCGCTCGGTAAGTCCCTCGGAAACAATGATCTGACGCAAATCCTCGGACAACTGCAAAAGCCTCAGTTTGTTTGCCACTGCTGATTGACTTTTGCCAAGCTTACGGGCCAACTGCTCCTGAGTCAGCCCGAGAAGCTCTGTCACGCGGCGCATTCCCTCCGCCTCCTCAAAGAAGCTCAGATTTTTGCGTTGAAGATTTTCGGAAAGGGCCAGCAATGCGGATTCGCCGCCATCCGAATCGGTAACAATACAGGGGACCTTTTCCAGCCCCAGGCGAAGGGCGGCCTGATAGCGACGCACCCCCGCAACAATTTCGTATTCCCCCTCCCCACAATAACGAACTGTCAAAGGGTGGACGATCCCCACCTGTCGGATATTTTCGCACAATCCGTCAATGGCAGGATGATCGGCCTTTTCCCGTAGGGAGTGCTTGCCCCGCAGAAAGGCGGTAGGAATCTCTCGGTATATTTTTCCCGTAAAATGATACATTTTTAACCTCCTTGATGTTTTCTGTGTCGTGTGTGTCGGTGTTGACGGTATTATTATACTCCTCCGTCTCTGCGGATTTTAGCAAACGGTGCCTCTGCCCTTCCGCATCTTCCCTGCCCTCTCGACACAGGCATTGATTTCCCGCCTGACATTTGGGCGAAGAAGAATGCTTTTCCCCGAAGGATGGAGGATAAAAATTTCACGGGGAAATCTTGACAAAATGCACAAAACATGCTATACTGTCGGAAGAAAGGAAGAGATCCATGATTACATTTCTGGCAAAACGCCTTATTAAAAATCACAATGACTACAAAAATCCCGAGGTGCGGCAGAAATACGGCACTCTTTGCGGTATAATGGGAATTGCGCTGAACCTTATTTTGTTCTGCGGGAAATTGTTCGTCGGCCTTTTTTCCGGCTCCATCGCCGTCATGGCCGACGCCTTCAACAACCTCTCCGATGCGGGATCCTCGGTGATCACTCTTGCCGGATTCCGTCTGGCGGGGCAAAAACCCGATCCTCAGCATCCCTTCGGCCACGGACGGTTCGAATACATTTCGGGGCTCATCGTTTCCATGTTGATCCTTTTGATGGGGTTCGAGTTGGCCAAAAGCTCCTTTGACAAGATCCTGAATCCTCAGGCCGTGGAATTCCGTCTGATTTCGGTGATTATTCTCGGAGTATCGGTGGCGGTCAAGATTTACATGGGGCTGTACAATCACAGTGTAGGGAAAAAGATTCGCTCCGCCGCCATGATGGCAACCATGACCGATTCCCTCGGAGATGCTGTGGCCACCGTGGTGGTTCTCGCAACCATGATTTTATCCCACGCCACCTCTTTGGATTTGGACGGATATTGCGGAATTGCCGTGTCGGTGATGATCTTTGTTGCGGGCATCCGTTCGGTCAAAGAAACAGTCTCCCCCCTGCTGGGCCAGCCTCCCGAGGAGGAGTTTGTAAAGCAAATTGAAGAAACGGTGATGGCAGCCCCCACCGTTGCGGGGATTCACGATCTGATCGTCCACGATTACGGCCCCGGCAGAAAAATCATCTCCTTGCATGCAGAGGTACCCGCAAATGCGGACATCTGGCAGGCGCATGATACCATTGACAACATCGAAAGAACCATCGCCGAGGAAATGGGATGCATTGCCGTCATCCACATGGATCCGATTGTCACAGATGATGCACAAACCGTCCGTCTGAAGAAATCGGTGACAGAAACGGTGAAACAGATCCATCCAAAAATCACCATTCACGATTTTCGTGCCGTCCCCGGCCCCACCCACACCAACGTGATCTTCGATGCGGTCCTCCCCTTTGACAGTAAGCTTTCCGAAGAAGAAGCAAAGGAAAAGATTTGCGCACTGATCGCAGAAACCCACGAGAAGACCAATGCGGTGGTGCAGATCGACCGAAGCTTTACATAACAGTAACGTCCTCCGAGAAATCTTTTCGGTGGACGTTTTTGTCATCATAACAGTACCAAGGGAAAGAAAAGTATCAGGAATTTAGCACCCTAAAAATGACGGAAGCAGAACAAAGAGGATTTTAAGCAACCTGCAATAGAATTAAGGGTTCAGGTACTTTACAATCAGAATAACTTAGTATTGACAAAACATGGAAAATGTGATAAAATAAAAGAAATTGTGACGGAGGCGGACACCATGAATCAGAGAAGGTTTGTTCGGGATAAGGTTGACGATCTGGGATACTTGCATACGAATGCAAAGCTGATCTGGCTTCAGGCAGAAACCGAAACCTATTACGACAGACCGACAAACTCCTATGTCTGTTTTCGAAAAAAGTTTAATCTTCCCAAGAAAGAATCGGAAGCAACGGTTCGCGTTTTTGCGGATTCCCGCTACGTTCTTTATATCAACGGACAGTATATAACGAAGGGACCTGCGCGAAGCGATCCTCGTTGGCAATTCGTGGACATCATCGATGTGAGCGATTATTTGCGGGAAGGAGAGAATGTCATCGCTGCCATGGTGCTATATTATGGCTACGGCACAGGACATTCCATCGATTCGATTCCATGCTTTCTTTTGGATGCGGAAATCGGAGACGCTACGATCCTGACCGACTCGTCATGGGTCTGCAAAAAGTGCGAAGCATTCCGTCCGAACGCTCCGCGTGTGAATGGCTGTAAAGGTCCTTGTGAAATCTTTGACTGTCGTAACTATGAAGACAATTGGATGATGGCGGACTATAACGACGGAAATTGGGAGCGGGTACACACCCGTGAAGTCCACCGTCTTTCCCCCTTTAGAAATCTCCTTGCACGTCCGATTCCCTTGTTGCGTGAGGAAAAGATCGACGCAGTTTCGGTCGTTGGTATCGGCGAGGGTGTCGCAGTTGCAGAGGGACCGTTGGAGCGGTTGCATCACGCAATCAAAGCGGAATGCGAGTCGATGGCGCTGAAGCCTACTTGTGAAGCGCTACCTTTGCGTGTCCCGCCTCGTTCGTCGGGGGAACGTTTTGTGGTACTGTGCGTAGATTTCGGAAAGGTCTTAGCGGGATATTTGCATTTTTGTGTGAGTGGGCATGAGGGCGATGTGGTGGACGTGATTTTTGCAGAGGTCCAGCCCCCCGATCTGCGCCCCTTTGTGAACGGGACGACCTACCGTCCGATTTCTCGCTTCATTCTGCGGGAGGGAAGCAACGACCTGCAGGTGTTTTTCAATTATGACGCCATGCGCTACGCCTATTTTCTTTTCCGTGGAGACGATGCCAAACTTTGCTCCGCATCTATGTTGTGGGTGACGTATCCGATGGATCGGACGTCTTCATTTTTCACAACCGACCAAAAACTGCAAAAGCTATGGAATATCAGCGCGCATACCTTGCGGCTTTGTATGCAGGACGGTTTTTTGGATTCGCCCAGTCGGGAGCAACAGCAATGGATGGGAGACGCGCGCTGCCAGGCTCGCTTTAACGCATACCTTTCGGGAGATATGCGGATGCTTCGAAAAATTCTCTATCAGTTCGCTCAATCGCAGGATTACGAGGGTATGACCTGCGCCCGCTATCCTGATCAAAATATCAATTGGGCTCCCATTCCCGATTTTTGCTTGCAATGGATCAGTGCATTTGAGGATTACTACGATTTTACGGGTGATCTGAAGCCTACTTACGATTTGTATGATCATATGATCCGTGCTGTGCGCTGGTTTACAGCTTTTGTGCGGAAGGATCATCTCGTTTGGGATATCCCGTATTGGCAATATTACGATACGGGTGCAAATGCCCTTGGACAGCGAAGCGACTATGTGGTGGGCGAGGAAGGCTGTGCGTGCGCAGTCGATAACCTAATGCTGTTGGAAGCAGTTGCGGTGATGCTTCGATTTGCGGAGCTTTTGGAGGATGAGGAGGCAATCGAGTTTTACGGTGACTATCATCAGAACCTTGCCGAAGCATGCAAAAAAGCGTTTTGGAGCGAGGAAAAGGGGTGCATGATCGACTGCATTCGCCCCACTCACCCTTCAGAAAGCGTATCTGAGCTTGTCAATGCCTTGGCTTTGTTGCATCTGTTTGCGCCGCACTCGCCCGAAGCGGAAGCAATTTTGGAGAATGTCTTTGGGAAAGCGGCGAATGACTTGATTGTAAGAGCGGATTTTTATTCTTCATCTACCATTGTTCGCGCCTTAGAGAAGCACGAAGAACGAGAGTGCGCAATTCGTCTGATGCTGGATCTCTATGCCGAAGCTCTATCTGACCAAGCAGACGCAACGAGCACGTGGGAAACAAGAAAGTTGTTTCGGTACGATAATCGAGGCAATATCACGTGGCAATACAGTGCCTGTCATGCGTGGGGCGCCATTGGGCTTTTGCTTGGAGCAGAGGTCTTAGGCGGCGTGCGGTATGAAAGTGGAGTCCCCGTATTGGACGATGTTCCCACCATCATTCCTTTCCAAGCGGAATTTTGCATGCCCAATGGATGGACGCTGATCTGTAAAACGGAAGATAACAAGCTGATTCGAGAGTTGATCCGTGAAGAAGAATAAGGGAAATTCGCACGGCATTCACGTTATTGAAAAACCGAACAAGCTTAATCATGATCGGGATTTAATTTCGAACGTAATGAATAAAATGCTCTATGCGATACTTACGGAACGAAGGTATGAATATCGCGGAGAGTCGGCACGCAAAATGCTCATAAAAGAATACGGGAGACCGATCGGTTCGGTCTCCTATTTTTCTACAAAAAGCGGAATTTTTTTGAAACGGTATTGATTTTGATGGAAAAATGCGGTATAATATATGGTTGTAACATAGATTTATAAAACACAGGAAGGAAGAATTTCCATGATCCGTGAAGATTTGAGAAACATTGCCATTATTGCCCACGTTGACCACGGCAAGACCACTCTTGTAGACGAAATGCTCAAACAGGGTGGCGTATTCCGTGAGAATCAGGAAGTTAACGACCGTGTCATGGACTCCAACGCCATTGAACGTGAACGGGGCATTACCATTCTTGCGAAAAACACCGCAGTTATGTATAAGGACAAAAAAATCAATATTGTCGATACCCCGGGGCACGCCGACTTTGGCGGCGAGGTAGAGCGAATTCTGAAGATGGTCAACGGCGTTCTTCTGCTGGTTGACGCCTTCGAAGGCCCCATGCCTCAGACCCGTTTTGTGCTGCAGAAGGCTCTTGAACTGGGACACAAGGTCATTGTTGTTGTCAACAAGGTAGACCGACCCGATGCACGTCCCACCGAGGTTGTGGACGAGGTTCTGGAGTTGCTCCTTGATTTGGATGCTACCGATGAGCAGCTGGATTCTCCCGTAATCTTTGCTTCCGGGCGTACCGGTGTGGCAGGCCTTTCCCCCGATGCCGAGATGAAGGACTTTACTCCCCTGCTGGATGCGATTGTGGATTATTTTGATCCTCCCAAGGGCGAAGAGGATGCTCCCCTGCAGATGCTGGTCTCCTCCATCGACTACAATGACTATGTTGGTCGCATTGCCATCGGACGCATGGAGCGGGGTGTGATGAAAATCAATCAGGATGTGGTTCTCTGCGATTACCACGGCACCCGTCCCAACTCCAAGGCGAAAATTGTTTCCATGTATCAGTTTGAAGGGCTGAACCGAGTTCCCTGCACCGAAGCAAAGCCCGGGGACATTATCTGCGTTTCGGGCATTGAAAGTGTTACCATCGGGGACACCATCTGCGCCAGCGATGCTGTGGAACCCCTTCCCTTTGTCAAGATTTCCGAGCCCACGGTGGAAATGACCTTCATGGTGAATGATTCTCCCTTCGCCGGTCGGGAGGGAAAATACGTCACCTCCCGCAACCTGCGCGCAAGACTTTACAAGGAGCTGCTCAAGGACGTCTCTCTGCGGGTCTCCGACACCGAATCCACCGAGGCCTTCAAGGTCTGCGGACGCGGAGAAATGCATCTTTCCATTCTTATTGAAAACATGCGCCGCGAGGGCTTCGAATTCCAGGTCAGCACCCCCAAGGTTCTGTTTAAGGAAATCGATGGCGTGTTGTCCGAACCCATGGAGCGTCTGGTGGTCGATGTTCCCGCCGATTCGGTGGGCGCTGTGATGGAAAAAATGGGATATCGCAAGGGAGAGTTGTCCAGCATGAACCAGGTGGGCGACCGCACCCGTCTGGAATTCATTGTTCCCTCCAGAGGTCTGTTCGGTTATCGCAGTGAATTTATGACCGACACCCGCGGAGAAGGCATTATGAGCTCCATTTTTGATTCCTATGCCCCCTTCAAGGGAGATATTCCCCGCCGTCAAAACGGTTCTCTGGTAGCCTACGAAACCGGGGAAACAACCAACTACGGCATGTTCTATTCCCAGGATTCCGGCGCCATGTTCATCGGATCGGGAGTTGAAGTCTATGGCGGCATGGTGGTAGGCGAAGCCAGCCGTCAGAACGACATTGTGGTCAACGTCTGCAAGAAAAAGCACATGACCGCCATCCGTTCCGCAGGAAAAGACGAGGCACTCCGTCTGGTCCCCCCCAGAATTCTGAGCCTGGAACAGTCTTTGGAATTCATCGCTGATGACGAGCTGGTGGAAGTGACCCCCAAGAATATCCGACTGAGAAAGCGTATTCTTGACCACTCGGTCCGTATGAAGAACTTCATGAAGAACAAATAATTAATCAACGGCTCGCAACAAGAAGCGGGCCGTTACCACTATCACCGCCCTATCGGAGGAAGAGAATCATGAATGTATTTGAAACATCCCAATGGATTTGGCTTCACAAAGAAAAGACAATTGACGAATATGTCGAATTCGAAGATGTGTTTTCGGCGCAAAAGAAGGCGACGATCCGCATCTCCTGTGACAGTGATTACACCCTTTGGATCAACGGCACCTACGTTACAAGCGGTCAATACGGGGATTTTGAGCATTACAAAATCTATGACACCGTTGACATCTCCCCCTATTTAAACGAAGGAAACAACCTCCTTTCGGTCCTCGTGTGGCACTTCGGACGGTCAAGTCAGCGCTATATTCCGGCACCTGCGGGATTGATTTATGAAATCACCGATGGGGACCGTCTTCTTGCCGTCAGCAGCACAGAGACGAAAGCGCGCCTTTGCTCTACCTATCAAAACGGACGAAACAAGCGGATCACAGGGCAACTGGGCTTCGGCTTTGCTTACGATGCAACAAAGGAAAGGGACGAAACACCTTACGCCAAGGCCGTTGCGGTGGAAAAGAATTGCACCTTCTTCCCCCGTCCCATTCCGAAGCACAATCTTGCACCGCTCACAGAAGGAACCGAAATCCGCAGAGAGAACAACCGCATCCTCTTCGATCTGGGAAAGGAATGTGTCGGACTTCTGACATTACAACTGACAAGCCCTGCCGAGCAAAACATTCTGATCTCCTTCGGAGAGCATCTTGGGGAGGACGGTTGGGTGCCTCGCCTCATCGGCGGACGGGATTTCAGCGTGGAATATCGGGCAAAAGAGGGCAAAAACGATTACACAAACTATATGCTCCGCTTCGGATGCCGCTTTCTGGAATTGAATTGCGAAACTGCCGCAGAGAATGTGCTTGTGGGAATTCAAAATCAGATCTATCCCGTCAAGCGGGTTGCGGCAGCGTTTGAAAACGATCTTGACCGTCGCATTTACGAGATGTGCGTCAACACCTTGGAAAAATGCATGATGGAGCACTATGTGGACTGTCCCTGGAGGGAACAGAATCTCTACTCCTTCGACTCCCGCAATCAGATGCTCTGCGGTTATAAGGTTTTTGAAGAGGGAAACCGGGAATATGCCCGTGCAAACCTGATGCTGTTTGCAAACGATCGACGTGGAGACGGACTTTTGTCCATCTGCTCTCCCTGCGGAAACAATTTGACAATTCCATCCTTTTCACTGTACTACGCCCTTTCCTCGGCGGAATATCTGAGAGCCACGGGCGACATAGCATATGCCAAGACTGTCCTTCCCAAGTTGACGGAAATCCTCGAAGCCTTTTTGAACAATCGGCAAGAGGGACTTGCCATGCGCTTTGAAGGGGCAGAGCATTGGAATTTCTACGATTGGTCCGATTATTCCGACGGAACGTTGGGCAAAACCCAGAAGGCGGAGGCCGATGCCGCAGTCAACTGTCTGCTGATTTTGGCATTGGATTGTTTTCAGGAGATCTGCAAAACCGCATCGATCCCCTTCCCTTACAACGGAATTGCCGACAACCTACGGAAGGCTGCGAGGAATGCATTTTTCGACCCCTGTGCAGAACTGATCACCATGCGGAAGGGCACCGAGGAATACACCGATCTTGCCAACAGCTTGGCGATTCTGACCGACACGGTGACCAAAGAAGAGGCCGCCGTGATCTGCAAAAAGATCACACAAGGCAAAACCGTTCCCTGCTCACTGAGCATGCGAGTGTTCAAATACGATGCACTGCTGAAAACCGATGAAAAAACCTACCTGCCCTATATTCTCGATGAAATCCGCAGGGATTACAAGACCATGCTGGATTCGGGATACGATTGTGCTTGGGAAACGGTCAAGGGACACGAAGACTTTGACAATGCGGGCAGTCTTTGCCACGGTTGGAGCGCTGTACCGGTCTTGTATCTTCCCCAAATCAAAGAATAAAGGATCATTCCCATGCTTGAAAAATACATCGGAAACCGCGCGTTTTACTCAAAAATGCTGAAGCTTTCGGTTCCAATAATGATTCAGAACGGCATCACCGCCTTTGTGAATATGCTGGACAACATTATGGTGGGATCTTTGGGATCGGAGGAAATGACGGGGGTTGCGGTTGCAAACCAACTGATTTTCATCTTCAATCTCTGTATTTTCGGAATTCTCTCGGGGGCAGGTCTGTTCAGTGCCCAATTCAAAGGAAAATCCGACCATGACGGAATCCGTCATACCTTCCGCTTCAAGATGATTGCCGGCATTGGAATTACTGCCGCAATCATGGCCGTGTTCTTTTTCTTCGGGCGTCCCCTATGCAATCTTTATATGCAGGGACAGGAGGGCGGAATCGACCCCGTTGCCACGCTGGATTTCGCCTATGAATACATACTGATCATGCTGATCGGCCTGATTCCTTACACCGTTGCCCAATGCTACGCCAGCACTCAAAGGGATATGTCCCTGCCAATGTCTTCCATGGTGGCGGGAGTTGTGGCGGTAATGGTCAATTTGGTATTAAACTGGGTTTTGATCTTCGGTCATTTGGGCGCACCCGCTTTGGGCGTGGCGGGAGCAGCCATCGCAACGGTCATCTCCCGTTTCGCGGAGTTGGCCATCGTGGTTCTCTGGACGCACACTCACAAAAAGGTCTTCCCCTTTATCAAGGGGGCTTACCGCAGCCTTTATGTGCCAAAACGTCTGGTGGCGCAGATCATAGCAAAGGGCCTGCCCCTGATGCTGAATGAAACCATCTGGGCGATGGGAATCGCCATTTTGGGTCAATGCTACTCGGTACGGGGGCTTGATGTAGTAGCTGCAAACAATATCTCCCAAACCTTCCTCAACGTCTTTGCCGTAACCTTCCGTTCCGCAGGAACCGCCATCGGGATTCTGATGGGACAGCTGCTGGGCGGAAAACAATGGGACAAAGCGAAGAACGAAAGTTCCAAAATGATGACCTTCTCGGTGGGGCTGAGCCTTATTACCGCCCTTGCCTTTGCGCTCTGCTCGGGCATAATTCCGAACCTGTACGAAACCTCGGACACCGTCCGACATCTGGCAACCCGTCTGATGCTGATCACGGCCTGCGTACAACCCCTGGAGGCCTATGTTCATGCGGCATACTTCATCCTTCGTTCGGGAGGACGGACGGGCGTTACGATTCTGTTTGACTGCGGTTATGTCTGGGGCATCAGCATTCCCGTTGCCGCAATTCTCAGTTATGCGACCTCTTTGCCAATTCTTCCCCTCTTCGCAATCGTTCAATCACTGACACTGCTCAAGTGCGTGGCGGGCGGAATTTTGGTACACAAGGGAATTTGGATCCGCAACATCGTTGATGACACAAAAACCGCATAAAACATAAAAAGAATCTCCTTTTACAGGAGATTCTTTTTATGTATCCTCCGAATCGGAAGCCAGTAATTCATCGCAGGATATCCCGAAAATATGAGCAAGGGCACGGATTTCGATATCGGTAACAAAGCGCTGGCCCGATTCGATACGCTGAATGGCATTTTTGTCCACATCCACACCCCGTAGCTGAAGAGCATCGGCAAGCATGCGCTGAGACATTTTTTTATTGCGGTTGGTACGTAATCGGTAGATTTTTCCTCCACAAAGATTGTTTTTGCCCGTGGAGGATTTATTTTTGAACATTTTTTGGACTCTCCCCTTAATTTGACATTCTGTGCTTGACAAAACCATTGTACCATGATATAATACAAATGATGACATTTACAAGATGTCAAATTAGAAAGAAATTTGAAACATTATGTCAACAGACGCTCTTCTTTCGTATCCGATGGAGCAGGAATTGAGTCCTCCTGTTTCTTGGCATAGCAAAATCCCCACCGTACCGTGACGGTGGGGATTTTTGCGTTTTCCGGTTTATTTCACGAAGGTGAATTCTTCCCAGGGAATATTAACTTCGGCTTTTTCGGAAATGATCTGATCCACATGCATCAGCAGGGGAAATTCCTTCAAATCCAATTTACCGAGGGCGGCCGCCGCACGGATAGCACGGGCAACACGAACGGCAACCACCAGGGATTCCAGAGTCACACCGTTCAGTTCGGCCTTAGCCTCATCGATGTTCAGCCCCCGTCCAAGGAGAATACCCACCAAACGGGTGCGTCCGCCATACACGGTAACATACAGATCCCCGGCACCGACGCAGAGATTTTCCAGAGTGCATGCTCCCTGATAGGCGAGAAGCTTATACATTTCCTTCACGGCCTGACCGAAGACGGCGGCCTGAGAGTTGAAGTGCAACTCGCTATCGATGCCGAAATTCTTCTGATTGACCCCGATGGTCAGGGCGATGCCCAAAGCATAACCGTTTTTCAGCGCAACGGCACTTTCAATGCCAACCACATCGGTGGTAATGCTGATGTGATAATAATCGGTGGCCATCATGGCTTTGATTTTGCTCAAAACTTCCAGATCCTTGCCGCAGAAGGCAACCTCGGTCTGATCATGGGCTACCAGTTCATAAGAGGTGCAGGGGCCGCCGATGGCGTTGAGGGACAGCTTTTTACCTAACTGATCCAGCTTTGCCTGCCAAAGGTCCGGATAGGTGAGAAGTCTGCCGTCTTCTGTATCCATCAACCCCTTGGTGACGGTGAGGAGGGGACAATTTTCGGGGATTTTGGGGAGAACCACATCACCGAACCATTCCACACCGAAGGAGCTGACGCCGCCGATGACCAGGTCTGCGCCCTCCAACGCTTCTTCAAGGGCTTCAATCTGATAATATTTCAAACCGTCGGGAAAATCCTTGGTAAATTTGGGATGGCGGTTGGTTTTGATACAGGTTTCGATGATCTCACGATCAAGATGGGTTCCCACAAGACGGACCTCATTGCCGTTTTCGCGGGCGGGGAATGCGAGAGCGGATCCCATCATGCCGGATCCTACAATGGTAATAATTGCCATAATAATACTCCTTCGATAAAAATAGTTTGAAAAGACTTGCAAAAGTTTGAAAGATGTGTTATAATAAAACAATAACCCATGTCTCTATTATAAACCCAAAGTTTCCCTTTGTCAAGCCCCGAAATCAAAATTGATACATCATCAAAGGAAAGAAACAACTTTTTCAGATGTTTTCAAACTTTTTCATATCAAAAGGAGCCGCAACATGATTCAATACGAACGCCAACAAGCGATTTTGCAGTATTTGGAAAAACAGAACCCCGCTTCCGTAAAGGAGATCGCAAAAACAATCTTTGTGAGTGAAGCCTCGGTGCGGCGGGACATTGCGGCCATGGAAGCAAGAGGCATGGTGACCAGAATCTACGGAGGAGTTCTACTATCACAACGAAAAAATGCGGTTATTCCGTTGGACATTCGGGACGGAGAACAGGCGGCGGCAAAGGATTTGATTGCCCGCAAGGCGGCAGAGCTGGTCTATGACGGGGCGACGATTTATCTGGACGCATCCTCCACGGTGTGGCGAATGATGAAGTATTTAAAGGGATACAAGGATCTGAAGATCGTGACAAACAATCTGCGGATTTTTTCGGAATCGGAGGGCATTGACGGCAAAATTTACTGCACGGGCGGCGCCTATGATCCGAAAAATCGATCCTTTTACGGCCCCGAAGCCATCCGATTCACCGAATCCGTTTCGGTAGATCTGTTTTTCTTTTCCAGCCGCGGCCTTTCGGAGGATGGGGAAATCACCGATCCCGCCGAAACCGAAACCGCCCTGCGCAAGGCCATGCTGAAGCGAGCGGCCCACTCCTATTGCCTTTGCGACTCCTCTAAGATCGGAAAGCGACACTTGTTTACCGTCTGCCGCAAGGAAGATATTTCGGGGATCTTCTGCGACACAAAATTGCCCTGGGAAAAGGATTGACAGAACCGAAAAAATGTGCTATACTGTACAAAAACCATAAAGGAGTCTTACCATGATTCTTACCGATAATGAACTGGCCCTTGCTCTCCACGGATGGATCGAAACGCAAACCGTCGACGAATACCGTTACTTCTACCGCTTTACCAAAAAGCAGATGGATTATTATAAAAACACCCGCTTTGCCACAAAGGAGCGGGCAAGCGCGGGCATGTATCTGGAATTTGTCACCGACGCAAGTGCGGTGCGGTTCGAATATATTGAAAACAAGGCATCTTCTCAGAATTTCTATTATTTTGATCTGTATATTGACGGAAAAATGGTTTCCCACATCGGAAACGGAGCCTATCAAAATACGGAAGAAGGGGTTTTTGAACAGTCCCTTCCCGAAGGCGAAAAGACGGTTAAAATCTATCTGCCGAATCTGAGCGAGACAGGCTTTGGCACAGTAGAACTGAAGGATGCGACCATTTTCCGTCCCACCGAAAAGAAGGTACGCTATGTGGCATACGGAGACTCCATCACCCAGGGCTACACAGCCCTCTCCCCCTCCCTGACCTACGTGAATTTGGTGGGGGATGCGCTGAATGCGGATGTGTACGATCTTGGCATCGGAGGGGAAGTGTTTGAGCCGCTGATGATAGATGAAGCCTACCCCGTCAAGGCAGACCTGGTGACCGCAGCGTACGGAACAAACGACTGGAGCCACGTCCCGTCCGAAGAGGATAAGCAGCGTCGGAAGAACTTTTTTGAGGGGCTGACTCGTACCCATAAAGGTGCTGAGAT
This sequence comes from Clostridia bacterium, assembly GCA_017623595.1. Classification (GTDB taxonomy): domain Bacteria; phylum Bacillota; class Clostridia; order Oscillospirales; family UBA644; genus RGIG995. The sequence continues at coordinate 25,541 of JAGAOU010000050.1, forward strand.
CTTTGTTCTGCTTCCCATCTGGAGAGGAAACGGAAACGGAACCAAGGAAGGCTACGGCACCTTGGAAGACTATCGGGAAACCATGCGCCGGGAACTGAAGCAATATCCCGAAATTACCGTCGTCGAAGGCGAAAATCTGGTTCCCCATCACGGAGATTTCTTCATGCCCGATCTTCTTCACCCCAACGCCCTTGGATTCACACAATATGCACGGAACCTGCTTACTGAACTGAAAAAACATTTGTAATACGAAAGGCACCCCGAAAGGGGTGCCTTAATTATTCCTATCAGAATTTCTTTTCGCCCATACGGAAGACAGAGACAACTTCAAATTGATCATCGAGGAAGAGGATGTCCGCATCCTTTCCGATCTCCAACGTGCCTTTGTTGTGGGCATGAACCGAGGCGGCGGGGTTACGGGAAAGAAGATTAATGACCTCATAAAGGGGCAGATCGGTATGGTTGAGGAAGTTTTTCACAGCATGATTCATCCGCAGAACGCTGCCTGCGATGGTTCCGTCGGGAAGACGACATTCAATGCCCTTGACGGTAAATTTCAGACCGCCCGACACATATTCCCCTTCGGGCATGCCCGCGGCACGGATGCAGTCGGTAATGACCACAAGATGATCTTTTTTCAGATTATAAAGCATCTGATACAAGCCGGGATGCACATGGAAGGTATCGGAAATCAACTCACAATAGACCTTATCGGAGGACAGGACCGCACCGACGGTACCGGGATCACGGTGCAAAAGGCCGACCATGGCGTTGAAGGTATGGGTAGAATGGGTAACACCCCATTCGATGGATTTTTTCGTCTCATCATAGTTGGCACAGGTATGTCCCACCGACAGAACCACGTCACTGTTTTCGGTGACGGTACGAATAAAGTCCTCCATCCCATCCACCTCGGGGGCAATGGTCATGATGGAAAGGATATCTTTATTCTCCAGAACAAACTCCGCATTGGGGGGCAGAATATGAGCCTCGTTTTGGGCACCTTTTTTTGCTTTATTGATAAAGGGGCCTTCCGCATGAACGCCGATAATTTCCGCACCGTTCCAGGTTTTACTCTCCTCTTTCAAAGAACGGCAAGCATCAAATGCGGCGGTGATTTCGGGGATAGAGACGGTCATGGTAGTGGGACAAAAAGCGGTGACACCGTTTTTCAGGATTTGACCTGCCATGGCCTTAATATCCTCTGCAACGCCGTCCGATACATCCTTGCCACCGTAGGCATGAATATGCACATCCACAAAACCGGGGCTGACGTATTTACCCTCGGCGTCATAAATCTCATCGCAAAGAGTTGCCGCTTCCTCCTCGGAATACAACCCCTTTACGGAAGAATCAAACACGAGAACTTTATCTTCAACGATCCCGTCGGGCAGGATCACTTTTCCGTTACGGATGCCTTTCATAGAAAAGACCTTCTTTCTCTTTTTTTCTTTATTATACAATAAACCGAGCAAAATGTCAAGAGCACAAACAAAAAAAGACCGATACATTTGCATCGGTCTTTTTGCCTTACTTATTTGGCTTTTTGGCGAGAGGCAATTGGATTTCAAACACCGCACCCGTTTCGCCGTCCTTTCCGGAACGGTTGTAAGCACGGGCAACTCCGTCATGGGCAACAGCAATGGCATTGACAATAGAAAGACCAAGGCCGTATTTTCCCTGACGTCCCTTGTAAAAGCGGTCAAAGATATGATCCACATCGTCGGGGGCAATACCGGGGCCGTCATCGGCAACGGAAATAACCACACCGCCGTCGCGGAGCACTGCGGAAACCTCAATGGTGTTCTTTGCAAAGCGGAAGGCGTTGGAAAGCAGATTGGTAATGGCGGTGGCAAGAGCGTCGGGATCCACGAAAACAGTACCCTCCGATACCTTTCCGTACACAAGCTGAACGCCGTCCAGGCCCTTGAAGCCCGAAACGCGGGAAACCGCTTCGTCCAGAAGGTCACGGACATCCACATAGGTCTTCATGAAAACCTCGTCGGCGGTTTCTATCTTGGAAAGATAAATCAATTCTCCTGTCAACTTCTCCAGGCGGGACACCTGCTCCAAAACCTGATCGCCCACCTCCTGCGTATCGGTAAACACCCCGTCCTTCAGTCCTTCCACATAACCGCGAATGGACATGAGTGGCGTGCGCAATTCATGAGATGCATTCTGCAAAAACTTTTTCTGCCGCGCATCGTGCTCGCTGAGGGCGTTTGCCATACTGTCGATGGATTTTGCCAGATCGCCCACTTCGTCGTTGGATTCAATGGGGGGCGTATCGTCCTCAAACTGACGGTTCGCCACACGATCGGCGCGCACCTTCAGTCGACGCAGATTTTTGGTAAGAGTGGTGCTGAACAGAAGGGAAATGGCAATGGCCAAAACCGACGCAACCACAAGCGAAAGAAGATACAACGTCAAAAGCGACTGTTGAATCCCCGAAGAAGCGGGAGCCGTAAAGAGAACCACATAACCAAGAACCGTCTCTGTGGTGGCATTGTACACCTGCTGCACCGAAACAACATAACTGGTTTCACCGTAGCGGAGCACCCTTGTTCCAAGACTGTCCTTAAAGCGGGAAAGATATTCCACAAAAAGCTCGGGGTTGGTGCTGAGGTGGTCCACATTCATGCCCGTATCGGGAATATAACGGAAGTCCGCATCGGTCAAAAGAAGCGAGGTGGAGGAATCGATGTTGTGGCGGAATATTATTTGAAGATCGGTAATTTTGGTGTCTGCGGTCCAATCGGGAATTTTGGACGCATCCTCCACAAAGGCGGCACCGTTCTCTTCCAGTTGCTCCCGTGCCTCCTGAAACATGTAGCTGTTGGCAAAAATGTTGACAAAGCCCACGGAGATAATGCCGACAACGGAGATCAGAGTAATATAAGAAAGAATCAGTTTAAAGTGAAGACTGTTACGCGGATCCTTCTTTCCCATAGATTACTCCGCAGTATCGGTCACCTTGTAACCGTAACCCCAAACGGTATTGATCTGAAACGCCGTATCTGCGGCCTCCAGCTTTTTACGGATACGCTTCACCAGATCATCCACAGCGCGGGTGTCCCCGATGTACTGATAATCCCAAATGGTGCTCAAGAGCTGATTGCGGGTGAAGGCACGGTTTTTGTTGGTGATCATATAAAAAAGGAAATCATATTCCATGGCGGTAAAAGGAAGCTCGGTCTCCCCCGTCTCGGCGACCTTGACAATGCGGCGCTGGGAGGGATAGATCTTCAGATCACGGCACTCGGGGCCGACCTCGGTTTTTTCCTCGTTCATTCCGTCCACGCGGCGAAAAACGGCCTTGACCCGCGCCACCAGTTCACGGGGAGAGAAGGGCTTCATCATATAGTGATCCGCCCCCATTTCGATCCCGAGGATGCGATCCAATTCCTCGTCCCGCGCGGAGACAATAATGATGGGGGTATTGTCAATCTTTCGGATCTCGTTGCAAAGCTCAAAGCCGGACATACCGGGCATCATAATATCCACAACCAGCATATCGGGCTTATAGCGGTTAAAAGCCTCCAGCGCAGGCTCCGCCGTATCAAATTCCATCACGGAAAAGCCTTCCTTTTCCAGATAAGAACGGATAATCTCCCGAATATTCTTTTCGTCATCAATAACAAAGATCAATTTCGGCATATCATACCTACCTTTCCCGTCCGAAAACGGGTTATTTTCTTATTATGTATTCAGTATACTATAATTTATCATACAACTTATTAAATTTTTGTGTCTTTTTTTTGTATTTCTGCAAAACCCACAGAAATTATCACCTTTACACCACTCCAAACAAAGGGAGGGGGAGAGAGTCCCAAAGCAGTAAAAGGACTCTCTCCCGAGGCATGGAAAAACTGTTGTATAAAGAAAGGAATCAAATAAGCGATTCTTCTGTGTCGCTCGGGGGCTCCTTCCCTTGCGACAAATACATTATAACACACAATTCACGCAAAACAAGGTTGAAAGTGTGGCAGGATTTCGGGAAAATAAAAACACAATTATATAAAACACGAAAAAAGCAAATAAGATACCCGTGCATCCAAAAGGACACACGGGCATGATCGGATTCTTTTTTCAGATCGGATTATTCAGCATCAGCGGGAGCTGCGCAGCAATCGCAGGAATCCATGACTTCGTAATAATCGTCGTCGTCACAGCAGCAATCGCAATCGTCGCAATCGCATTCATCGTCACGGTTGCAGAGCATGCGGAGCTTATCGCGGAAAAGATAGCACAGAAGAGCCACAACACCCACAAAAGCAATGATGCCGAGGATAATGCCGAGGATAGTACCGGTTTTCTTGTTCATAATGACACACCTTTCTGTTTTTGGTTCAGGGTTGAGTTCCTTATTATAAATATTATAACGCATATTGATCAATTTGTCAATAGCCTTCCCGTTTTCTTCAAAAATTATTCCTCATTCTGCCGCATCATCCACGTGATACATCGCCGCCGCAGCCCCCGCATAAGCACCAAGCCGACGCACCAGAGCATCGGGATAGAGAAGGCGAATATCATCACTTTGAAGCAAAAGCCAACCAAAGAGGGTGTCATCCGCCTGAGCGTCACAGGTGAGAAGATAAGACCCGCTTCCCGCAGATTCAATAACGGAATCGGCAGGAAAACGGCGCTCGGCCGTGGAAAGGAATTCTTCGGAAACCCGAAAAATCATATGTACCGGGTCCTCCAAAGAGGAAAAGACCCCTTTTACGTACTGATTCAAGTCGAAGTCCAGGTCACCGCCGATCTCTCGGATATCTGCGGCGGCAAGCTCCGTGACCGTAAGGCCTTCCATGCGGTCGAGGCGGTAAAAGTGCAACTCACAGAAATCATCCGCCCCCACAAGATAATACCCATCGCTCCACACAAGACGGTAGGGAGAAACGGTATGAGCGGAAGCCACGCTTCGCCTGCGGGGCGTCATATCCCGAAGGGCAGATCCTTTATGGGTAAAGCGTACCTTGCGGTTTGCGGAAATAGCATCCAGAAGAACCTCTGCAATCGAATAAACGCGCTCGGTAACGGCACTCTCGGGAAGCACCGACAGATAATCCGCAAAGCAATCCCGACGTCGGTTGGAGGAAGCGAGGAAATGAAGCTTCCGCTCCAACTCCAGCTTCCGCTTACGGGGCACTGCGGGAGAAATACGGATCAAATTGGCGAGAAGCATGAAATCCCGACGGGACAAAGGGGAACCGTCCCAATAATAACGGACATCCTTTGACCGCACGGTGCCCACGGAAAAGCCTGCCTCCGCAAGGGCATGAAGATCCCGATAGAGAGACTTTCGTTCGCTTTTTATCCCTACTTTTTCCAGCTCTTCGGCCAACTCGGAAAGAGTCATGGCATGCTCGGCGTCGGTTCGTTCACAGAGGATGCGGAGCAAATATAAGGTCTTTTGTTTTTGTTTTGGGGTTCCCGCCATAGGGCACCTCCTGCATTTTTGGTCAAGTTGCACAAATCACAGCGGTCTGATTTGTATATATTCAACAAATTTTGCCTCTTGATTTTTTTTGAAAATATGGTATAATATATGTGTGATCGGGAAGAGGAAAATCCGACTCCCACTCATTGTTTTGCTGATTCGTTCCATAACATATACCCCCTCTTTTTTTTGACCGAGAGTTTTTCGAAACTCCCGGTTTTTTTTATCCAAAAATCAGGGGAATGGGGCAATTACTGTCCCGAGATCACGATGTTTTTAATTTTCACCCAAGGAAGAACGGAGGTTCCGTCATTAACCCGCTCGGAAGAGATCTCTGTAATATCCTTCAGCATCTCTGCCAGATTTCCCGAGATCATCGCCTCACTGACCGCATGGACGATTTTTCCGTCCCGAATCTCAAAGCTGTTTTTCGCAACCCCCGACATCGTACCGTCTCCCGAGGGCTCACCGCCCGAAAAACGAGCCACAAGGAGTCCGTGCTTCACAGTAGAAATCATCTCCTGCAAAGACCGATCTCCCCCATCCACGAAATAACATCCTCCGGCGGAAGCGCTGCGTTCCCGCCCGGTCTTTTTTGCGCCGTAACGGCTAAGAACAAAATTCTTCAGAACACCGTCGGTGATAAGCTCCATATTCTGCGCTTCATAGCCCCCCGCCATGAAATAGCCGCCCGGAATTTCTTCGGAACGGGGACGGGAGGACCACCGAAGGCAGGGCGCCGCAACGGGGGCATTTAGTTTGTCCTTCCAGATACTGGTGCCGTCGATCAAGACACCGTCGGACAGAAAATTCCCTTCCACGGAGCCGAGAAGAGACCCGAAGCATCCGGGGGTAAAGATCACCTCACCCGTGAATTTTCCCTCCATGGGAACGGGGTCCACCTGCCGCACACTGTCCTCCAAAGCACGACGACCGTCAGCCAAGTCCAGCATGGGCATATCGGGGGCGACAAACACGGCACCGTAATAGTTGAACGAAGAGGTCTTCTCCCCTTCCCGTGCCATAAACATGGGGGAAAAGCTATACAGGCCCTTGGAAACCGAAAGACAAATACCGTTGGTGGTGCAATAGACACTTTCCGATGCGGAATGGTCAATGGATGCCGTATCCACCGAAATGGAGGGATACTCCGCCTTCAGCTGATCGAAAAACTCTCGCAACCGCAGAAGCATGGTTTCCCGATCGGGGACAAGGGATCCGAATTCGAACCGCTTGACGGAAATCTCCTCAGGCAAGCCCTCCGCAGGATCTTCCTTGGAGATCTTCGCCGCCTCCACCGCTTCTTTTGCCGCCCGTTTCAAATCCTCGGGAGAAAAGGAATTGAGGGATTCAGTTCCCTTTTTGGTGCCCACAAGGGCTTTCAAGGAGACCGAAACATTGTTGACGGTACGCAGGAGGCCCAATTCACCCGATTCATAATAGAATTCGGTTTTTGCGCCGGAAGAAGCGTTGCAGGCACCGTCGGTGGCACCCTCTGCCAGCATATATTCCAGGCATTGACGGGCAATCTGTTCCACTCGATTCATCTTATTTTCCTCCTACGTTAATTTTGCAACGGATATGAGGTCCGCCCATCCCCACGGGGAAGGGTTGCTTTTTCCCGCACATGCCCGCATTAAGCCAAACCATTTGATCCGAAATCATATCTACGGTTTTGAGCAGATCGAAGGCTACCCCCGAAACTGTGGTATCCCGAATGGCCTGCCCCAGCTTCCCGTTTTTGATCTCATAGCCCATGGTAATGCCGAACATAAATTCACCCGTAGCATCGGCCTGCCCGTTGCCCGTGGCTGTGAAATAATAGCCGTCATCGATGGATGCAATCATATCCTCTAACCGATCGGTTCCGGGAAGAATGGCGGTATTTCGCATGCGGATAAGAGGCTCGTCGGCAAACCCGAAGGCAAGGGCATTTCCCGTACGGGGATCTCCGTAACGGTCGGCAGAGGAACGGTTGTGCATCCATCCGGTGAGAATCCCGTGATCGATGAGCACCGCATCCTTCGCCTCCACCCCTTCGTCATCCACATAGATGGGTGTGGGAAGCGTCTGCCCATTGTAGGTGTTGGCAAAGTCCGTAAGGGTGACGATGGAAGACGCCACCTCTTTTCCGCGATAAGGACCTGCCACCGAGCCGCTGATCACAAAATCCGCCTCAGCGGTATGCCCCACCGCTTCGTGAGCAAGCATTCCCGCAAGCTCGGGCGCAATAATACAGGTTTTACGTCCCGCATCGGCAAAGACACCGTCCCTCTTCTGCATCAACTCCTCCACCACGGCATCAATGCGGGGATAGAGCAATGCGGGATCGGAGAAATTTTCCGCATAAACTCCGGCACCACCGAAAATCTCATAGCGGTCCACAGGTGTCCCTTCCTTGGTCATCGCGGTAAGAGACACGGAAATATTACTGCGGGGCATAAAGGAATAAGAATACACACCGTCATTAGTTCTCAGTTCCTTCTCCAACGAAAGACAGGAGCATCCCACATAGCGGGCCGCCAATTGAGGATACCGAGTAGCAATATAATCATCAATCTGCTGCAAAAATTCCAGAATTTCCCTTTGAGGCACCCGATCGGGAACCCAAATTCCCCGATGGGTCACAGGGGCACGAGGCGCAAGATTTCCCCCTGCATCGGGCAAACGATCCGCAAGAAAGGCGGCATTATCCGAGGCCTGCTTCAGGATCCGCTCCACAGCGGAGATGTCGGTTTCGGGAGAGGAAGCAAAGCCACACCGCCCCGCACGGAACACACGGGCATTAATCCCGCTGGCTTCGGAGGTGGCATTGGAAATTACATCGCCGTTCATCAGCCCGATGCGACGGGTGCGGTTGCATTGACGGCGCAGTTCCGTATCGGCAAAAAAGGAGGAAAAGGATTCCAGAGATCCTTGAAACATATCGGTTCCCTCGTTTCTTCAAAATCTTGTGGGATGAAACGTCCCGCATCATACCTATATTATACTATATTTTACCCCGCAAAGTCAAGAGCGAACCGTAAAATCCCCAAATTTTTTCCAACCTGATACAAAATGACGAAAATTGCAATGATTATTCTATAAAAAAGCAATTGCATTTCTTTTTTTTAATGTTATAATAAAAGAAAAAGGAGATTTTCCATGAGATTCGGTATTTGCTGCGGTCTTGAATACATCGAATTGCTAAAAAGAGAAGGGTACGATTATTGCGAACTGAATTTCTCCAAAATCACAACCTGTGAGGAAGAGGAATTTCAAGCCATAAAAGAAGAAATTCTTCGCGTGGGACTCCCCGCAGAAGCATACAACGGCTTTTTCGGATCCAAGGTCAGTCTGAACGCAGAGGTGGACTACGATTTCATCCGGGAATATTGCCGCATCGGCTTTGCCCGAACAAAACAGCTGGGCGGAAAGGTCGCTGTTTTGGGAAGTGGTGGTGCACGGCGCATTCCCGAAGGGTATAACCGTTCCCTTGCGGAGGAACAGTTTGTCAAGGTACTTCGCATCTGCGGTGAAGAGGCGGCAAAGCAGAATATGGTCGTTGCCATTGAACCCCTGAGAGAAAGAGAATGCAACTTTATCAACACGGTGGAAGAGGGGCTGGACTTTGTTCGCCGCGCGGGACACCCAAATGTTAAATGTCTTGCGGATTTCTTCCACGTGGCAAGTTCGGAAGAGCCTTTGACCGCCATCGAAGAAGCAAAGCATCTGTTGGCACATGTTCATCTCGCCATGCCGGACACCCGCTATTACCCCACCACCAAAGATGAAGAAATCTGCAAAACATGGAGTCACGCACTGAAACAGTGCGGATACGATGCCCGCATCAGCCTGGAAGGCAAAGCAATGCCTGATTTTGAAACGGCAATCAAAGAAGCAAAAAAGGCATTGGAGCTGTTTCGATAAGGAGCGTTTTTATGGAAGAAAAGATTAAAATCACAGACCTTAAAATCCTTGGAAATCTACCCGATCCCTTCCTGATGAAGGATGGAACACGCATCTCTGCCCCCGCCCAATGGGAAGCCCGCCGCAAAGAGATGTACAAAGATGTCATTGAGCTTCAGTATGGCACTCAACCGCCGAAGCCGGAATTTCTAAGGGTTGAAATGATCCAAAACGGCCGGAATAAAAAAGCAAAAGGCGTTCAAAATTACCGCATCACCACAGGAAAAAAGGATCATCCCGTGTCCTTTTACATGAAAGTCTTCCTCCCCGAAGGAGAAGGCCCCTTCCCTGTTGTTGTGGACGGCGACCTGTGCTGGACCTATTGCTTCAGCAACGATTGGCGTGATGCCTTGCTGGACGAGGGAATCGCCCTTGTCATGTTCAACCGCACAGAGCTTGCCAACGATATTCAGCACGAAGGACGCAGAAAAGGGCCCCTGTATGATGTTTATCCCGAGTACACCTTCGGGGCCTTGGGGGCATGGGCATGGGGCTTTTCCCGTTGCGTGGACGCGTTGGAAGGGATGGACTTCATCGACAAGGAGCACATTATTTTCACCGGCCATTCCCGCGGCGGAAAGACGGCGGCTTTGGCCGGCGCTTTGGACGAAAGAGCCTTTTTGGTCAACCCCAACGAGACCAATGCGGGCGCCTGCAGCTGCTATCGGATCCACATGTCTGCCATTCGGGAAGACGGCGAGGAAAGGCGAAGCGAAACCCTGGCGGATCTTTATAAAAACTTTGACTTTTGGCTGGGAGAAGGCATGGGCGAATACACCCAAAGAGAGCAAGATCTCCCCTTCGATTGCCACATGCTGAAAGCCATGATTGCCCCCCGAACCCTGTTCATCTCCGAAGCGGTCAGCGACATCTGGACAAACCCCGTGGGCACATGGATGACCACCATGGCGGCATCCGAGGTGTTTAAATTCCTGAACGCTCCCGACAATCTGTTCTGGTATTTCCGTGACGGGTATCACAAGCACGATTTGGAAGACGTAAAAATGCTGGTCAATCTGATTCGACACAAAATCGACGGTCGTCCCTTGAACGAGAACTTCTTCCGCCGTCCCTTTGCGGTCCCCGATCTGATTTATGACTGGAAATGTCCCGAAAAATGACTTGATTCTGCCAAGAAACTGCGTTATAATAAAGAAAACGAAACACGAGGAGTTGTTTTTATGACAGAATTCCGTTATGATGTCCAGCTTCTTATCGAAGGACACGACCTGGACGAAGACGCCATCAATGACTATTTTCTGGATAATTTCAAGGGAGATTGCCTATTGGCCGTGGGCGACGAAGATCTGATCAAAATCCACTTCCACACAAACGAGCCCTGGGAAGTGTTGCAATATTGCGCTTCTTTGGGAGAAATTTTTGACATTGTAGTTGAAGATATGGATCGCCAGTCCCGCGGACTGAAAGGATAAACAGAATTCGAAAAAGCTTCGGTGTAAAACCGAGGCTTTTTTGATGGAAAAATGACATTTTCCCGTTTCCGATGCTTAATGGTAAAAAAAATGTGAAAAACTATTGACAAACGACAAAAAAAGGTATATAATATAGTGTAAAAAATTTTTCGGTTATAGAACCGAATCGGATTTGCTGTATCACCTTTTAATTTTAGATACAAGAAGGATGGATGTTTCATGAAAATCAAAGAACGCAGAGTCGGCACCGTATCGAGAGGCATTCGCTGCCCCATCATTCGTGAAGGCGACGATTTGGCCACCATCGTAACCGACAGCGTGCTGGAAGCCGCAGAATTCGAAGGCTTTGAGTTGCGTGACCGTGACGTTATTGCCATGACCGAATCGATCGTGGCTCGGGCGCAGGGGAACTACGCAAGCGTAGACGACATTGCCGCAGACGTCAAGAAGAAGTTGGGCGGAGAAACCGTTGGGGTTATTTTCCCCATTCTTTCCCGCAACCGCTTTGCCATCTGCCTGCGCGGTATCGCAAAGGGCGCCAAGAAAATCGTCCTGATGCTCAGCTATCCCTCCGATGAAGTGGGCAACGAGCTTGTCAGCCTGGACAAGATCGACGCCGCGGGAATCAATCCCTACAGCGATGTGCTCACCCTGGAGCAGTACCGTGAGCTCTTCGGCGAAAACAAGCACGAATTTACCGGCGTGGACTATGTTCAGTATTACGGTGATTTGATCCGTGAAATGGGCGCCGAGGTCGAAATCATTTTTGCCAATCAGGCAAAAACCATCCTCAATTATACCGATTGCATCCTGAACTGCGACATTCACACCCGTGCCCGCACCAAGAGAATCCTTTTGGCCAACGGTGCGAAGGTGGTCTGCGGCCTGGACGACATTATGAACGCCCCCGTCAACGGCAGCGGATGCAATGAAAAATACGGTCTTCTGGGGTCCAACAAGTCCACCGAAGACAAGATCAAGCTCTTCCCCAGAGAATGCAAGGACTTGGTCCTCTCCGTTCAGGAGCGCATTCTGAAGGCAACAGGAAAGCACGTGGAGGTTATGGTCTACGGAGACGGCGCCTTTAAGGATCCCCAGGGTAAAATCTGGGAACTGGCAGACCCCGTGGTCTCCCCTGCCTTTACCGATGGTCTGATCGGAACTCCCAACGAGCTGAAGCTGAAGTATTTGGCCGATAACGATTATAAGGATCTTTCCGGTGAAGAGTTGAAAAAGGCCATCTCCGAAAGCATCAAGGCCAAGGACGGAAGCAGCCTTGTAGGCAACATGGCATCTCAGGGCACCACGCCCCGTCAGCTGACCGATCTGATCGGCTCCCTGTGCGATCTGACCAGCGGCTCGGGCGATAAGGGGACTCCCGTCGTTCTCGTCCAGGGCTATTTCGACAATTATACAAACTGATCTTATCATACGGAGGAATATATTATGGACACAAACGTTCGTCCCGAATCCATGGCCCGTATCACCACCCCCGAGCTGGCAAATGCCTTTATCGAGGAACAGGTAAAACAGATCCGCACTCAGGTAGGCGATAAAAAAGTGCTTCTTGCCCTCTCCGGCGGCGTGGACTCCTCGGT
>JAGAOU010000051.1 GCA_017623595.1 Clostridia bacterium
CTCAGAGGGCGGGGCGGAATCGGTTTCTTCCGCGGCAAAAACCGTCGTGAAGGACAGGCTCAATGCCAGCGCAAGAAGCAGCGCCAAAAGTTTCTGTTTCATAAAATTTTTCCTTTCTGAAATCAAAAATGTGAAAAGACTGACTTGACAGTTCTTCGAAACTTTCGGGTCTCACCTCTTTCTTACTTACATTATAACATACAAAGGGATTTTCTGTCAATTTTCGGTGCGGCGCTTTTTGCGGATCAGGACGAAGGCCGCGCCGCCTGCGATCACCACCGCCCCCACGGGCAGGGCAATCCAGAGCCACGGGAAGGTGGACTTTTCATCGGAAGACACTTCCACTCCAAACAATGCGCAGTCCCACGGCTGCCACCCGGAGGCCACATCACGCTCCATAGACACTTCGGCCACACAGTATGTCCCGTTTTCTTTCTGCTCTAAAGACAAAACTCCATAATAATACTCGTTAGAGGTGGTGTACACAACCGTTTTTTCGGGAATACAATATACGGGCTCTGCCGTAATCTCAAAAACACGCTCCGTCTTTGTTGCAAGCAATTCGTCAAGGCTTTTTTCCTTTGCCCAATTCAAGAACAAGGGCATCGGATTATAATCTCCCCATTCTTCAGGATCAATACCGAACCGCTTAGTAGACGACACTATCGCTTCCGGATTATACATCACCTCTTCCGGTCTTATGCTATCCTTGTCCGGCAGAGTAAGATTTATCTGCAAAAGAGAACTCCGTCCCTCCGAATAGCCTATAAAAGCTCCAATATACCAATCTTTACGGTCGGGAGGTCCATAGCGTTCACAAACTTCTGCAAGAGTCTTCCCCACCATCCAATCTTCGTCATATGAAGCAAATGACGAAAAGAATAGAATCCCAAAGATGATTAACACAAGAAGAAAAATTGTGACAATGAAAACAAGCTTCTTCATATCAATATTCTCCATGCACGCCTATTTGCGCGGTAACGATTTCGTTTTCCGTATCATAATAATCATCGAAAAATCCGCTCTCAGTACCTTCTCCTATAGTCATGTCTGCCCGAATGGCTTTTTCACCTATATCTAACTCTTCTAACGGATCAGAAGGAGTCCAATAAAAGGTCTTGAATCCCCAAATTGACCATTTGCCCCATATAGTCCCCTCCAGCACCTTTAAAGAATTGCGAATCAAAAATGTGAAAAGACTGACCTGATATTTCTTCGGAACTTTCATTCTGCCCCATGGATCTCACCTCTTTCTTACTTACATTATAACATACAAAGGGATTTTCTGTCAACGGTCCGAAAAAATTTCAGCATTGTGCATAAAACGAGCGGCAGGTTTTTGTACAATCTGCCATATCGCCCACGCCCCTCGGCCGATATTTTCCCTTTCACCCTATATACACGAAAAAAAATTGAAAATGTGACACAAAATCCGAAAAATTCACAATTTGTTCAAAAAAAATCCCTCCGAGGAACAATCTCGGAGGGCATATACTTATTCTTTTTTCATTCTGCGGTGAAATCGCAGACACCGTTCATGATGTAGGTTGGGCGATAGGGGAATTCGCGGACAGTTTCCAGAGTGGTAACACCGCTGAGGACGAGGGTGGTATCGATCTCACTTTCGATACCCGCAATGATGTCGGTATCCATGCGGTCGCCCACGATCATGGCCTCATCCACATTGACCTGCAGAAGGCGAATAGCGTGGCGCATCATAAGGGGGTTAGGCTTACCCACAAAATAGGCCCGCTTGCCCGAGGCCTGAGCGATGGGAGCAATCATGGACCCCGTGGCGGGAACGATGCCTCGCTCCGAGGGGGCGGAAAGGTCGGGATTTGCGCCGATCAGCTTAGCACCGTTGTTGACGAGCAGGGTTGCTTTTTCAATCTTTTCCCAGTTGTAGGAAGAGGTTTCGCCCACCACCACATAGTCGGGGTTAATGTCATTCATGGAAAAGCCCGCATCATAGAGGGCATTGATCAGGCCGGGCTCTCCGATGACATAGGCAGAGCCGTCGGGCTTCTGAGAAGCCAAAAAAGCGGCGGTTGCCATGGCGGAGGTATAGAAATGATCCTCCGAAACGCTCAAACCCAAGCGGGCCAGTTTTTGGGACAATTCCCGCGGAGAGCGTTCACTGCTGTTGGTGAGGAACAGGAAGCGCTTATTTTCCTTGGTGAGCCATTCCACGAATTCCTTCACGCCGGGAAGGAGCTTGTTGCCGTGGTAGATCACACCGTCCATATCGCAGATGAAGCCTTTTTTGGCCTTCATGCGTTCCAGATCGTAAGATACTTTATGTGCCATGTCAAATTCCTTTCTTATCGTACAAAAAAGGTGGAATCAATCCATATAATCCTTAAGAAGCTTAATTCGGCTGGGATGGCGAAGCTTGCGCAGTGCCTTGGCTTCGATCTGACGGATACGTTCACGGGTGACGTTGAATTCCTTCCCCACCTCTTCAAGGGTGCGGGTGCGACCGTCATCCAAACCGAAACGGAGACGGAGCACACGGGCCTCACGGTCGGAAAGGGTTTTAAGAACCTCGTTCAACTCCCCTTTCAGCATGGTCTGAGCGGCCACGTCGGAGGGAGAGGGAACATCGTCGTCGGCGATGAAGTCACCCAAATGGGAATCCTCTTCTTCCCCTACGGGAGATTCGAGGGAAACGGGATCCTGAGCCACCTTCATGATCTCGCGGACCCGCTCCAGAGGCATGCCCATTTCGGCGGCAATTTCTTCCACCTGGGGCTGACGTCCGTATTCCTGGGTCAGGGTCTTTTCCACCTTGGAGAGGCGGTTGATGGTTTCCACCATATGGACGGGAATACGAATGGTGCGGGCCTGATCGGCAATGGCGCGGGTGATGGCCTGACGAATCCACCAGGTGGCGTATGTGGAGAATTTATATCCCTTGGTGGAGTCGAACTTGTCCACCGCCTTGATCAGACCCAGGTTTCCTTCCTGAATCAGATCGAGGAACAGCAGATTACGCCCCACATAGCGCTTGGCGATGCTGACTACCAGACGGAGGTTTGCTTCGTTGAGACGACGCTTGGCTTCCATATCACCCTTGGTGATCCGCAGAGCAAGATCCGCTTCCTCTTCGGGAGTCAGCAGGGGAACACGACCGATGTCATGCAAATAAACCTTGACGGGGTCATCGATGGTGATACCTTCGGATTGAAGCATGGCTTCCATATCTTCGGGATCAATGGGAAGCAGGCTGATTTCCTCTTCCAGATCCCCCAGTTCTTCGGGGTCGATGTCTTCTTCGATTTCAATACCGCCAATGCGAAGCTCATCAATGATGGCGTTGATCTGGTCCTTAGTCATGCCCGTGGGGCGGAGGGCATCACGGATCTCGTTTTCGGTCAGATTGCCTGCACGCTCCTTGGCTTTTTCCAAAAGATCCCGCAGGATCCCTTTTGCTTCGGCTTCGTTGTGAGGGGTATTGTTGTTCATTTCTTCCATGATGTTTTACTCCTTCTGCATTCGTTTTTCTCTCAACCGTTGCAGGTTTGCCGCAAAGGCTTCGTCGCCACCCGCGGCGACCTGAGAGATACGTTTTTTTTCTTCCTTCAGTACGGTGACCGCCCGAAGAATCTCTTTTTCATCGGCATTGATGGCCTCGCAGGACGAAATGAAGCCGATGATGCGTCCCATTTCGTCGGGTTGGAAATATTGTGACAGGAGCAACCCCGGTTCCGGTTCGGTGGGGTTGGTCTGAATCTGCTCAAGCAGGGCCATAAAAACCCGTCGGTTAAAATCGGTAACAAAGTCCTCGGGGGACACGGCGGCGGCGATTTTTTCCGCCCGATCGGGGAATGCTAACAAAACGGAGATAATATCTTCTTCCGCCCGTGCGGCCTTCAGATGGGTCATACGTTGGGGATTGATCTTGTCCCCCACGCCGCGGAGTTTGTTGTTTTCTTCTTTTTCCTGCTGTTTTTTCCGCAAGCGCTCCTGATTGCGAAGGCGGCGGTTCACCTCCCGCTTCACCGTTTCCTCGGAGAGACTCAGCCGTTTGGCGGCACGGGAGGAATAGATCTCCCGCTGGGCGTCCTGGTGAACGGTTCCGAGAAGATCAAAGACATCCTTGGAGCATTGCAGGCGCTCGTGGTCCTGCTCTAAATCGTAGCGCAAAAAAATCTGATTCAGACGGTAATCGATCCCCGTTTCCGAGGCATCTACCAAGGCTTGAAAGAAGGCCCGTCCCTCTTTTTTGATGATCTCGTCGGGATCCTTTCCGCCCCGAAGGGTCAACACCCGAACGTTAAGATCCAAAGAGGAGAGAACCTGCATGGAGCGCTGAGTGGCCTTCCGCCCCGCTTCGTCGTTATCGTAGCAGAGAACCACGCGGTCGGTGTATTTCTTCAAAAGCCGTCCCTGCTCGGGGGTCAGTGCGGTTCCGAGGCCTGCAACGGCATTGTCAAAGCCTGCCTGATGCATGGCCATGACGTCCAGATTGCCTTCACAGAGAATCAAATGATCTTTCTTTGTGTTTTTCGCATAATTCATACCGTAAAGATTATTTCCTTTACGGAACACAAAGGAATCGGAGGTGTTCATATATTTGCGGGCCTTTTCCTCCGGGTCCAGCGTCCGTCCTCCGAAGCCGATGACATTGCCGTTGGCGTCGATGATGGGAAGCATCACCCGATCACGGAAAAAGTCAAACAAACGGTTTTTTGCTCCCTCTTTTTTGGGAGAGGTCACCAGCTGGGCGGCCTTGATCTGTTCGTCGGTATATCCCATTTCCCGCAGCTTCAGATACATACGGTCCCAGCTTGCGGGCGCATATCCGACCCCCCAGCGGATGAGGGTGTTGCGGGTATATCCGCGGCCGTACATATAATCCAGCGCCTTCTTCCCCTCGGGAGAAAAGAGACATTCGTGATAATAGCGGGCCGCTTTTTTGTTAATCTCCAACACGGTTTTCCGCAATTGGGAAACCTCACTGTCGAAGGTATCCCGCGTGGGAACCTTCATCCCTACAGTCTCGGCCAGATAGGTAACCGCGTCGGGGAAGGACATATTCTGCATCTTCATCACGAAGGTGATGACGTCGCCTCCCGCATTGCAACCGAAGCAATGAAAGAACTGCCTATCCCCGTTCACATGGAAGGAGGGCGTTTTTTCATTGTGGAAGGGGCAGAGCCCCACATAAGACGAGGGGGACGAACGCTTCAGGGTCACATACTGTTCCACGATCTGCACAAGATCCACGCGGCCGCGCAATTCATGCAAAAATTCTTCACCGAAAAACTGAGCCATAAGCAATTCCTCTCCTCTCGACATTTTTTGTTTTTCCGTTATACAAATACGATGATTTTTCTCCCTTTCCTCTTTTTTTTCTCATTTTCGTCGGTTTGCACAAAAAATGACGGGAAATGAACTTTAAAATATCCAAAACATTAAAACGAGGACGCTTGACAAAGGGGCAGAAAATGTGGTATACTTAATAATGTATATCCAATGCACCTTTGGGAGAAAAACGGAATGAATTTCGAAACGATCATTTTCGATCTGGACGGGACGCTGTTGGACACGCTGACCGATCTGAACAATGCAATCAACCATGTTTTGAAGAATCACGGCTATCACCTTCGTTCCACAGGGGAAACCCGTCGCTTTCTCGGCAACGGCGCCCGCAACCTGCTGGCCAGATCCCTTCCCGAGGGCACCGACGAGGAAACCGTCTCGGCCCTTCTGCCCGAATACCAGTCCTGGTATCTTGCTCATTCGGAGATTGCAACAGCTCCCTACGAGGGCATTTCGGAGATGCTGGACGAGTTACGGAAAAAGGGAGTCAAAATGGCCGTGGTCTCCAACAAGGGAGATCTGCAGGTCAAGCCCCTGGTGAAAAAATACTTTCCACAGATTCCCATCGCCATCGGAGAGCGGGAGGGAATCCGCCGCAAGCCCTACACCGATACGGTGGAAGAAGCCATGCGTCTTTTGCATGCCGATCCGAAGACCACTGCCTTTATGGGGGATTCGGAGGTGGACGGTCAGACGGCGTTGAACGCAAATCTGCCCTTTTTGGCGGCAGGCTGGGGCTTTCGGGACAAGGAAGAGCTTCTGCCCTTCTCCCCCGCCCTGTTCCTGAACCACCCCTCCGATCTTTTAAAGGAATGGGGAAATTAACATGTTTATCACTACGCTGATTCGAGTCGCAACACTTTTGGCCTATGCGATTCCGGGACTATTGCTGATTAAAACAAAAGCACTGAAGCCGGAGGCAATCCCATCCTTTGCAAAACTGCTTCTTTTTGTCTGCTCCCCTTGCCTCTCCTTTGAATCTCTTTCCAAAGCCGAATATTCTCCAGAACTGAACAAAATGTTTTGGATCTGCTTTGCAGCCACCCTATCCCTGCTGCTGATAACCATTCTGTTTTTCCGATTTATCCTCCACCGCCGGTTCGGGGACGTCCGCTGGAGGGTATTCATTGTAGCAACCGCACTGGGCAATGTGGGATTTTTCGGAATCCCCCTACTGGAATATTTCCTGCCCGACTATCCCTTTGCAGCAATATTTTCTCAGGTATTTGCCCTGACGATGAATCTTGTGGCATGGACGCTGGGGCTTTTTATCATTTCTCGGGATAAAAAATTCATGCGACCAAAAAAGATCTTTACCGTTCCCCTCTTCATCGTAATGCTCATCGCCTACCCTATGTTTCTGTTGGGGTGGCATCTTCCGCCGGCGGTAGAAAGCAGTATCGCCCTTCTGGGGCGAATGTCCACCCCTCTTTGTATGATTATTTTGGGCATGCGCCTTGCCACTGTACCCATTCGAACGCTGATCTCCGATTGGCGGGCGGTGCTGGCCTCTCTGTCGAAAATGGTCATTTTCCCCCTGATTACACTGGGCGTGATGCTTCTTCTTCCCGTAGAACCCTACGTGAGGGCCACTATCTTTCTCTTGGCCTGCTGTCCCTGCGCCAGCATGATCCAATCCCTTTCCGAGCTGATCGGACAGGGGCAGAAGCAGGCGGCGAACACCGTACTGATCTCCACTATCCTTTGCATTGTTACCATTCCCGTAATGTCTGAACTTTTCTTACCCATCATTTTGAATTAACCCTTAGGAGGAATATATTATGAGCGAAAAACGCATCGGCACAAAATGTGTTCAGGGGGGATATACCCCCGGAAACGGCGAACCCCGCCAAATTCCCATCATTCAGAGCACCACCTTCAAATATGCCACCAGCGAAGAGATGGGCAAGCTGTTTGATCTGGAAGCCAGCGGATATTTCTATTCCCGCCTGCAGAATCCCACCTGCGACACGGTGGCAGCAAAGATCTGCGAGCTGGAGGGCGGTACTGCCGCCATGCTGACCTGCTCCGGTCAGTCGGCAAACTTTTTCGCCATTTTTAACCTGGCCACCGCTGGGGATCATGTGGTAGCATCCTCTGCAATTTACGGGGGAACCTTCAACCTCTTTGCCGTCACCATGGTAAAAATGGGACTGGAGTTCACCTTTGTGGCCCCCGACTGCTCCGACGAAGAACTGCAAGCCGCCTTCCGTCCCAACACCAAAGCCGTCTTCGGGGAAACCATTGCAAATCCCGCCCTGCGTGTGCTCGACATCGAACGCTTTGCAAACGCCGCCCATGACCACGGCGTTCCTTTGATCATCGACAACACCTTTGCAACCCCTGCCCATTGCAGACCCTTTGAATGGGGCGCAGACATTGTCACCCATTCCACCACCAAGTACATGGACGGTCACGGCGCCGCCGTGGGCGGATGCATTGTGGACAGCGGAAAGTTTGATTGGTTTGCCCATGCGGACAAATATCCCGGTCTTTGCACTCCCGATGAAAGTTATCACGGCATCACCTATGCGGAGCGATTCGGCCAAGGAGGAGCCTTCATCACCAAGGCTACTGCTCAGTTGATGCGGGACCTTGGTGCCACCCCCGCCCCCCAAAGCGCATTTCTGCTGAATCTGGGGTTGGAAAGCCTCCACGTCCGAATGAAGCGCCATGCGGAAAACGGCCTTGCCGTGGCAAAATTCCTGCAATCCCACAAAAATGTCACCTGGGTTCGTTTCCCTGAGCTGGAAGGGGACGTAGACTATGAGCTGGCCAAAAAATACATGCCCGACGGCACCTGCGGCGTTGTCTCCTTCGGCGTGAAGGGGGGCCGCAAGGCGGCAGAAGCCTTCATGAAGCAACTGAAAGTGGCCGCCATCGAAACCCACGTGGCAGATGCCCGCACCTGTTGTCTCCATCCCGCCTCCGCAACCCACCGTCAGATGAATGACGAGCAGCTGGTTGCCGCAGGCGTTTCCCCGGACCTGGTCCGCTATTCCTGCGGACTGGAAGATGCTCAAGACCTGATCGACGATCTGGCGCAGGCTCTGGATTCCCTTGACTAACCCTTAATTACGGAGGTACGAAATGCCCATCCGCATTCCCAATAAGCTTCCCGCCGTCAAAACGCTGGAGGAAGAAAACATTTTTGTGATGACCGAGACCCGCGCCATCACCCAGGACATCCGTCCCCTGAAGATTCTGCTGGTAAATCTCATGCCCACAAAAATCGCCACCGAAACCCAGATTTCCCGTCTTCTGGGCAACTCTCCCCTGCAGGTGGAGCTGGAGTTGATCCACACAAAATCCCATCAATCTAAAAACACCTCCGCAAGCCATTTGGCGGAGTTCTACAAGACCTTTGACGATGTAAAGCATCAGAACTTCGACGGCATGGTGATTACGGGAGCGCCCGTGGAAAATCTGCCCTTCGAGGAGGTGGATTACTGGGAAGAACTGTGCGGCATCATGGAATGGTCCAAAACCCACGTCACCAGCACCTTCCACATCTGTTGGGGGGCGCAGGCAGGATTGTATTACCACTACGGCATCGACAAAATTCCTCTGCCCGAAAAGATGTCAGGGGTCTTCGAGCACATCAAGGACTACCCCCGATCCATTCTGCTGAGAGGGTTTGACGATAAGTTCTGGGTACCCCATTCCCGCAACACCACCGTGGCACGGGAAGACATTGAAAAGGTGGAGAATCTGCGCATCATCGCCTCCTCGGAAGAGGCGGGGGTCTATGCAATCACCACCCCCAACGGAAAGCAGATTTTCATCACCGGCCATTCGGAATATGACGGCGAAACGCTGAAAAACGAATATGTGCGAGATCTGAATGCGGGGATCAATCCTAATCTTCCCAAGAACTATTTCCCCGACGACGATCCCTCCAAGGATCCTATCGTCCGCTGGAGAAGCCACGCAAATCTGCTCTATTCCAACTGGCTGAACTACTTTGTCTACCAGACCACGCCCTACGATATCACCACCATCGGTTAAAGGACAAAACAACAAAGAATCAACCCCCGTCTCGCCTGCGGCGCGACGGGGGTCAGTTTATCAATAAAACCGAGAAACATGTACTCTTTTTGGAAGAAAAAATGCAAAAAAACCTCTTGTCCCAACGGATTGCATCCGTCGGAGATTTTGATAAAACCACACTCTCTTATATGCTCTTTTCGTCCCGATACTCCTTTGGGGTTTTTCCGATTTCCTTTTTGAACAAACGGGAAAAATTGCAGGCATCCAGCCCCACGGAAGCGGCAACCTGTCCCACGGGCAGATCCTTTTTCCGCAGAAGCGCGCAGGCCTTGCGGATACGAAGAGAGGTCAGATACTCATGGGGGGACATCCCCATTTGCTCATGAAACAGCGTGGAGAAATAACTGCGGTCCAGCCCCGTTTCCTTTGCAAGCCCGCCCACAGACAAAGACTCATGATACCGCATTTCCATAATACCCACCGCCTGCTTGATCCAGCGGTTTTTATCGGTGGCGGAGGTGGAATAGCGCAAAAGCGTACCCAGCATGGCATACACACAGCCCGTGCGGCGAAAATCCGCCCCGGGGTCGGTCTTGTCCTGCATGGAAAGCATCTGTTCCAACAAGGCACAAACATCATTAAAGGCCTCTTTGGGGGCAAAGGGTGCGGAAGAGGAAATTCCCACACGGGTAAAAACCTCTCCGAGATTCAGACCGTCCACCGCACACCAAACTCCACGGCGAGGGTCTTTAAAATCGGCGGTATGTACCACCACGTCGCCGGGAAACAGAATATAGCAATCCCCCGGCCCTACCGAGAATTCCGTACCGTTGATCACCACAGACCCGTAGCCCCCCGTACAGCATTCCACAATATAAATATCCCGAATGACGGGACCGTATCGGATTCCCGGGGGAAGATTCCGATCCCAGCCGCCGCAATAAAAGGTGGGCTCCTCCCGCCGTTCCTCGGCAAACCGTTCGTAAAACATACAAACACACCTCTGACAACAAATTGAAGAAAACATCCAACAAATAATACTTGTAAAAAAGGCCGATCTGTGATATCATTATATCATAAAACCGAAAGGATGTAAAGTGCTATGTGTGAAAACAAATTGAACATTGCAGTCATCGGATGCAGCACCATGGGAAAGCTCCACATGCAGGGCGTAATCAACAAGGGTGCGAATCTGTACGCCATCTGCGATACAGCGGAAGAGCCTTTGGAAGCGCTGAAAAAGGAATTCAACGTCTCCTTGGCGGTCAAGGATTATCGGGAACTGGTCAACCTGCCCGAACTCAATGCGGCGGTGATCGTCACCCCCGACAAGCTTCATTTGGAAATGACCGAGGCCTTCCTGCGGGCGGGAAAAGATGTTCTCTGCGAAAAACCCATGGCTCTCACGGTGGAAGAGTGCGAATACATGATGCGGGTGGAGCAGGAAACGGGCAAAAAACTGATGATCGGTCAGGTTTGCCGTTGCACCCCCGCCTTTGTCATGGCGAAAGAGATGATCGACGCAGGACGAATCGGAGATCTGATCTTCGTGGAAAGCGAATATGCCCACAACTACACAAGGGCCAGAGGCGCCGACGATTGGAGGGTAGACCCCGACCGTCACGGCGTTATCGGGGGCGGCTGTCATGCCATCGACCTGCTTCGCTGGATTGCGGGAGATCCCACGGAGGTTTATGCCCACGCCAATCACAAATCCCTCCTCGATTGGCCGGTAGACGACACCACCATCGCCATCTACAAATTCCCCAATGACGTCATGGGGAAGGTCTTTGTGTCCATCGGGTGCAAGCGCAACTACACCATGCGTTCGGTCTTCTACGGAACCAAGGGTACCATCATCTGCGACAACACCTCCCCCACCATTACTCTCTTTGAAGAGGTGGAAGGGGATCACAAGAGTTATACCAAGCCGCAAGAGCTGCCCGTGGAGGTCAACAATCACAACATCACGGCGGAAATCGATGCCTTTGTCAGCGCATTGCAGGGCGAAATCGACCTGCCCGTTACCTCCATGGAAGGAGCCTCCACCGTTGCGGTCTGTTGTGCCACCGTAGAATCCGCAAAAGTCCATCAACCCGTCCGAATTCGCTATCCCGAACTCTGAAAAACGCCATAAAAACGGGTCTCCCGCAGAACAAACCTCTGCGGGAGTTTTTTATTGTACGGATTATGGGACACAAAAAGAGGTATACTGGCATCACGAAAGGAGGAAAGATTATGGCTGTTGAACTGGTACAAACCCCTCTCCTCGCCCTATCGGCGGAGGCTGTGGTCAACCGAACCAACATGGGGCTGCAATACGTTGCCGGCCCCGAGGGGAGTTTGTTTGATGCCGCAGGGAAATTGCCCCTGCAGCGCGCCCTCTGCGCCATCGGAACCTGCAACGTGGGGGAAGCGGTGGTGACGGAAGGATTCGGCCTGAAATCAAAATACATCATCCACACCGTTCCGCCCCGTTGGTGCGGCGGAAAACACGGAGAAGACGGGCTTCTGGCCTCCTGCTACAAGTCGGTACTCTCCTTGGCGGAGCAGCTGGAGGTGTCCTCCGTCGCCATCCCCTTCCTCTCGGAAAACCGTTGCGGATACCCGAAAGAACGGGGCCTTGCCGTGGCAAAAAAGGCCCTCTACACCTACCCCTACCGCAAAGACATGACCGTATATCTCGTCTTGCCCGAATCCGAGGCGGGGTAAAACGGAAAGGGAATGTACTTTCTTTTTCCTCTGAAAAAAGAAAGTACACGTTTCCCATTGGCTTTTCGACAAACTGTGAGGAGAGGCAAAAGCCTCTCCTCTTTCGTATTTGATTATTCTGCAGTTTGAGGGACAGACTCCGCAGATTCCGCGGCGGGCTGAAGATCCTTGATGTAGCAACGGCGGCGCTTGTGCTGCTCCTTTTCCAGATCACCCCATTGGTTGAGGATTTTGGTGTTGCTTTCCAGCTGGGGGCCGGTCTCCATGTAGCGGATACCGTTTTTGCGATAACGATCATACACATGGCTGAGAATCACCGCATTGATTCCCTTCCCTTGAAGCTCGGGACGGACGGCAATGAGGAACAAATCGGCCAAATCGTTCTTGTGTAACGCACGCAGCACACCGATCCAACCGAAGGGGAACAGACGCCCCTTGCATTTTTTGAAGGCCTTTGCCAAGGAGGGAGCGGAGACACCGAACGCAACCATTTCCCCCTGATCATCCTCCACAAAGCAGATAAAGTCGGGATGGATAATGGGAATAAACTTCTCGGCATACCGCTTGATCTGCTCGGGCGAAAACTCCACGGTGCCGTAAAGATGAGCATAAGCTTCGTTGGCAAGATCAAACACCTTTTGAATGTAAGGCCCGTATTCTTTGCGGCTCTTGGGCTGAACCACCCGATATTTTCCGTTTCGGGTCACATACTTGGCCACCTTGCGAATCCGTTGAATGGCGGGGTCATCCTCCTCGGGAATGGGAATCAGATACTCAATCCAATCCACATCCTTGACATACCCAAGGCGGGCAAGATGCTCTTGATAATAAGGGGCGTTGTAGTAAGTAATATGCATGTTCAATCGGTCGAAGCCCTCCACAAGAAGTCCTTCCCGATCCATATCGGTAAAGCCGAGAGGGCCGTGCACCTGGGTGCACCCACACGCGCGTGCGTATTCTTCAACGGTAGCGAACAATGCGCGGGACACCTCTTCGTCGTCAATGAAATCCACCTGCGTAAAGCGCATGCGGGAGGTGTTCCACTTTTCATTTGCTTTGCGGCTGAGAATGGCACCGATGCGACCGACAATCTTGCCGTCCCGATAGGCCAGCCAGCATTTTGCATCGCAATAAGAAAATGCGGGATTGTCATTTTTGTCCCAATCGGACAGGTCATCGGACAGGAGCGGCGGGACGAAATGGGGATTGTCGCCGTAAAGCTTGTTGGGAAAATCCACAAACTGCTTTAACTCCCGCTTGGATGTTACTTCTTTTACCGTAACCATTGGATATCCCCCTTTTGTATTCTCATTTTTATAGCATATCACAAAAATCGCACATTTTATTGACAAGACCGTGACGAATGGATAAACAGATGTTTATTTTACTATGAAGGAAAAAAAACTCCAAATTTTTCTCAAAAACTCTGTTGCGTAAATGCAAAATCTCCGTAAGATTTTTTCAACCTGCACAAAAGGACTTGACAGATGCAAAAAATCGTGCTATTATATAGTAGTTAATTTTTTGAAAAAAGGAGGATACGCAGAATGAGAAGACGGATTCCCGTGGAAAAAAACCGTCGAAGGCCGAATCTCTACCGTCTTTTGGTGCTGGGCTTCTTTCTCATCATTCTCACCGGTGCGGTTTTGCTGATGCTCCCCATATCCTCCCGCAACGGCGAATGGACTCCTTTTGGGGACACCATGTTCACCGCAACCTCCGCCACCTGCATTACGGGACTGGTGGTGCGGGACACCGCCACCCACTGGTCGGGCTTCGGGCAGGGTGTGATCCTGACCATGATCCAGCTGGGCGGTCTCGGCTTTATGACCCTGGGCTCGGCGCTGGTGCTGATGCTGAGAAACAACGCATCGGTCACCAATCGAAAGAAAATCGCAGAGTCCCTCAACATGACCGACTATCGATCTGCCGCAACCACCATGAAGCACGTCATTTTGGGCACTGCCGCCTTTGAAGGAGCGGGTGCTGTCATTTTGGCGGCACGGTTCATTCCCGAATTCGGCTTTGGAGAAGGGCTTTGGAAGGGGATCTTTCTTTCGGTCTCCGCCTTCTGTAACGCAGGCTTTGATCTTTTGGGCATGAACGCCCCCTTTTCCTCCCTTACCGCATACACCGATGACCTTGTGATCAATCTGACCATCATGGGATTGATCATCATCGGAGGTTTGGGCTTTTTAGTGTGGGAGGATCTGTACACCAAGCGATCCCCGAAGGAATATTCCCTCTTCACAAAAACCATACTTGTGGGTACAGCGGTGCTGATTCTTTTCGGCGCAACTGCAATCTTCGGGCTGGAATACAGCAATCCCGAAACCCTGGGGCAGCTCTCCTTCCCCGAAAAGATTCTCGCTTCCTTCTTCCAGTCGATTTCCCCCCGCACGGCGGGCATGAACACAGTGGATCTGACCGCAATGACCGAGGCCTCGCAGGTACTGACCATTCTTTTGATGTTTGTAGGTGCCGCATCGGGCTCCACGGGGGGCGGCGTGAAGATCACCACAATTGCGGTTCTGATTGCCACCGTCAAGTCGGTTCTCATGGGACGGAAGGACACGGTTTTGTTCCAACGAAGATTGAGCGAGGATACGGTGCGCCGCGCCCTAGCGCTGGTCCTCTTTCCCCTGACCGCCATTCTGTTAGCAACCTTTGCGCTCAACGTGGCGGAGGCGGACGTGACGTTTTTAGAGGCCCTTTACGAATGCACCTCAGCTTTTGCAACGGTAGGGCTGTCTCTTTCGGTGACGCCAACCCTGTCCCTGTTCTCAAAAATCATTCTTATGTTTCTCATGTTCGCGGGTCGCGTGGGGATGCTGACCATCTCCTTTGCGCTGCTGACCGACCGTCGCCGTCGCAGAAACGCCATCCGCTATCCCGAAGGGGATATACTCATCGGATAAAGGAGGAAAAACCATGCATTCCTTTCTCATCATCGGTCTGAGCCAGTTCGGACGGGAAGCCGCCCGAAAACTGGTACGTCTGGGCGAAGAAGTCCTTGCCATCGACATTGATCTGGAAAAGGTGGACTTGATTTCGGGAGAAGTAGACGCCCGTCAGGGGGACTGTCTGCAGGAGCGAATTCTGGAGGAGCTCTCGATTCCCGATTACGATCACGTCATCGTCGCTATCTCCGAAGACATTCAGACCAGCGCCTTGATCACCACATTGGTCAAAGAAATGGGCGCAAAGCACATCATCTGTCAATCCTACGATCAGAAGCACTCCCGCCTGTTGCGCCGCATCGGCGCCGATTATATCGTCTGCCCCGAGGTAGACATGGGAGATCGCATCGCCCGCAAATTTTCCGCAGATCTTTTGGATTTTATCCCCTTGGGAGGAGATCAATCCATTGCGGAGGTGAATATTCCCGCCGCCTGGGTGGGAAAATCCTTGCGGGAGCTGAACGTGCGGGCAAACTACGGGATCAACGTCATCGGTCTGCGCAGGCCCGGATCGGACTTTATTGACACAAGCCTTTCCCCCGATTACCGCTTCGCCGAACAGGAGACCATTATGGTCATCGGCATGTCGGAGCTCATCGCGAGGATCCAAAAATGAACCTGCGGGAAATCACCTCGGTCAACAACCCCTATTTGAAAGAGATCGCAAAGGTCCGAAAGACACCTACGGAAGAACGGTTTTTTATCGAAGGAACCAAATTTGTGGAAGAATTGCCCCACGAATGCATCCTTGAGGTCTTTACCACCGACGGAGAAAAGCACCGCCCCTTTTTGGAGTCCCTTCCCCCAACAGTAACCGTGTATCTGCTCTCCAAGCCCGCTATGGGAAAAATCTGTGCAGCGGTTTCGGAGCAGACCATCGCCTGCACCGTAAGACGCCTGCCCACAGAACGCCCTCAAAAGCTGGTGCTGCTGGACGGCGTGCAGGATCCGGGAAACGTGGGCACCATCATCCGCACCGCCTATGCCTTCGGCTTCGGTGTGATTCTCTCCCCCGGATGCGCAAATCCCTGGTCGGCAAAAACACTGATGTCCACCGCCGGAGCCTTTCGTTCCTGCTACATCGAACAGTGTGAAGATCTGAAGACCTTCACCGAAGCCCTCCGAACTGAAGGATTCACGGTCTTTGCCACGGCATTGGACCCCACCGCCCTGCCTCCCGAAGAGATTCAATTCGGCGAAAAGCGTGCGGTGATCATCGGAAGCGAGGGACGGGGCATGTCCCCCGAGGTGATCCGTGCCGCAAATCAAACGGTCTTTATCCCCATGGAAAACCCCATCAACTCCCTCAACGCCGCCGTTGCGGCATCCATCATGATCTACACCCTGCGATAATTTCGGAAAGGAGAAGGCCATGAGCGACCATACCCTATACACCCTTTGGCTTCTCCTCAACGGAAAGCCCGCAACCCACCGCACAGGTGCCCTTCTGCAGCACATGACAGCCGCAGAAGCCTATCATGCGGACAAAGAAACCCTTTGCCGATATCTGAGCGAAAAAGATGCGGCCTATTTTCTGAACAAAGACCTGGCCCCTGCCATGAAAGTGTCTCGGGAATGTGAAGAAAAAAATATCCGCATGGTCTGCTACCATGACAAGGAATACCCTCCCTCTCTGCGGGAGATCGACAATCCCCCTGCGATGCTGTTTTGCCTGGGACATCTGCCAGAGCCGAATCTGCCCACGGTGGGAATCGTGGGAACCCGAAACTGCAGTCGCACCGGGGCGGCCCTGGCGGCCACCTTTTCCTGTTCCCTGACCCTGTCGGGGTTTCAGATTGTCAGCGGTATGGCAAACGGAATCGACACTTACGCCCACAAGGGTCCCCTCATCAAAGGATATCCCTCCTTTGCGGTGCTGGGATGCGGCGTGGACGTGATCTACCCGAAACAAAATGAAGAGCTGTACAACATCCTCAAGCAGCACGGAGGTCTGATCTCCGAATACCCACCGGGGACAAAGCCCTTCCCCGGGAATTTTCCCCCGCGCAACCGAATCATCAGCGGTCTGTCCGACGGGGTGCTGGTGGTGGAATGTCCGCCGAAAAGCGGATCCATGAGCACCGCCCGCTATGCCATCGAGCAAAACCGAACCCTTTTTGCCGTTCCCGCCGGTCCCAACGAAAGGATCAACACGGGAACCAACAACCTGATCAAAAACGGCGCGGTCTTCTGCACCGAGCCGGATGATATTTTTCGGGAATTCCAACCCCGCTTCGCAGATCGGATCACCCCCACCGTGGTGCGCTTCCGCCCTGCTGAAACGGAAGAGCCGACCCCTCCCGAGCCACCGCCACCCCGTAAGGAGAAGAAGGCAAAAAAGCCCTCCCCTCCCAAACCTTCGGAGCCACCAAGGCCCCGACCGTCCCTTTCCCCCGAGGAAGAGAAGGTATTCAACGCCTTCTCCGAGGGTGAGATTCTCTCCGCCGACGACATCGGACAACGGACCGATCTTCCCTTCCACCGCCTCTTGCCGATCCTGCAGGGATTGGAACTGGCAGGATGCATCGAGCCCCTTCCGGGTTCCATGTTCCGCCGCAAATAAATCAGAAAACAATCGACCTTAAAAAGGAGAATTATAATGGCAACCAAATCCACCGCAACCACCGCTACGGAAGAAGCACAGAAGAAAACTGCGGCAAAGAAAACCGTAAAAAAAGCCGCAACGAAAAAATCTTCCGCAAAAAAGACCGCGACAAAGAAGCCGACCAAAAATCTCTTGATCGTGGAGTCTCCCTCCAAGGCCAAAACCATAAAGAAATATCTGGGAAGCAAATTCGAGGTCCTTTCCTCCAAAGGACACATCCGAGATCTGCCCGCATCCCGTCTGGGTGTGGATATTGAGAACGGTTTTACCCCCGAATATATCGTCCCCCGCAAGGACGGGAAAGCCGCCCTGCTTAAAGAATTGAAGGCGGCCGCAAAGAACAGCAAGGCCGTATATCTTGCAACCGACCCCGACCGGGAAGGAGAAGCCATCGCATGGCATCTTGCACAGATGCTGGAGTTGGACGAAGAGGCGGCAAACCGTGTCACCTTTAACGAAATTACCCGCAAGGCCGTCACGGAGGGTATGCAGAAGCCCCGTGCCATCGATAAGGATCTGGTGGCCTCTCAGCAGACCCGCCGCGTTCTCGACCGCATCGTGGGCTACAAGCTCTCCCCCTTCCTTTGGCACAAGGTCAAGTACGGTCTGTCCGCAGGCCGCGTACAGTCGGTAGCCACCCGCTGGGTGGTGGACCGTGAACGGGAAATCGACGCCTTTATTCCTCAGGAATACTGGAATCTGGATGCCCGCTTCAACAATGGCAAAAAGGAATACACCGCCCGCTTCTTCGGCAACGAAGATGGGAAAATCACGGTGTCCTCCGCCGAAGAAAATGCGAAAATCCGCAGTGAACTGGACGGGCAGGATTATACCGTCAAATCCTTGAAGGAGCAGGAAAAGGTGAAAAATCCCGCACCTCCCTTCACCACATCCTCCATGCAACAGGACGCCTCGGTGCATCTGAACATGCACCCCCAAAAGACCATGTCTGTGGCGCAGACGCTGTACGAAGGTGTTGATGTGGCAGGTCTCGGCCCCATCGGTCTTATCACTTACATGAGAACCGACTCCCTGCGCATCTCCGATGAAGCCCGTGCCGCAGCAAAGGACTTTATCCTCGAAGCCTACGGAGAGAAATATTATCCCAAAACACCCCGCAGCTTCAAAACCCGCCAAGGGGCACAGGATGCTCACGAAGCCATCCGTCCCACGGAAATTTCTCTGACTCCCGAGAAGATCAAGGGAAGTCTTACCCATGACCAGTATCGTCTGTATAAGCTGATTTGGGAACGGTTCACCGCCAGCCAGATGGCCTGCGTGGTCCAGCACGTCCGCAGTATGGAAATCGAAGCGGCGGGCTATCTCTTCCGCGCCTCCGACACCAAAAAGGTCTTCGACGGCTACAGCCGCCTTTACCGTTATTCCGAAGAACATGAAGAGACCTCTGCTTTCCCCGACGTGAAAGAAGGGGATGTACTGGACTTCAAGGAGTTGGTTTCCGAGCAGAAATTCACCCAACCCCCCTCCCGCTACACCGAAGCTTCCCTCATCAAAACCCTGGAGGAAAACGGTATCGGACGCCCCTCTACCTTTGCGCCCATCGTGGGAACTATCATCGAACGGGATTATGTGGAACGGGAAGGAAAAACCCTGAAGCCCACCAATTACGGCTTTGTCACCACCGATCTTTTGATTGAAAACTTCAGCAACATCGTGGACTCGGCTTTCACAGCCGAAATGGAAGAGCAGCTGGATAGCGTGGAGGAAGGGAAAAAGACCTCTGTTGACGTACTCCAAAGCTTCTACGGAGATTTTGCCGAGGCGCTGGAAAAGGCAGAAGCCAATACTGAACGCCGTCGCGTGGAAGCTCCTGTGGAGGAAAGCGACGAGGTCTGCGAGCTCTGCGGACGGAAGATGGTCTATAAGGTCAGTCGTTTCGGCCGATTCCTCGCCTGCCCCGGATATCCCGAATGCAAAAATACAAAACCCGTCTACACCAAAGCGGCAGGCTCCTGCCCCCTCTGCGGAAGCGCACTTGTGGTCCGCAAGACCCAAAAGGGCAAGACCTACTACACCTGCGAAAAGGGTGCCGCCTGCGGATTCCGCACCTGGGATGTTCCCACAAATGAGCTTTGTCCCAAATGCGGAAAAACGCTGTTCCGCCATTTCAGCACACTCCATTGCGGAACGGAGGGCTGTGATTACGAAGCCCCCTATCAGAAGAATAACAAAACGGAGAACGAAGCGAAATGAATCCTTCCGTAACCGTCGTCGGCGCAGGTCTTGCGGGCTGTGAAGCGGCCTGGCAATGTGCCCAGCGCGGCGCAAAGGTCACTCTGTACGAAATGAAACCCCTGAAAAAATCCCCCGCCCATAAGTCCGACCTGTTCTGTGAGTTGGTTTGCTCCAACTCTCTGCGGGCGGAAGGGCTTCAGAATGCCATAGGTGTTTTGAAGGAGGAGCTTCTGCGCATGGGATCGCTGATCATGCAATGCGCCGTTGCCACCCGCGTCCCTGCGGGCGGCGCTCTTGCGGTGGATCGGGAGGCCTTTGCCGCCGCCGTCACCGAAAAAATCCGAAATCATCCAAACATCACCGTGGTGGAACAGGAAATCACCACCCTGGACTTCGACGAACCCGCCATTATCGCCGCAGGCCCTTTGGCCTCGGATCCCTTGGCAGAGGAAATTGTCCGTCGGTTCGGTGCGGGGCTCTCCTTCTTCGATGCCGCCGCTCCCATTGTCACCGCGGAAAGCATTGATATGTCCAAGGCATACCTGGCCTCCCGTTATGACAAGGGAACCCCCGACTATATCAACTGCCCCATGAACGAAGAGGAATACGACGCATTCTACAACGCCCTGATCTCCGCAGAAACCGCCCATCTGCACGGCTTTGAAAACAACAAGGTCTTTGAGGGGTGCATGCCCGTGGAGGTTATGGCAAGCAGAGGGTATGAAACCCTTCTTTTCGGCCCCTTGAAGCCTGTAGGACTGCGCAATCCCCATACGGGGCAGTTACCCAAAGCGGTGGTACAGCTGCGCAAGGACAATGCAGCATCTTCTCTCTACAATTTGGTGGGATTTCAGACTCATCTGACCTGGCCCGAACAACGCAGAGTCTTCGGAATGATCCCCGGATTGGAACATGCGGAATTCGTCCGCTACGGTGTCATGCACCGCAACACTTTCCTCAACTCCCCCAAACTGCTGACCCCCACCTATCGGGTGCGGGAATCCGAGCATCTCTATTTTGCAGGACAGATCACGGGGGTGGAGGGATACATCGAATCCGCATCTTCCGGTTTTGTGGCCGGGCTGAACGCGGTGACAGGCGACAAGGCTTGTTTCCCGCCCGAAACCGCCATCGGATCGCTGGCCCACTATGTGTCCGATCCGAACATCACCGATTTCCAGCCCATGAACGTAAACTTTGGGCTGCTGCCCGCCCCCGAAGGTCGGGTAAAGAAAAAGGAGCGCAAGGGTCTTCTTTCCGCCCGTGCGCTGGAAACATTGGAGAAATTCTGTAACGAAAACGGAATTCCTTACATCGCCCCCGAACAAGAGACGGCGGCGGATAATTGCTGAAAGGAAGTATATACTATGACCATCATCGTTGACGGTATGGGCGGCGATCACGCTCCCGTGGAAATTCTCAAGGGCTGTGCCGCCGCCGTGGAAGAACTGGGCGTGAAAATCATCGTCACAGGCCCCGAAGACATGCTGAAAAAAACCATGGAAGACCATGATATTTCCGACGAAAATATCGAAATCCGCCATGCAGACGAAATCATCACCATGGAAGATGAGCCGGGCTGTGTACTGAAGGCGAAGCGCAACTCCTCCATGGGGTTGGCCTTTGATCTACTGAAAAACGGTGAAGCAGACGCCATGGTTTCCGCCGGCAACTCGGGTGCGGTTCTTGCAGGAGGAACCCTGATCGTCAAGCGCATCCCCGGTGTCAAGCGGGCCGCCTTTGCTCCCGTTCTTCCCGCAGGAGACAAAAAGGTTATGCTCATCGACAGCGGCGCCAATGAGGTCTGCACCCCCGAATATCTGGACCAGTTCGGCACCATGGGCGCCATCTATATGAAGCATATGGACTTTTGCGACACACCCAAGGTTGGCCTTCTGAACAACGGTACCGAGGAATGCAAGGGCACCCAACTGCATCAGGACGCTCATAAGCTGATGAAGGAAAATAACGCCTATGACTTTGTAGGCAACGTGGAAGCCCGCGGCGTATTTGACGGCGTCTGTGATGTACTGGTAGCCGACGGATTTTCGGGCAATGTGCTGCTGAAGGCCGTGGAAGGCACCGCTTTGTACATGATGAAAATCATGAAGGAAGCCCTCACCTCCAGCCTCTTTTCCACCATCCTTACGGGGATGCTGAAGCCGAAGCTTCGCAAGATGAAAAAGAAGCTGGACTACACCGAAGAGGGTGGCGCCGTTCTTCTGGGCATCTGCAAGCCCATCGTCAAGGCCCACGGCAGCTCCAACGCAAAAGCCTTCAAGAACGCTATCCGTCAAGCCGCTGATTTTGCCGAATCCCACGCTGTGGAAGCCATCACCGAACAGCTGCAGAAACAAAAAGAAACCCCCAACGCCTGAAAGAGAGACATTTTATGTTTGAAATCCTGAACATTCTCAAGCCGAATCTTGCCGACATTTTTTCCGTAGAGGAAGAAGATATCACGCCCGCGACCCGCTTTGACGAAGACCTGGGGGCCGACGAGATGGATCTGCAGGAGATTTCCATGATCGTGGAGGAAGAGTTCGACGTTTTGGTTGACGACGAGGATCTCCCCAAGCTGAACACCGTAGGAGATCTGATCGCCTACATCGAAGGACAACGCCATGATTGAGAATCTGACACAAACGGAACTGAAAATCGGATATACCTTCCGCAATAAGGAGCTTTTGCGCAAGGCACTGACCCATTCCTCCTACCTCAACGAGCATCGGGATGCGGAGGAGTGCAACGAGCGGCTGGAATTTTTGGGAGATTCGGTCCTTTCGCTGATCTGCTCCGACCATCTTTATCATACGCGAGGCGGAGACGAAGGAGATTTGACCAAAACAAAGGCTCTTCTCGTCTGCGAAGAAGCCCTTTCCACCTACGCAAAGGAACTGGGCTTGGGTGAAAACCTTCTTTTGGGGCGAGGAGAAAAGCAAGCGGGGGCGGAGCATCGCAATTCCATTCTCTGCGACGAAATCGAAGCCATTCTCGGTGCCATCTATCTGGACGGAGGCTATGAGAAGGCGAAGCAGTTTATCCTTCCCCTGCTCATGGGCGGAGAAGAACGTTTCCGTCAGCATGACTACAAAACCCTTTTGCAGGAAGTGATCCAGAAAAATCGGGGCGAGGTGCTGAAATACGTCATCGCCGATCAGTTCGGTCCCGAACACGAAAAAACATTTATTTGCCATCTGTATCTCAACAGCAACCGCATCTCTGAGGCCTCGGGACGTTCCAAGAAGGCGGCAGAGCAGGCGGCGGCGAAAATTGCCCTGGAGCTGATGGGCGTAAAGGAGGATACATAATGAATCAAATACTCTTCGGGCTGGCGCTGATTCTGTTCAATTTCATCGCCGCCTACGCAACGGAAACCTCGGCCATGGCCATCGACCTTCTTCCCGACTTTGCGGGATATCTGATCATTTGGCTCATGCTGGAAAAGCGCCGCTTCAACCGTTACATGAAAGGGTTGTATGCGGGAATTGCTTTCATGATTCCCGTTTCCTTCCTGTTCTTTTTGGCGCAAATTCAGGGGCTGTTTATTAACGGCCTTACCCAGGATGCCCGCAACACGGGCTGGAAGCTTTTGGGGATCATCCTTTCGGGCTTTGCCTATGTCTACACCGAGTATTACGGACTTGTTATGCTGATTGCGGTTCTGCTGACCGGCTGGTTGCTTTTTGCCCTGTTGGAGTATTGGACCCGAACCAATCAGCATAAACTGAAGGGGAATGTCTGCCGCATCGGCATGGGCATCGGAGCAATCACCGCCCTCTGTCATGCCGCCAGCGCTCTGATCATTCTTCCCTTCTCCTGGAATCTCATCACCTATCCTCTGTCCCTGCTCCTTCTGGTCTGCGTATGGTTTGCCATGAAGGATGTCTCCGAAATCGAGACTCCGTCCCGCACATAACAATTTTTGGGAGTTTTAAACCATGATTGATCTCAAAACAACTCTGAAAACCGCAAAAAAGCTGCATTTTATGGGCATCGGAGGCTCTTCCATGAGTTCTTTGGCCCAGATTGCCCTGCGTCGCGGATATACCGTTTCGGGTTCGGATATGCAGGTTTCCAAGGCAACGGAGCAATTGACGGCCCTTGGCATTTCGGTCAGCATCGGTCAGCTCGCCTGCAACATTGACAAAGAATCCCCCGATGCGGTTATCATGACCGACGCTATCTCTCCCGAAAATCCCGAACGGAAACGGGCAGAGGAGCTGGGCATTCCCGTCTACCGCAGAGCGGAATTTCTGGGACAGATTCTGGACGGCTACCATAAAACCGTCGGCGTGGCGGGAACCCACGGGAAGACAACCACCTCTTCCATGATCACCGCCATGTTCCTCACCGCCCAAAAGGATCCCGCCGCCATTATCGGCGGACACATGAACCTCATCGGAGCAGCCTACCGTCTCAGCGAGAAGGAAGATCTTTGCATTTTTGAAAGTTGTGAATTCAAGGAATCCTTCCGCTTTTTCCGCTCCGACGTTTCGGTGATCCTGAACATCGGAGAGGACCACATGGAATATTTCAAAACCTTGGACAATGTGATCCTTGCTTTCCGCAATTATCTGAACAATATTAAGCCGGGCGGAACTCTGGTCACCAACGCAGAGGACAAAAACGTAGCAAAAATGTTGGAGGGATACGAAGGCAATCTCTATCTCTTCGGCCTCGAAAACGGGCATTTCCGCGCTGAAAACATAACGCTGGAGCAGGGACTCCCCTCCTTTGATCTTTTCTTCCATCCCAACAATGACGAAGAGAAGGTCTGCTTCGGTCGGGTGGAGCTCTCGGTCCCCGGACGGCATAACGTGCTCAACGCTCTGGCCTCTGCCGCCGCAGGCTATGCCCTCGGTCTGACGCAGGAAGAAATCTGCAAGGGCATCCACGCATACAACGGGGCGGGGCGCCGCTTTGAATATCATTGCACCGTCAACGGGGCAGTGATCGCCGACGATTACGGGCATCACCCCGATGCATACAAGGTTACCTTCAAAACCGCACGGGATTTGGGCTTCAAGCGCATTATCGCCATTCATCAGCCCCACACCTTCTCCCGCACAAAAATGCTGATGAAGGAATTCGTGGAGGTTCTGTCCACGGCAGATAAGGTGCTGATTCCACCCATCTACCCTGCCCGCGAAACCAACGATGACTACAATATCTACGCAGAAGACGTGGTGGCACAGTTGGACAACGCAGAGCTGATGCGTGATTTTGAACACATCGCCGACCGTGTCAAGGAGCTGGCACAGCCGGGGGATCTGTTCATCACGTTGGGATGCGGCGACATTAACAAGGCTGCCATTCTGATCACGAAAAAATACGGTGAAAAAATTTTTCTCAAAGGATAACCAAATGACCGATCTGAACCGCGCGAAGTCCCTGCTGACGCAAGGCCACACCTGCGTCCTTTGTAAGGGAAACAAAACCTATATCTCCGACATTACGGGCATCCGTCCCATGGTGGAATTTCTGTCCCAAGGCATTGATATGGAAGGATTCTCCGCCGCGGACAAGATTGTGGGGAAGGCCGCCGCCCATCTCTTTGTGCTGGCAAAGGTCAAGGCGGTGTACGGAGAGACCATGACCCATGAGGCGAAGGCTTTTCTGGAAAGCAAGGGGATTTTTGCCCAAGGAGAACTCCTGACCGACCATATCGTCAACCGCCAAGGGACGGGTCCCTGTCCCATGGAGCAGGCGGTGAAAGGCTTACAGGATTCGGAAGAAGCATTGAAGCAAATCAAAAATACCATAAAACGACTGAGGGGGAACACTATGAAAAAATTGGGCTTCGGGCTGATGCGTCTGCCCAGAACAAATCCGGAGATTCCGGAATCCATCAACATTCCCGTTTTTGAGGAAATGATCGACACCTTCCTGGAACGGGGCTATACTTATTTCGACACCGCTTACATGTACCACAACGCCGAAAGCGAACGGGCAGTAAAAACCGCACTTACCTCCCGCGTGGATCGGGACAAGTATCTGCTGGCCACAAAGATGCCCACCATGAAGCTGGAAAAAGAAGAGGATCTGGAACGAATCTTCAACGAACAACGGGAAAAGTGCGGCGTGGAATATTTTGACTATTACCTTCTCCACTGTCTCAACACCCGTCTCTATGACATCGCAACCAAGCTGAAGGCCTTTGACTTCTGCCTGCAGAAAAAAGCGGAAGGCAAGATCCGCCGCTTCGGATTTTCCTTCCACGATTCCGCTGAGGTTTTGGACAAGATTCTCACCGAGCATCCCGAGGTGGAATTCGTTCAGCTTCAGATCAACTATCTGGACTGGAACTCCCCCACCGTGCAATCCCGCCTCTGCTATGAAGTGGCCCGCAAGCACGGCAAGGATATTATCATCATGGAGCCGGTGAAGGGCGGCGCACTTGCCAACGTTCCCGACACGGTCAAGGCGATTTTCAAGCAAAGCGCTCATCCCGAACGCACCCCCGCCGAATGGGCTCTTCGCTTCTGCGCAGGACTGGAAGGGGTTATCATGGTGCTCAGCGGGATGTCCGACATGGATCAGCTCACCGAAAACACCGCTTTTATGGATAAGCTTGAGCCTCTGACGGAGGAAGAGTCCGCCATGCTCTTCCGTTGCGCCGATGAGATCAACAAATCCATCGCCGTTTCCTGCACAGGCTGTGCCTACTGCACCGCAGACTGCCCCAAGCAGATCCCCATTCCCGACTGGTTTGATCTTTACAACAAGGGCGGCGACCCCGCAGAGCTTGCAAAGGATCATGCCACCCCCGCCGACTGTATTTCCTGCGGAAAATGCGAAAAACAGTGTCCCCAGAAGCTACCCATCCGCAGACTTCTCACTGCCGCAAAAGAGGCACTGCATCTGAAATAATAACCCTTTGGGAGGAAAAAAAATGTATCTGGAAGAACTGTTTGGTCTGAACGGAAAAGTAGCCGTAGTCACGGGAGGATCCCGCGGTATCGGGCAGGTGGTTTCGGTAGGACTTGCCAAGGCAGGCGCCGAGGTTGTGATTGTGGCCCGAAGCAACGCAGACGAAACCATCCGTCTGGTGGAGGAAGCGGGCGGAAAAGCCTATTTTGTCCGTTGTGACGTCACTGACGAAGCCCAAGTCAACAAAACCGTGGCGGGAATCATTGCAAGATCGGGAAAGATCGATATTCTGTTCAACAACGCAGGCACCTGCTATCACAAAAAAGCCATTGTGTTGGAAGGAGAAGAGCTGGGCGGTCTGAACGACGGGGAAGCCACTCTGGAAGAATGGAACAGCGTTCTGAACATCAATCTGACCGGCGAATATCTGATGGCGGTGGCCGTAGCAAGAACCATGATCGAAAAGAAGATCAAGGGAAGCATCATCAACATGGCCTCCATGTCCGGCACCATTGTCAATGTTCCCCAGTGCCAGGCCGCATACAACGCCTCCAAGGCCGGGGTCATTCACATGACAAAATCCTTGGCCATTGAATGGGCGGATTATGGTATCCGCGTCAATTCTCTGAGTCCCGGATACGTTCGCACTCCCATGTCTCAGCCTCCCTTTGTCCATCAGGAGCTTTTGGACGCATGGGATCCCATGTTTCCCCTCCATCGCATGGCAAAGCCCGAGGAGCTGATGCCCGCCGTTCTGTATCTGGCCTCCCCTGCCGCAGGCTACACCACCGGAAGCGACATCATCGTCGACGGCGGCTACTGCTGCGTATAAATACAGAAAAAAACAAACCGTAGAACCTTTTGGTTCTACGGTTTTTGCTTTTACGCCCAAGGGTTTTCGGTGGGGTATCGCACACTCTTTGGTTGGTTGTAGCCGATTTCCTCCACGGGCACGCCGATGTACTTAAAGACCTCGAACAGAGGCTTGCCGTAATTTCCGAAGGCCACAGCGCCGTGATGGGGGAAATTCTTCTCAATGAGAACATGGCGATAGAAGCGGTTCATTTCGGGGATTGCAAACACACCGATGGAGCCGAAGGAGCGGGTGGCCACAGGGAGAACCTCTCCTTGGGCGATATAGGCGCGCAGCTTGCAATCTGCGGTACCCTGCAAGCGGAAGAAGGTGATCTTTCCGGGAGCGATATCCCCTTCCAGCGTGCCGCGGGTCACTTCTTCGGGCAGGGTTCTTGCCATAATCAACTGACACCGCATTTCAGAAGAAACCAACCGCCCGGAGGGGGTATTTCCGCAATGGAACCCCATGAAGGTTTCCTTGTGAGTATAGTCATACTGTCCCGCAATCTCCGTGCGATACATATCTGCGGGGACGGTGTTGTTCACATCCAGAAGCGTCACGGACTCTTGGCTGACGGCGGTGCCGATAAATTCGCTGAGCGCACCGTAAATATCCACCTCGCAAGACACGGGTATTCCCTGTGCGGTCAGACGACTGTTGACGTAGCAGGGCACAAACCCAAACTGGGTCTGAAAAGCGGGCCAGCACTTCCCCGCAATAGCCACATATTTGCGATACCCCTTATGGTCTCGCACCCAATCCTTCAGGGTCAGTTCATATTGAGCCAGCTTGTGCAAAACCTGAGGCTGTTTATTGCCTGCCCCCAGCTCGGCCTCCATTTCCTGCACCAAAGCAGGAATGCGACTGTCATTTGCATGCTTATGGAAGGCCTCAAACAGATCCAACTCCGAGTTTTCCTCAATCTCCACCCCGAGATCAAAAAGGGGCTTTATGGGAGCATTGCAGGCCAAAAAGTTCAGAGGACGGGGACCAAAGGTGATAATTTTCAGTTCCCGCAAGCCCAAAATGGCGCGGGCAATGGGAACAAAATCGTGGATCATATCCGCACATTCCTCGGCGGTGCCTACGGGATATTCGGGGATATAAGCCCGCACGTTGCGCAGACTCAGATTATAGCTTGCGTTCAGCATACCGCAGAAGGCATCCCCACGGCCCTGAATCAGATCGTTGCCACGTTCCTCCGCGGCGGCAAGGAACATCTTTGGGCCGTCAAAATGCTTTGCCAGAAGGGTTTCGGAGATTTCGGGACCGAAGTTCCCCAAAAACACCGCAAGGGCATTGCATCCCGCCTGCTTCAGATCTTCTAAGGCCTGCATCATATGGATCTCACTTTCCACAATGCAGATGGGGCATTCATAAATATCCTCAGCGCCGTACTTAGTCGCATAAGCCTCTGCCAATGCGCGCCGTCTATTGGTAGACAATGTCTCGGGGAAGCAATCCCGACTGACCGCTACAATGCCGATTTTGACCTTTGGAATATTATTCATATGCAGATACCTCTCTTCTTGATGATTTCATTTTATTGCAAATAGTAGACGGAAATGCACTTCATTTTGTGAGGAGCATCTTCGGAGAGAATCTCCACCTCGATTTTTTGGGTAAACGCCGTGGGGAAGGTGGCAATGTGCTTGTGCCCCACCGTAGAGCTTTGATAAATACAGATAGGCTTTCCGTAGGAATAGGGATGAATCAGGATGCGGAAGGACGTGATGTGTTC
Organism: Clostridia bacterium; assembly: GCA_017623595.1. Classification (GTDB taxonomy): domain Bacteria; phylum Bacillota; class Clostridia; order Oscillospirales; family UBA644; genus RGIG995. The sequence goes on from JAGAOU010000051.1 coordinate 29,259, forward strand.
GCCCGATGTCATCTCCTCCTCCAGAATCAGATGATTGATGAGAGTCGGCTCCGCAAAGGACAGAGTATACCCTGTTTCGGTTCTTTCCACCTGTGCCTCCCGATTGGAAGCATAGAGGGAGCGAATCCGTTCTCCGAATTCCAGAAGCCGTTTTGTATCCTCGTCGGGGAGAAGCCCGCGGCGGTCGGGACCGATGTTCAAAAGAAGATTTGCGCCCCGCCCCACGGAGAAATAATACAACCCCATCAGCTCATCCGTGCTTTTCAATGTGTGCAGATCTCTGTCGCTGTAAAACCAATTCTTCAGACGAATGCGGCAATCACATTCCCCGGGAAGAAAGCGTTTTTCCTTCAAGGCGTCCTTTCGCTCGGTCTGCACGGAAAAATTCAGACAATCCACCGTGTTTCGGTTTGGCATGGGCACCATTCCCGACTCATTTCCCACCCAACGGGTATCGGGATCCCACATATTGAAAATGAGAATCTCAGGCTGAAGCGTGCGGATGGTTCGAATAATGCGTGGCTCGTCGTATTTGTGATTTTCGCTGCCGCAGCCGTCAAACCAAAGATAATCGATTTTTCCGTAATCAGTCAGAAGCTCTGAAATCTGATTGACAAAATAATCGTCATACTCCTTGGGCTCCATTTTCACCGATCCGAACTGGGCAGGGGAATAGTACAACCCCACCTTCACACCGTATTTACGGCAGGCATCGGTAAATTCCCTCACCACATCCCCCGTTCCGTTTTTCCAAGGGGTGTTTTTCACCGAATATTCGGTGTATTTCGAAGGCCAGTTGGCAAACCCGTCATGGTGCTTACAGACGAGTATGGCATAGTTCGCCCCTGCAGCCTTCACCGTGCGGATCCATTGCTCGCAATCCAGCTCCGTGGGCGCAAAACCGGACAGAGGCATTTCCTTCCCATCCCAATCCTTATGTCCCTCATAAAAGGTACGAATTCCAAAATGAAAGAAAGCACCGAACTCCCAATCCAAAAAATCCAATTGCTCCTTGCGAATGGCACGCATGGCTGTTTCCTCCCGATTATTCTTTCGATTTGATTTTACGATCCTTGAAATAATACTCCCGATCCCGATCCGAGATGGGACGAAGCACACGACAGGGATTGCCCACCGCCACCACATTGGGGGGAATATCCTTGGTCACAACGCTCCCCGCACCGATCACCGAATTATCACCGACGGTGACACCGGGAAGCACGATCACCCCTGCCCCCAACCAACAGTTACGTCCGATACGGACGGGAATATTGTATTGATACACCTGTTCCCGCAGTTCGGGCAGGATGGGATGTCCCGCCGTAGCCAGAACCACATTGGGGCCCAGCATGGTGGAATCACCCACATAAATATGAGTATCGTCCACCAGGGTCAGATTAAAGTTTGCATAAACATTGTTTCCGAAATGGCAATGCTTTCCGCCCCAATTGGCGTGCAGAGGCGGCTCAATATAGCACCCCTCTCCCATCTCGGCAAACATGTCCTTCAGCATTTTTTCCCGCATCTCCCCTTCCGAGGGACGGGTATGGTTATAATCATAAAGCTTTTCCAGACAGAGCATCTGCTCCTTCATAATCTCTTCGTCGGCACAGCAGTATAACTCTCCCGACTGCATTTTTTCCTTTGTTGTCATAATATTCTCCCCAAAACAATTAAATCTGCGGAATCTCCAAAAGTGCACCCCCCTGCTCCGCCGAACGGTGCGCAATAATGCCGGGCAGACTCATGCGGATGGCAAAATCCACATCCAGCTTGGGAGCTCTGTTTGCACGGACACACTCGATGAAATCGGCCAGCATCTTTTTGTCCGCGCCGCCGTGGGATCCGTCCTCCTCTTCGGGGTAGCGGGTAGTCACGGGAATTTTGATCTTTTCCTTGAAGGAACCGGGGACACTGTAAAGATTTGCGTACGAAACAGCATTATTCACCCCCACAAGGCGATCGGTCTCCACCGTTCCGCGGGTGCCGCAGACACGATAATTGTGATCAAAGTGAGTATAAGCACCAAAGCTGATAAAGATGCGGATCACCGCCCCCTTTGCAGTTTTCAGAATGGCAATGCCGCACTCCTTCCGACCGGGGGTGTAGGGATTGTAGGAAATCTCGGGCTCCATACAGGACACGCTGACGCAGTAATCATTCATCAGATACAACAAAGGCCCCAGCTCATGAGTCAGATAGTGTATAGCAGGCTGAAAGGTTCGCCAGTGATTTTTCGGATAATTGTCGGGGGCAAATTTGTCGGGATCCAGGGCGTGGAGGTATTCAGCCTCCGCATAAACGATCTCCCCGAACTCGCCCTTTTCGTGCATTTTTTTCCATTCCTCAATAAAGGCCCAGTAGCAACAGTTTTCTCCTGCCATATAAATCAGCTCGGGATGGCTCTTCACCGCCTGCTTCAGCGCCTTTGCCTCTTCCAAAGAATTGACCGAGGGAATTTCACAGAGTACATGCTTTCCCGCTTCCATGGCACGAATTACAAAGGGAACGTGCTTGATAGCCTCGGTGGCAATGATCACAGCATCAATGTCGGTGTTAAGCATCTGATCAAAATCCTCGAAGTATTGGCAATCCGAACAGCCCGCCTTTTCAAAGGTTTCCTTTGCCTTTGCCATGATTTCGGGATTGTAATCGCAGGCTGCAACCAGTTTTGCATGGGGATTTCCGATGCCCGTCACCGCAACATCCGCACCCCGCCCCAGGCCGATCACACCGTACTTCACAATATCCTTCATAACAATCGTCTCCTTCCGCCGCAGAACGACACTTCGCTTGAGACCATTATAGCACATTTTTTGTCGCTTGTAAAGTGTAAAACTCCCTTTTTTATAGAAAAAAATCCGGTTTTCCGCAATACGCGGGAAGACTTTTCACGGACGGTCAGCTATCCTCCTTCAACTCCCGAAACAGCTCTTTCATACAAGGGTAAATTTTCGTATAACGACGGTATTTTCGCTCATAAAGGGCAACCAGTGTTTCCTCGGGAACAATCACTGCCTTGATGGGAGGCTCCGCGTTTTCTGTAATTTTTCCCCCGTGACAGGCGGCCTGTGCAAGAATTGCCCCACCCAGAGAGGGACCTTCCTCCGTGGCAGGAATCCGAAGCTCAAGATTCAGAACATTGGCAAGAATTTTCATCCAAAGAGGCGATTTTGCACCTCCGCCGCTGACCGTGCTGTATTGCAGGCTAACGCCCAGCTTCCTTGCAATTTCCACATTGTCCCGAATAGCAAAGCAGACCCCTTCCAGCACCGCCAGAAGCATCTCCTCCCGCGTGACGGTGGGACGAAGCCCCACAAAGACACCCGTGGCATCGGTATCGTTATAGGGACTGCGCTCACCCATGAGATAGGGAAGGAAGAACACGTCTCCTCGTCCGAGGGCAGAACCTTCGATTTGACGTTGCAGTGTCGCATAATCGGTGGATTGCAAAATCGAATCACAGAACCATTGGTTGCAGGATGCGGCAGAAAGAATGCACCCCATCAAATGATAGGTCCCGTCCCCATGACAGAAGGCATGAAGGGCATTGTTCGCATCCAAACGGAAGGATTCGGAAGAAATAAATACCGTCCCGGAGGTACCAAGAGAAATATTGCAACGTCCCTCGCCCACCGTACCGGTTCCCACGGCAGCCCCCGCATTGTCCCCTGCCCCTGCGGCAACCATCGTGTCGGCAGGAATGCCCAACCGAGACGCAATCTCGGGCAAAAGGGTGCCTATGGGTTGATAACTCTCAAAAAGCTTTGGCATCCGATCCATGGAAACTCCGCAGATTTCAAGCATTTCTTCGGACCATTTCCGATGCTCCACGTCCAGCAGAAGCATCCCCGATGCATCGGAATAATCGCAGGCATGGACCCCGGTCAAGCGATAGTTGATATAGTCCTTCGGGAGCATGATTTTATGGATTTTTGCGAAGTTTTCCGGCTCATTTTCCCGAATCCAGAGAAGCTTAGGGGCGGTAAACCCCGCAAAAGAAATATTTGCGGTCATAGCAGAAAGACGCTCTTTGCCCACAACGGTATTCAAATAATCGCTTTCCTTGCTTGTGCGGCCATCATTCCAAAGAATCACGGGACGAATTACCCGGTCGGCCGAATCAAGAATAACAAGTCCATGCATCTGTCCCGCCACGCCGATGCCGCAAACCGCATGGGCATCAAACCCCGCAAGAAGGGATTGAATCCCCGAGACAAAGGCTTCCCACCAATCTTCGGGATTCTGTTCCGACCATCCGGGATGGGGATAGCTGACCGAATAGGTCCTCGTAACAGTACGCAAAACCGTACCCTCCGCATCGCGCAGAAGAAGTTTGCAGGACGAAGTGCCGAGATCGACACCGATATAATACTTCATAAGACCACCTCCTACATCTATTATACCGAAAACATCTTGACAAGTCTCGTTAAATAGTGTATAATATATAGACAAAATCTGACTTTTATGGAGGGGGACTTATGTTTTATCAGACAGAGCACATGGGAACATCGGACTATTTCAAAAAGGAACGCGGAGAGAATTTTTCCTATCCGTTGCATCTGCACCGAAGTTTCGAGTTGATCTTGGTGGAGGACGGAGAGATGACCGTCTGCGTGGACTCCTCGTCCTGCACGTTAAAAAAGGGAGATGCAGCCCTGATTTTTCCCCATCAACTTCACGCTCTGTCCTCCCATCATTCTGCCCATACGCTTTTTATCTTTTCCCCGCGGATTATCCAGACTTTTTCTGCCGAAAAGGCGGGAAAATTGCCCTCGCAAAATCGGATAATTCTCCCGGATCACATCAACAGCGCTTTGAAAGCCCTGACGCCAAAGAGTTCGAAATACGAAATCAAAGGAATTCTATATACGGTCTGTTCTCTGTTTGACACAACCGTTTCTTACCATACGGTAGAAAACGATAAACAGGAGCTTTTGTTCAAAATTCTATCCCATGTGGAAGGAAACTTCAAAACCGATTGCACCTTAAATGCTCTTGCCGCCGCCATTGGCTACAATCCCGAATATCTTTCCCGCTTTTTCAAGAAAAAGATGGGCATGACTTATAATGAATATATCAATATGCGGCGCCTGAGCTATGCGGCCTATCTGTTGACAGATGCGGAAGAAACCTGCCTGTACTGCGCCATGGAAAGCGGCTACACCTCCCTGCGAAGTTTCAACCGCAATTTTAAGAAGCATTTCGGAATCACCCCGCGGGAGTACAAGGAACAGCAAGCTCCGATAAAAAAATGAACCCTAAACTTCCGCCACATGCCCGTACGACGAAATTTCGGGGGTCACGTGTTGTGGGAAGAGAACCCCTTCCCACAACACGCCGCGCATCGATCCCCTTTCCCCTTCCTCGGGCGGGAAGTAGACGAAGAGGATAGAACAAAAGGAAACATAAATACGTTAAAAATCAATGATTTCATGCGTTTTATGAGGGGTGCCGCCTTTGGGCGGTACCCTGTAATGCATTTATTATATAAAGAATCTCCGACGGATATAATCCGTCGGGACACAAAGAGTTTTTTTCTTCGGTTCTTTTTTCCTCTGGAAAAAGAAAGAACACCCTTTCTATTGACTTTTTCGACAGATTGAGATGAGCCTCCCCGCTTGGGGAGGCTCGGTATTATCCTATTTTCAATTCTCCGATGCGGATTTGCGCAAGGCACCAAGGGTTTTCATGACCGAATTTTCCCGTCCGAAGTAGTCATAAAGAGTGGCGTATTCTCGGTAAAGAGCGTCGTAAACCACACCTTTTTCGGCGTTGGGCTCATAGGTCTTCACACAGGAAGCCGAAAGGGCCTTGGCCGCCGATGGAACATCGTCATAAACCCCTGCGGCAACTGCAGCATAGATGGCGCTTCCCAAGGCCGCCGCCTGGGTAGTCCCTGCAATATGAATGGAACGGTGCAACACATCCGCATAGATCTGCATCATCATGGGATCCTTCAGCGCAATTCCCCCTGCGGCGCAGATACTCTTCACGGGAACCCCGCTTCTTTCGTACTGATCCACGATAATCCGCAATCCGTATGCCGTGGATTCAATCCACGCGCGATAGATTTCCTCGGGCTTGGTCTGCAGGTTCATCCCCAGAATCATTCCCGTCAAATCGGAATCCACCAGAGTACTGCGGTTTCCGCTGAGCCAATCCAGCGCAAGCAGTCCGCTTTGGCCGGGCAACAGTCCTTGGGCCTTCTCCCGCAAAAGGGCATGAAGATTCATCTTCCGCGCCGCCGCCTCTTCATAATAGGCGGCGGGCAAGCCACTTTTAACAAACCAGTCAAAGATATCTCCCACCCCTGCCTGACCTGCCTCGTAGGTATAAATTCCCGGGATCACTCCATCCTTGACATAGCCGCAGGTTCCTTCCACAGTAACCTCAGAATCTCCGTTGACCAGATGACAGGCGGAGGTACCAACAATAACCATCAGATCTCCCGATCCCGTCAGATTCAGGGCGGGCATGGCGGCGTGAGCGTCAATGGCAGGCACGGCGACCGCAGTTCCCTCCGTAAGTCCGGTCAGTGCGGCCCCTTCGACGGAAAGGGTTCCTGCCAACTGCCCCATTCCCAACACGTTTTCGGACAGTTTTGTGCCCACAATCCCCGAAAGGCGGGGATCCAGTGCCGCAAAAAAGTCGTTGGAGGGATAGCCGTCCTTGTCACTCCAAAGAGCTTTGTAACCCGCAAAGGCGGCACTGTGGGTTTCTTCCCCCGTCAAAACCAAGGACAACCAATCGGCGGCCTCGGAAAAACGGGCGGTGTTTTCATATAACGCAGGATCCTCCCGCAAAACCTGCAAAATTTTCGGCAGAGCCCATTCGCAGGAAATCTTGCGCCCGTATCGGTTCAACCAAGGCTCTCCCCGTTTCGCCGCAAGAGCATTGATCTCATCGGCCTCCCGCTGGGCGGCATGATGCTTCCAAAGCTTGACATAGGCATGGGGATTGCTTTCATACTCGGGAGAAAAGCAAAGGGGATCCCCCTTTTGATCCAAAGGAATCAAAGTACAGGCGGTGAAATCCACCCCCATCCCGACCACCTGATCAGGACGCACCTTCCCCGCAGCCAAAACCTGCGGAATCGTCACCCGCAGCGCTTCGGTGTAATCCGAGGGATGCTGCAGGGCATAATGGGGCGGCAGTTTTTTTCCGCAGGGCAAGGCCTCATCCATAACGGCATGGGGATAGGGGAACACAGCCTCCGCCACCGTATTTCCCGAAGAGACCTCCACAAGCACCGTGCGGGCGGACAATGTGCCGTAATCGGTACCGATCACATACTGATTCATACTTTTTTCCTTTCTCACAACTCCAGGCAGAAATACTGCAGGGTTTTGCGATTCCAAGTATAGGTGATATGCAGTTTCCCTTCCTCGTAACGCAGGGCGGGGTAGGCGTATTTACCCTCCATCGTCACCAAATGAGAAAGAAGCGTAAAGGTTTTTCCGTTGTCACGCGATTCGAACAGAGACAGAGGGGTACGACTTGCCCAGTTGCCCGAAACGGGATTACAGCAGAGAATCAGCCGCCCGTCGGGGAGCGCCACCAGGTCAATGCCGCTGTTGTTGTTGGACATGTCCGTAGGATAGGGATCGCACCACTCCACCCCATCGGGGGAGTCTGTGCGGTAAATTTTCCCCTCGGTGGAGCGAAGCAACGCGTGCACCCCTTCTGCACTCTGCCAAAGAGTGGGCTGAATGATTCCCTTCAAGTCCTCCTCGGGCAGGATGCACAGATCTCGGCTCCGCGTCCAGGTTTTTCCTTCATCCGTCGAACGGTCAAAGAAGCACTTCCAACGCCCCTGCTCCGTAGACCCGGGGGCAAGAATCGACCCGTCGGACAGATAAATTGCCTTATTGCGCACGGGACCGCGGCCGCCCGTAGTATCGTTGGGAATCATTTCGAAGGAATCTCCCCAGGTTTCGCAATTGTCATAGGAAATGCGGCATTTGGTATACCAGTTCGCAATGGTCTTGCCCACCTTATAGAACAGAACCACCGCACCGTCCTTGCGGCGGAAGAGGACGGGATTCCAATGGGGCAGGCCGTCTTCCTCGGAGAGCAGACGGGGCGCAGACCAACGGCCGTCGGGGGTACGCTTGGAGCCGTAGATGCACACATCATCGTTGCCCTCCTTACTCCCATAAAAATATACGCAAAAGACCTCCCCTTCCCCCAAGGTCACAAAATGGGAAGCATGGCATTGCCGGCCCTCACGGAAGGGTAAGATAAATTCATTGGCAAGAATTTTCATAACATCGCTCCTTCGTATATCATGTCTCTATTATAACGGATTTGCCCCAAAAAGGCAATAGAAAATACATGACATTTTTTATATTTTTCGGACACGTAAATAAAACCTAAAAAAATTCGCCGAATCATACCCCAATTCGGTTTATATTTCATACGGAAAAAAATTCGTAAAAGACATATTGAATCTTATTTTTTACGGAGCAACACAAGAAATATAAAAAATCTCCCCTAAACCGTTTTGGTTTAAGGGAGAATTATTTTATTCCTTCTGTCCGTAGGTGGCGTTTGCACCGTGCTTGCGGAAGTAATGCTTGTCCAGAAGCTCCTGCTGAATGGCCGCATCGGGGTTCATCATCAGCGTATGCCATGCCATCATGGCAACCTCCTCCAGCACAATGGAATTTTCCACCGACTTAGCGGCGTTCTTACCCCAAGTAAAAGGACCGTGAGAATGAACCAAAGCGGCGGGAATTGCGGCGGCGGTTTCATCGGTAAAGAGTTCCGCAATCACCTTCCCCGTATTCAACTCGTAATTTCCTGCGATCTCCTCTGCCGTCAGCTTACGAGTGCAGGGAACGGCACCGTAAAATCCGTCGGCATGGGTCGTACCGAGGGCGGGAATGGAGCGTCCGCATTGGGCAAAAATCGTTGCCCAACGGGAATGGGTGTGGGTGACCCCTCCGATGGAGGGAAAGCGACGGTACAGCTCCAGATGAGTATCCAGATCGGAGGAGGGATTCAGGTCTCCCTCCACTTTCTTCCCACTCAGATCCACAATCACCAGATCCGAGGTCTTCATTCGTTCATAGGGAACTCCCGATGGCTTGATGATCACAAGGCCCGATTCCCGATCAATTTCGGACACGTTTCCCCAAGTGAGTGTGATCAATTTTTGTTCCTTTAAGGCCAAATTGGCCAAAAGAACCCGTTCTTTCATTTCTTCCAACATTTCTTTTTGCTCCCTATTCTTCGCCGTTTTCATGAGGTCTTCGAGGCGGACGTCTCTCTTCTCCATCCTCGTGGAATCTGCGAGGCGGACGTCTCTCTTCTCCATCCTCGTGGAATCTGCGAGGCGGACGTCTCTCCTCTCCATCCTCGTGGAATCTGCGGGGCGGACGGGGATGCCTCCCCTCCGTTTCTTCTCGTCCGTGGGACAGGTAGCGCTCGGCTTGAGTGGAGAAAAGCTGATAATATTTTCCCTTCCGCGCCATCAGCTCTTCATGGTTTCCGATCTCTTCCATACATCCGTTTTCCAGCACTAACACCGTATCGGCAACGGTTGCACTGGACAGACGGTGAGAAACAAAGATAGTGGTCTTATCCTCCCGCAGACGATCGAACTGATTGAAAATCTCCTGCTCCGCCATGGGGTCAAGGGATGCGGTAGGCTCATCGAGAATCAGCACATCGGAATCGGAATAGAAGGCGCGGGCAATGGAAAGCTTCTGCCATTGACCGATGGAAAGCTCTATGCCGTTCTTTTCAAAAATACGCATCAACGGGGTATTGAATCCATCGGGAAGAGCGTCGATATATTCCTTCGCCGCAGACTGCACCGCCGCCTCTTCAACTGCGGAGAATTCCGCATTGCGGTGAATATCACCGAAACGGATGTTTTCCTCCACCGTTTCCGCATATTTTCCGAAATCCTGGAAAATAATGCCAAACATACGGTACAGACTCTTCAAATCATAATCCTTCAGATTCTTGCCGTCCAGCAGAATCTCACCCTCCGTGGGATCGTACAGACGGGTAAGAAGTTTGAGAAGCGTGGTTTTTCCTGTGCCGTTCAAGCCCACCAGAACCAACGTCTGCCCGGGCTCAATCACAAAATTCAGATCGTTAAGAACATAGCGCTCGGTACCGGGATAACGGAAGAACACATGGCGGAATTCTATGCGATGTCCCTGATTGCGAGGAACAATAAGCCCTTCTCCCTTATGCTCCGCAAGGGCGCAGGGCTCTTCCATAAAGGCGATCAGATTATCAATAAACAGAGTCCCTTCGTAGATAGAACCGGACTTGTTGATCAGCGCCGTTACACAATTGGAAACCGACATAATCGCCCCCGTAAAGAGGGTATAGTCGCCGATCATAATCTCACCCGTAAATACCTGTCGGGCAATGAGCACGTAGAAGGTAAAATTGGTCAGACAAGCCACGGCGCCAATGGCGATATGCAGAATACTCTCATGCACAATCAGCCGCCGCAGACCGTCGTAATAGGTGCGAAACACACTCAGATAGCGTCCGATAAAGGTATCGGCCAGATCGAACATACGAACCTCCTTGACCTTATCCTTATCCACCAGCAGATTGGAGTAATAGTTCATCTGCCGCCGTTCCTTGGATCGCCAACGCATATAACGGAAATGCTTGTTACGGTAAATGTAATTCACAATAGCAGAGGGAAGAGCCACTGCCACCACAACAGGAGCAGACCATCCCAGCCCGGGGGCAGAAATCAGAACCAAAAGATAACTGATAAATTCAATGACCGTACTGACAATACCGAAGGTCTCAGAAAGAATGGTCAAGGGGCGGTGTCCCGCTTCTCGGTTGGCGTTTTCCATCCGTTCATAGAACGCAGGATCGTCAAAGGAGGCCAGGTCCAGATTCTTGGACTTGGTCATAATTTCCAGTTTAACCTGCTGCACAACCTTTTCCCCTGCGATGCGGTTTAAGGCACTGCTGACGTTGTTGACAATCCGCAGAAGCATCCGATAGGAAAAGAGAAAAATCAGCAAATAAAACACCGACGAGGACCAGAAATCCGATTCGGGCAGAGATCCCAAGCGGATCACTTCCTGCAACGCATTAAGAATATTTTTGGAAATCAAGGACCCAATAATAGGAGTCACACCCTGGAAAAGAGCGATAAACGAAAGCAAAAACAGAATCCATTTTCCCGACTTCCAAACCAGCTTGACCACATAAAAGAACCGTGTGAAAAATCCTCCGAGAACCTCTTTCAGAAAACGAAACAGATCTTTAAAATTCTTGGGTGGTTCCACCTTTTTGTATTCATAGGGCATACGTCCTCCGGGGGGCATGCTTATTCCTCCTCTCGTTGTGCGGTAGTTAATTTTCGCAAAATATCAAACAGGGTCTGCTTTTCTTCTTCGGACAGAGGGCGAAACAGCTCTTCGGCCTTTCTGCGCATAGCAATCTCCCGCTCCTCACGAAACCGAATCCCTTTGGGGGTGATATACACCCGCACCGCGCGACGATCCTTAGGATCGGCAACACGTTCAATCAAGCCCCTCTCCTCCATACCGACCAGCGCCTCCGATAAGGTCTGCGCCCGAATCTCGGCATGCTCCGCAATCTCCCGCTGAGTCTTTCCTTCTCCTTCGTTCAGGCACTCCAGCACAAGGTAATAGCCTCGCCCCCACTGAGGCGGCGTACCCTTGGCAGGTCCGCGGTGCTCGTTGATCCGAAAACGGCGAAATTCCTTCCATAACGTAATATCGTCCATCCTTGCCTCTCCTTTCAAAAAAACTAAGGTACCTTACATTTTCATTATAGCACATTCTTTTTGGAATGTCAAGATAGTAAGGTACCTTAATAATTGAATTTTTTGAAACAGAATCAGAGCTTCAGCAGATCGTAGACCAGATCACGGACATGGGGATGAATTTTCTCGTAGGCATAGGTACATTCCCGTGTCTGCATGGCACAATAAATGGAAAGCTTATTCTTGGTGTCCATCAACACATAAGACGCCGCCGCACTGTCCCACCCGAATTCTCCCTCGGGAGAGCGAGACAGAGAAATGGCAGAATCCATATGCACACGCCCGCAAAGCCCCCATCCGTACCCGTATTTGCGGGGAGATTTACGGAATTCACCCAAGGGAACATCCGAAAGAAGATTCTTCTGCGCCATGGCAATAGATTCCGCGCGCAGCACCCGATAGCCGTTATCCGCAACGCCGCCGCAAGCCAAAGCATCGGCAAAGCGGAGATACTGCATAGGCGAGCCGTACAATCCCGATCCGCCGCTTTCAAAATTCGTGCCGTAGGGTTGAACGTTTGGCATGGGAATGGGAGTCGAACGGTTGAGCAACGAATCATAGCGGAACATATGACAGAGACGCGGCTCCTGCTCAGGCGAAAGGCGGAAGGTAAAATCGGTCATCTCAAGGGGATCAAAAATATTCTTCTTCAGATATTCGCCGAAAGTCATCCCCGAGGCCACCTCCACAACGGCGGCAAGAATATCGTGGGAAAGGCCGTACTTATAATGGGTTCCGGGCACAAATTCCAGGGGCGTATCGGCAAAAGCAGAGACAATCTCCACGGTCCCTGCCTCGGGATTACGGGCACGGCAGGCTTCCACAGCCGCCACAATATCGGGATTCAACCGCGCACCGTATCCGGACTCCATCAGAAAACAGTGCCGCACCGTCATGGGAGTTTCCGAAGGGACAATCCCCGCCTCGGTACGCACTGTCAGATTCTTATATGCGGGAAGATATTTGGAAACGGGATCATCCAACCCAATCCTTCCCTCCTCCATCAGCCGCAATGCGGCAGTGCAGGTGAGCACCTTGGTCACGGAATACAGAAGATAGATCCCGTTCAGATCCGCAGGCACGGTGCAAGCATGGTCAAAATGCCCCACAGCCTTGCTGTACAACACCTCATGATTCTGCGCAACGCAACAAACAAACTGTTTGATATCCGCCCGCGCAAGGGTGTCAAGATAAGCAGAAAGCGCATCAAAATTCACAGCAACAACCTCCTATGAAAGAACATTTCTTTATAGAATTGAGCCAAAAACAAGGCGTCTTATGATTTTATTATAGCACCCAAAAAGGAAAAAGTCAAGAGCACAAAAACGCCGGTCTTTAAATTTTTTGAAACAAGTAGCCCCCGAACCGAGGTTCGGGGGCAATCATCAGAAGGAGGTTTTATTTTTTCTTGTTCCAAAGGAGAACGGCTCCTACGGCAACGGCGGCCACGACGACGACAGCAACCACAATCCACACCGCAGAAGAGCTTTCCTCCTGCTGCACCACATCGGTGGCGGTGCCCGTCGACACATCAGGAACCGCATCGGTAACCGTTCCCGTAGAAACATCGGTGGCGGTGTATGTGGTGCTGGCAGTAGAATCGGTGTTACTATTCGAGGAACCGCCCGTTAAAGCGACGGGCATCGTTTCCCCATACCGATTTACAATCGTCTCAACCCAAGAATAGGATCCATACGCATTTTTCACAAAGGTGTGCCGATAATTTGTATAGTATTGGACGAATTTTTCGTCTCGGATAAGTCCTTCAATGGATGCCTGGTTCTTGTCGGGCGAGACGTTTTCCCAAGTACCCAAAACGATCTGCTTGTCGGCATTTGCCTTGTTTCCGCGGGGAGAATACAGGGTGAGAGATGTCCCCTCAACCGTCCATTCCGCATAGGATTCACTGATGTACAATTTATCTTCGTACAACTGGGAAGAAGTCAACTTTGAATGGGACTGATAATTCGGAGTGGTTACGGAGCCGCGGTAGGCTTCTTTGGGAACAGTTGTCACAAGAGAATGCAAGTATTGCTCCTCTTCCTCAATCAAAGAGAGGGGAATTTCCTTTCCGGCCGTATCCAACTCAGTGTGTGCCCAATAATATGTCCCATCTCCGTTGGGTTTAAATGTGTGCTTATAAATCGGGAGATATTCGTCAAAAGCGCCGGTCTTCAGCATCTTGAACGGGTCGGCCGCTCTTTTTTCCAAATTTTCCTTCGGAACCGACAAAAGCGCCTTTCCCCCGTCATCCACAGTTTCGCTGATCCAACAAGAGTCATAACCGCCCAGAGTCCCATACGCAAATGTTGCATACAAAACAATGTCTTCACCTACGGTTTCGGAGCGAACATAGTTCGTCCACGCCCCGGGGCCATCACCGCCACCAAAGGAATAATCATAATACGCATAAGAACCATCTTCCAGGCGGGTCAAAATAAGGTGGCCGCGCGTTGAGTAAGAATCCTTCCCGCAAAAACGCGCTACGGCATCGGGGCCAAAAAGTCGCGTAAAGGTTTTCTCTATGTCTGCGGCCGAAACCTTCGGACACGCCGCAAGCTGCTCTTTCGTGGGAGGCGCATTAAACGGTTCCACAGTTTTTGGGATCAGTCCGTCACGTTGCAGACCGTAAAAGAAAATGGAACTCGTTGATTGGTTAATTATATCCCCTGTAGAAACGGTTAAAATACTTTCCTTTTCCCCGGTATGTGCATAGCTCGGAATCTGCAGCATGAGATCTTCAAAGAGAGACTCATCAGACGTCTCCGCAAACGCAATTGGAGCAACCGCCTTCGCTTCTTTGCTTGAAGTATACAATTCTTTTGTTTTTGTATTATACCATGAGAGTTTCGCACGAGAAACGCCACAAACCATCAAGATATTTTCAACATCACAATATAGAAACGGTTTACTCTCGGGGCTGGTTTGAAGTCCAAACTTTTCATTCATCCATTTTGAGAATGCTTCCCGATCCTTCAATAATTCACCTTCCTTTACTCCGGAAGCCGCAACCGCTTCCCAATAATCGGGATTGTCTTCACTAAGTCTGATTATATAGTTCGAAAGAGGACTAAAACCACGTAAAGATTCAACGGTATACAACAATTCCGAACTGCCGTCCGGAGCATAATAGCGATAGATACTTCCCGCAGAGGTAAAATAAATTATATCCTCAAAAACACAAAGTTCATCAATCGGATGTTCTCCCGTGTAGACAACGGTTGATTTCAAAGTAGTCAAATCCAACTGTTGAATTGTACTGCCGGTCGAAAGATACATGTACTTCCCGCTGGAATTTTGATTTTCAAAATTTCCTTCCGCAAGGCACACAAGCTGCGTCTTTCCGTCGACAATACGTTCTTGATAGACATTTCCCACCTTGATATTTATGCCGGCATATTCTTGTTGAAAATCGCTGATCACCCCTTCGCGCATTACAAAAGGATTACTTACCCACTGTTTGCAGTAATCAGTGGGAGAAATATCACTCAATGAACGCTCTTTGGACATATATTCTTCGTAAGAGGATTCCGAGGCAAAACCAACCAAACCCGGGCTGCAGAGCAGGGTGGCAAGAAGCAAAAAGAGAACTAATTTTTTCATCGTGTGTTACCTCCGATATATGAGTTTAAAATGCAACAATTTGTCCGAGGCAACGGCAACACGCTTCAGGGGCGCTCCCCAAGAGGGAATTGAGGGAATTGCCCTGCGCGACGGCCGCCGCGTATCCTC
>JAGAOU010000052.1 GCA_017623595.1 Clostridia bacterium
AATAAAAATTATAAAAAAACGTTTCCCATCTTATTCCAACGGGTTTCCAAAACGCGATGACACCTAACCCCCACCCCCGCAAGGGGGATTTTTTTGAAAGGAGCCACCCATGAAAACCGCAGCAGCATACCTCCGAGTATCGGACGAACGGCAGGACGAATTCTCCCCCGATTCCCAGTTGAAGCTGATCCGGGACTACTGCGCCCGAAACGATCTTTCCCTCCCCGATGAGCTGGTATTCTATGACGACGGTATCTCTGCAAAATCCGTCAAGAAACGGAAGCAGTTCAATGATATGATCGCCCTGGCAAAACAAAAGAATCCTCCCTTCACCGTTATCCTTGTGTGGAAATTCTCCCGTTTTGCCCGTAACCAGGAGGAATCTATTGTCTATAAATCTATGCTCAAAAAGAACGGCGTGGATGTGGTCTCTATTTCCGAGCCAATCCAGGACAACCCCTTCGGCGGTCTGATCGAACGTATCATCGAGTGGATGGACGAGTATTACCTCATCCGATTGTCCGATGAAGTCCGTCGAGGTATGACCGAACGGGCAACAAGAGGGCTCCCCAA
Source organism: Clostridia bacterium (assembly GCA_017623595.1). Classification (GTDB taxonomy): domain Bacteria; phylum Bacillota; class Clostridia; order Oscillospirales; family UBA644; genus RGIG995. The sequence continues at coordinate 574 of JAGAOU010000052.1, forward strand.
TACTCATGCCCCCTTCGGATATAAAATGAAAGACGGTGAATACTTTCCCGATGAAGAATCCGGGAAATGGGTGCGTCAGATTTTTGACTGGTACACAAACGGGATCACCAAACGTCAGATCTCAATACGTTTGCGCGATCTCAATGTCCGCAACCAAAACGGTAATATCCTCGACCACCGCAATATAGATTATATTCTCAATAACCCCGTCTATCTCGGCTATGTTCGCTGGAATCCCCATAACCGCACATCGTCAAAACGAAAATTCGGAGATTCCACCGATATTGTCGTTAAATCCACCCATGAACCACTGATCTCAGAGGAAACATGGAATAAAACACAGGAGCTGCTTCGATTGGATGAAAAGAAATACCCATACAAAGCAAAGACAACAGCACAAAAGAATAACTATATGCTGAGAGGCATTGTAAAGTGCTCCAATTGCGGCGCAACATTGGTGTATTCAACCGCAGGCGGCGCTTCCCTTCAATGCAACTTCTATGCGAAGGGAAAATGTACTGTGTCTCATAATATCAAAATAGAGTACATTGACCGCCTTGTGATCGAGCAAATCAAAGCAGATATCAAATCCATGCAGTTTACACTGAAGCCGGATATAAAGAAGCAGCCAACCGAAGTGCTTTCGATTGACTATGAAAAACTGCTTAACAGCGAAAGAACCAAACTGGAACGTGCCAAGCTGGCATACCAGGACGGCGTTGACACCTTAGAGGAATACAAAACCACAAAGCAGAAGATCGAAGCAAGGATCAAAGATATCGAATCAGAGCAGCAGAAAGCATTGCAGAAGTCATCAGGGATATCTTTGGATGAATACGCACAAACCCTGACGGAGCTTGTAGAAATGTTAGAAAGCCCCGCAGTCCCCCCCGAACTAAAAAACGAAGCGCTTCGAACGTCAGTAGAAAAAGTCATCTTCTACCGCCCCGAAAAAAGGGTGAAAGTGTTCTACCAGTAATCATCACTTAACGGAATTAGGAGGTCCTGACGGTGAGCTGGCTGCCTCTACCCGTTACCTGAGTCAGAGATTCAGTATGCCCTACCGTGAGGTTGCGGGAATTCTGACGGATGTGGGTACGGAGGAAAAATAATGTGCATTTATTAAGTGATCTGATTACTGTATTTTTAGGCTCAGAAAAGAATGGACTGAAAACAATCTGCGACACCAAATTGAGAGTGACAGATTGTTTCTTTTTTTTGCGAATTGAAAAACATCGCAATGACTTTCGCTGTTTGGAATACAAAAAGACGGTTTGT
>JAGAOU010000053.1 GCA_017623595.1 Clostridia bacterium
GTGAAAAAGGTGAATATGTTCGCCTTGTTTGATATTGCTTCCTTTGGTTTTTTGATCGGACAGTCCATCGGTCGTTGGGGTAATTTTATCAATGGTGAAGCTCACGGCGGGGTAACAGATCTTCCCTGGGGCATGACCATTAATGGAAAAGGCCCTTATCATCCTACTTTTTTCTATGAATTTTTGTGGAACGTGATCGGGTTTGTTCTTCTTCTGATTTTTGTGAAAAAATGGAAGAAGCACCACGGCGAGGCCTTTTTCCTGTATACCGCTTGGTATGGCCTTGGTCGAGCATTCATTGAAGGCTTGCGTACCGATAGTCTGACCGTGGGAAGCATCCGTGTTTCTCAGGTGGTTGCTATTGTTGCGTTTGTTGCGGGTATTGTGCTGTTTGTGCTTTCCCGTCGCAACCTTTTGGAGAAGTTTCAAGGCAAGGCTCGGGAAAACGCAAAGAAGCGTGCGGAAAAGCGTGCTGCCCGTTATAAGCCTGTTTATCAGCCTCTGTTCAGCGGCTCTGCTCTTGACGGAGATGCCGCTCCGCAGCAGCTGACCGAAGGGGAGCAGTTTCCGTTGGACAAGGAAGAGGATGTAGCATTGGGTACGGAGGATGAAGTCGATGGCTGAGATTATCAGCGGAACTGCCTTAGCCGCAAAAATCAGAGCAGAACTGAAGCTTGAAACCGATGAACTGAAGAAGGCCGGGATCACTCCCGGCTTGGCGGTTGTCCTGGTTGGGGAAGATCCCGCTTCCAAAGTATATGTAAGAAATAAGACCAAGGCTTGTGAAGAAATCGGCTTTTATCATGAGCAGTATAATCTTCCTGCGACGATTAGCGAAGAAGAAATTCTTGATTTGGTGGACACACTGAACCGCTCTGCGAAGATTCACGGAATTCTGATTCAGGCACCCCTTCCCAAAGGATTGGATTTTAAAAATATTATTGATCATATTGATCCAAATAAGGATGTGGACGCGTTCCACCCTTATAATGTAGGGAAGATTATGATCGGCGATTTTGAATTTCTGCCCTGTACTCCCGCCGGTGTTATGGAGCTGATTCATGAAGCGGGCGTTTCTGTGGAAGGGAAGAACTGTGTTGTGGTCGGACGAAGCAATATTGTCGGAAAACCTCAGGCAATGCTTCTTTTGAAGGAGAATGGAACGGTGACGGTCTGTCATTCCAAAACTCCGAATTTGGCAGATTTTACTCGCAATGCGGATATTCTTGTGTCGGCCGTCGGACGTGCAGGATTGATTACGGGAGATATGATTAAGCCCGGTGCGACGGTGGTTGACGTAGGCATGAACCGCAATGAAGAGGGTAAGCTTGTGGGAGATGTGGATTTTTCATCTGTTGAGCCCGTTGCCGGCTATTTGACTCCCGTTCCCGGTGGCGTCGGTCCGATGACGATCACCATGTTGATGAAAAATACGTTGAAAGCAGCAAAACTTTCCGTAAAAAAATAAATTGTGACGAAAATGCAAAAAATCTCCCGACCCCCTTGACATCTGGGGGATTTTTTGCTATAATAGTCAGGCAGTCGCTGATGTAGCTCAGTCGGTAGAGTGCGTCCTTGGTAAGGACGAGGTCGTCGGTTCGATCCCGATCATCAGCTCCAAAAACCCTTGAAATTCAAGGGTTTTTTTGTTGTATAAAACTTTTTTATGAATGATGGTGGGGTTGTATGAATCAGCAGCAAAAAGGAAAAATTCAGTTGTTTTTCGGCGGTTTTGCAGAACGTTATAAGTCTGCATCGGAATATTTTGCAGAAGTGTCTTTTGACTTCGTTTCGGGGCGCAAAACATATTCCGGAACCCTCCGGAAGATCGACTCCGGGTTTGAATATTCTTTTTCCGGAAAGCGTGCAGCAAATGATCTATCAGAGGGACTGAACTATCTTCTTGAAGATCTTTTGAAGTATGATTCTGCTGTTGTTCGTTACAAAGAACGTGGCTTGACAACGGAGTTGCAGGCAGACGGTCGCAACGTAAAGATTTTGAAGAGGGAAGAGGCCAATGAAGTTATTGCGCCTCAGGCCTCCAAAAAGGAGTATCAGATCGATCTTCGTAAAGCATCTAAGCTAATGACCGCCTTAGGATATTGCGATAAGGATGGAAAACTTCGTAATGATATGATTCGTAAGTACAATCAAACAAATCATATTCTGTCACTGGTCTCGGATTTGTTTGACGGAAAGAACGATATCACTGTTGTGGACTGTGCCTGCGGAAAATCTTATCTTTCCTTTGTTTTGAATTATTTTCTTTGGGAAGAAAAACGAATTCGCGCTCACTTTGTCGGGATTGATATCTCTCCAAAAGTTATTGAAGCGAGCAAGAAGATTGCGGCAGACCTGGGCTATACCAACATGGAGTTTATTTGTGAGGATCTGCGGACCTATGAAAGTGATTTCCATCCCGATGTTGTTGTTTCTCTTCACGCATGTGATACCGCAACCGACATGGCTCTTGGCTATGCTTTGCGTCATAAAGCGGAAAGTATTATCTGTGTCCCTTGTTGTCACAAAGAACTGATTGAACAGTACAAGATCGAGGAATTTGAGCCGATTACCGGTCATGGGGTGTTCCGAACCAGATTGAACGATATTATCACCGACGGCTTACGTGCGCTGAAGCTGGAATCGGAGGGATACAAAGTTCGCTGTGTTGAGTTTTGCTCTCCCATTGACACGCCGAAAAATTTGCTGATTTCCGCGAAAAAGATATCTTCTGAAAACCGTACTGCGAAAGATTTGTATTACAACCTTCTGTCTCAATGGCATGTAATGCCTTCGATGGAATACTATTCTGCTATTCCGACGGCAGAGTCGGAGTCGAACGATTGGTGACAAAATATTGTCAACTTTGTTTGTAAAATGCAAACTTTAAGGAATTCGAAGGGGATTCGTCGACTTGTGGTTACAAAGGTGACACAGATCTAACAAAAGAATAATGTATAATAATATGGTAAAATTATAATTGGTTTATTGTGCATTGTTGCAGAGAGGATGGACTCCCTTGGGCGCGATACAGTATTTTATCAGCAGTTTCAATTCTTTTATATTTATTCTTTTTATGTTGCTCTATTCCTATCAGGTTTTGTATGTTTTGGCTGCCTTTTTTTGTAAGAGGAAAAAGAAGTCAACAGGGGAGAGCAAGCAACATAAATTTGCATTTCTGATTGCAGCACGCAATGAATCTGCGGTGATTGCCCAATTAATCGATAGTATTCGTCGTCAGGACTATCCTTCGGAGCTGATTCATATTTTTGTTGTTGCGGATAATTGTACAGACAATACTGCAGAAGTTGCAAGAAATGCCGGTGCAGTTGTTTATGAACGTAACAATAAAGAACTGGTCGGTAAGGGATATGCTTTGGATTTTGGTCTGAAGAATATTGATCGTGATTTTGGTGATGAAAAGATTGAAGGTATTTTTGTTTTCGATGCGGACAATCTTCTATCCAAAAACTATGTTACAGAAATGAATAAGGTTTTTGACGAAGGATATCCCGTTGTTACAAGTTATCGCAACAGTAAAAACTACGGTACAAACTGGCTGACAGCGGGATACAGCCTTTGGTTCCTGCGTGAAAGCAAATACCTGAATAATTCCCGCATGCTTCTCGATACCAACTGTGCCGTGTCCGGTACCGGATTTTTGGTCAATACACAGGTCTTTAAAGAAAATGGCGGTTGGCATTATACCTTGTTGACGGAAGATATTGAGTTCTCAGTCGACTGCGCCGTGGCCGGACGCAAGATCGGTTATGCGAATGCGGAATTTTTTGATGAACAGCCCGAAACCTTTGCTCAATCCTGGAAACAGCGTATGCGCTGGGCGAAAGGATTTTACCAAGTGTTCGGGAAGTATGGAAGAGGGCTTCTCAAGAACTGGTTGTTTAATTGCAGCTTTGCTTGCTTTGATCTGACTATGACGGTTTTTCCCGCACTGTTTATCTCATTAGGATGCTTGCTTGCTAACGTTGTCGTCCTTATTTATGCGTTGTGTACTCCTATGGCGAGCAGTCTGGTAGGATTAACGCTTTCATCTCTGGGTATCACTGTTTTTAACACGTACCTGACGATGTTTGTCATGGGCTTGATTACAACTATCACCGAATGGAAGAAAATCGATTGTCCCACAGGTAAGAAGATACTTTATCTGTTTACATTCCCAATCTTCATGCTGACCTACATTCCTATTGCAATTGCAGCATTGTTTAAGAAGGTAAAATGGGATCCCATTCAACACAACGTTGCAAAGAATATCAAAGATCTTGAAGGTTGATACAATCGGAAAGCGACTGGAAAACGGTCGCTTTCTTTTTTTTGTGTGAACCAGAACAAGAGAAGAAGGGGATTTCTCCTTCTTTTTTCGCAACACATAATTGCGCAAAATGAATATTTTGCGCAATAAAGAGGAGAACGAACAATACAAAAGTCGCTTTATATCTTTTTTCGTTACGGTTTGTCCGATGGTCTACTTTACCTTGTATTGTTAGCGTTGTTGTGATTAGATTTTATGTTTGTATTTGTATAAGATTTGTTTTTTGTAATGATGTGTTTATCTGTTTTATTTTTCCTTTAATTTTTGTTTTGTCGATCCTGCCATCGTTTTGGATTAAATAAAAAGAAATTTATTTCGGTTGTTACCTTACGTACCACGATTGTTATTCGTTTATTATTTGTTTGTAATGTATTTTGTATTTATATTCCGGTGATTGTATTTGATTGCTTATAATATCAAACTTGGTTAGTTTGTTTGCCGGTCGGTTATGCTTGATCGTGCTTTTGATGACAGTTTTTCTCTGATACTCTATTCACAGACTTTTGAGAAAATATTAAAATCCAGTTCAAACTGAATTCACAACGTCGTAAGGAATTTATCTTGTACAGTCTAATGCTGAATTATGGTTTACTGTCCGGCAACGAAAGCATTTCACAAAAAAGACACAATTATTTATCTTTTATAAATCACTTGACATTGGGCGCTATTTATGGTACAATGGTATCAGAAAAGAAAGGAGTCGCACGATGAAGCCAACATACATGAAGCGCGAACAAATTACGGATATCCCGCCTTACTGCGTTGATTATATCGTTAATCTGCAGGTTGTGCGGTCCCTCTCCCCTTTGACCGTTCATGAGTATTATCTGGATCTTCGCAAGTTTTTTCGCTATCTAAAAGCGGGTGACGTTGATGCGGAAACCTTTGAAACTGTGGATGCTTCGGATTTTACTATAGAACAGTTTAAAGAAATTACTCTGGGACGCCTTTATGAGTATCTTGCGTATTTACAGAGTGATCAAAATGTTTCTCCCCGCTCCCGTATGCGGAAGATCTCCAGTATTCGTGGGCTTTATAAGCATTTGAAAACACAAAAGCTTATTGAAGAAAATCCGTCATTGGATTTACATTTACCAAAAATTCAGAAACGCTTGCCGCAGTATTTGACCTTCCGTCAAAGCTATGAGTTACTGAAGGCGATTGACGGTCGTTTTAAGGCCAGAAACCTTGCAATGATCACGATCTTTCTGAATTGCGGCATACGTCTTTCGGAACTTGTCGGCCTTAATTTGACCAGTATTAACGAGCGAGAAATGCGTGTGATCGGCAAGGGAAACAAGGAACGAATTCTTTATCTGAACGATGCATGTCTTTCAGCACTTCGGGAATATGCAGACGAGCGAAAAAAATATACCTTTAAGATAACAGAGCCGGAAGCCCTCTTTGTCAGTCAAAAGGGCAAACGAATCTCGCAACGTATGGTTCAGACCATGGTTCATGAATTTATGGAGCGTTGCGGAATTGATACGTCCGTGTTTTCTGTACATAAATTGCGGCACACCTCTGCGACTCTGATGTATCAGACCGGGGTTGATGTTCGTGTCCTTCAAGAAATTTTAGGCCATGCAAACCTCGGGACAACCGAAATTTACACGCATATTAAGGACAGTCAGATTCTGGAGTCTATGCAAAAAATCTCGATTTCGGATAAGAAATCCGGTCCGACAAAATAGCATAAATATGAAAAATGACACTTTCAGGTTTTGAAAGTGTCATTGATTTTTATTCCGTAATTTTCTGAGCAGATCATTGAAATGCGCAGGGAGCGCTGAATCGAATACCAGGTGTTCCTTTGTAATCGGGTGGATGAATCCAATTTTTTTCGCATGAAGGCATTGGCCATTTAGTTGGAATGTTTCTGCATTTTTCGGCGCATAAACAGGATCTCCAACAATTGCATGGCCCAAAGAAGACATGTGCACACGAATTTGATGTGTTCTTCCGGTTTCCAGACGGAATTTCACATGAGAATAGCCTTGGAATTCTTCCAGAACCTCGTAATGTGTTACGGCCGGCTTGGAATTGATCGATATGATTGCCATTCGTTTCCGATCCTTCGGATCTCGTCCGATCGGTGCATTCACGGTTCCTGTCGGTTGTTTCAAATGACCGATAACAACGGCTTCATATTCTCTCAAAAAGGAATGTTCTTTGATTTGTTCTGCTAAACCAAGGTGGGAATCGTTGGTTTTCGCTACAATCAAAAGCCCTGAGGTGTCCTTGTCTATACGATGCACGATGCCGGGGCGAAGCACCCCGTTAATTCCGGACAAGGAATCTTTACAGTGTGCGAGCAGTGCGTTTACCAAGGTTCCGTCCGGGTTTCCTGCGGCAGGATGCACCACCATGCCTTGCGGCTTATTTACAACCAGGAGATGCGCATCTTCGTAAACAATATCCAAAGGTATTTCCTGGGGAATTGCTTCCAAGGGCTGCGGATCGGGAACTGTTATTGCAATTCGGTCTCCCCCGCGGACTTTATCGCTCTTCCCTGCCGTTTTTCCGTTCAAAAGAACCTTTCCATCCTCCAGCAAAACCGAAATTGCCGAGCGGGAATATACCTGCTCGGCAGCATCTGTCATAGCGATTGAAAGATATTTATCAATCCGTACAGGAGTAACATCCTGCGGGACTGACAGACTCCATTCGATCATCAGTCTAAAATCTCTCCTTTGGAGACAATAAAGGCAAGGATAAACAAACCGCATCCGCAGCAGACGAAAACATCTGCCACATTGAAGACTGCAAAATCAATGAGGTAAAAGTCGAACATGTCGACAACAAACCCGCGAAAGATGCGATCGATCAAATTTCCGATTCCGCCCGCCAAAACGAACACCAATGCAATCCGTCCGATGGCAGAATGAACCGAGCCTTTAGACAGCAAATAAACAAGGAAGGAACAAAGCAGAACGGTCAGAACAATGAAGATCCAGGTGTGTCCTGAGAGCATGCTAAACGCTGCACCTGTGTTCTCCTCGTAATTTAAGCGAAACACGCCGGGCCACAGATCAAAGACATCGATGGGGCGAAGATCTGTCAGGGACAAATACTTTGTAAACTGATCCAGCCCCACGATGCAAAAAATCATCAATGCATAACCGATCCACTCAAGAAAGGTTCGCTTATTCGTCATCGTCGTCGAAGAAGTCGTCATCATCGTCATCGTCTTCATCGCGGAAGAAGAGCTTCTTCTTCTTTTTCTTGGTTTCCTTTTTCTTGTTCTTCAGTTCTTCTTCATCAAAGAGATCTTCCAGTCCCTTGGAAGCACGTTTGGTGCTTTTTGCGGCTTCAAAGATATCCTCTTCGGTTACAACGGGAGCATCTTCCTTTACAGGAGTTTCCTTGCGGGTGGGAATCTCAAATTCTTCTTCCGCAGCTTCCACCACGGGCTCAGTAACAGTCTCTTCCGCAGCAGGTGCATCGTTAAAGGACTGGTTCAGAATATCAAGAGTTTCGGAGCCAATCTTAATATCTTCAAACTTCATGTTGGGGATAGCTTCCACCATTTTAATGTGAGAAGAATAGGTATCCAACAGAGAATTTTTGAAGGCTTCGATTTCAGCAGTCAGCTTTTGGGTAACAGCATTCTGACGGTTTGCCTCATACTGAGCGGTTTCAATCAGTTTCTTGGCATAATCTTCCGCATCGGAAACAAGACGCTGCGCCTTTTTGCGGGCAGCTTCCATTTCTTCGGAAGGAGCGTGGTTGATCACCACGGGAGCCACCACAGGAGCCGGTTCCGGAGCGGGAGCGGGCTCGGGTGCAGGTGCGGGAGCAGGTGCCGAAGCAATGGCGTTGAGTTTTTCGGTCAAAAGATTGACCTTGTTTTTCAATGCATTGCGCTCTTCGAGAAGACGGGTATAATCAACCAGAATTTCATCGAGAAATTGGTCGACTTCATCGCCTTTGTATCCGCCGCCTTTGGTGCTGGTAAATTGTTTTGTTTCGATTTCCTTAGGTGTAATCATAACATTATCTCCTTATATTCATCGTTTTGTTTTCAGAATTTAAGTTCGGGTTCCAAAGTGGCGGCAATGTCGCCCTCTACTTCCACACCTCCGGGGGTAAAGAGGAAGGTGTGTGACGCAATTTTTTTGGTTTGGCCCTGCAGTGCATAAGCAACACCGCTGAGAAAATCAACAAAATGGCGCGAGTCCTTTGCGATGAGCTCCAAATTGAGAATCACCGACTCACGGTTCATTAAATGATCCGCAATGGTAAAAAGCTGTTCGTGGGAAGGATCGTTGGGGCGGAAGAGCACAAACTGTTTTTTGGGCTTTGCAGAAGCAGGCTTCACCGAATCTTTCTGTTCTTCGTTCTGTTCTTCCAAATCCAGTTCTTCATCCTCATCACGAGGGGCAAAACGGTCAAAAAGTCCCATAATGCTTGTCCTTTCTGTTATGTGTACAGCGCGGTGCCGATTCGTACCATTGTGGCACCGAACCGAACGGCTGTAGCATAATCATTACTCATTCCCATGGACAGAATGTCCATAGATATATTATACGGCTTGTTTTCCGCATAATTTCGATATAAATCGTACATTTTGCTATAAAAGCAATCCTGTGTTTCGATTGGCATAATCGCCATCAATCCGCGAATTCGAAGGTTTTGGAGTTGAGCCGCATCCCGGAGCAATTTGTCCAGATCTTCTTCGTGAACGCCGAATTTTTGAGGCTCTTTTGCAATGTTGACCTGAATGAGAATATCTACGGTCTTCCCTATCAAGCCAGCGCAACGATCAATTTCTTTTGCAAGATGCAAAGAATCCACGGAGTGAATCAGATCGGCACAAGCAATTGCTTTTTTTACTTTATTTGTTTGCAGATGCCCGATCAAATGGCGAGTCCCTTGCATCAGCGCTGCCCGTTCTTCCAAAGCAACAACACGATTTTCGGCAAAATTCGTTACGCCAAGTGCTGCAAGCTTCGGGATAACCTCAATGGGTTGGTTTTTCGTCACGGCAACGATTGTAACCTTTTGGCCAATGCCGTTTTCTTGTGTAATTTGGTCGATTTCACTGCGAATACGGGTATAATTTTGTTCAATCATCAATTGATGTTTACAACCTTTCCATCATAAATGTCTTTCCCACCGATCACAACGGAATCATTCATAATCAACGTTCGGAAGGAATCTTTGACTGCCGGTGCAACAACGGCAAAACCGCTATCATCACTCAGATAAAGGACGGTGATCGGCTTGAAAATCAATTTCGCGCCCGAGAGGACATAGACACCGTTCTCACCTTCGGAAACACGGATCGAATCCTTGCGAACACGGAAGCCGGAATAGGATTTAAGCACAATTTGTGCGTCGCAAATACGCAGAGAATATATTGCTTTATCAAAAAAGGAGCATTTGAACGCAAGCGCAACCTTACCGTCGGATGAGTTCGAAATCTCAGCAACGGTCATGGAAACAGTTTTTTTGCCGTAAGCGGCGGTTTCAAAACTGAGAGTCCACGAAGAACCCACCTTGAACAGATCAGCCTTTTCCTCGGGAATGGTGCATAAGAACCGCCAGTCGGAAAAGTGCTGAAGCTTCCCCACATAATTCTGGGGACGAGCCTCTGCAGGAGTATTTAACAGAGATTGGATCGAATTGGGGGTTAATTCACCTGCATTCTTCAACCAGAATTCGTAGGTAATCGATTCGTAGCCGTCAAACTTAGAGGAAAAATATCCGGCACGGGACGCGCTGACTGTGGATTGTTTTGCCGAAGATCCACTGAGAATTGAACTGCGTTCTTCTTCGCAGTTTTTAAGAATCTGCCGATAGTAACTCTTGTCCCCTTCCGCTTTGATATTTCGTTTAATCAGATAGGATAAAACAGCAGTGGAACTATCTCTGGCAACAGAAAGATCCTGTTCCGAAGAGGAATTCAAGAAGTCGGTGATGGCGTCCTTTGTGCGCGCGTCAAGGGTTTTCAAATCATACTGGGATGTGGCAGAAATACTTTCATTGAGAAGGCTGATCTTTCGGTCGATAATCTCTACCGCCATGCGATCCGATGTGGAAATGCTTCCGTCATTGTAAACCGCAACCGTATCGCCGATGGAAACTCGATCCCCGTCATTGACTTTGTAGTCGACGGATGTGGGTGCTCCCTTTGCCGAAATCAGAATTTCATCCCGCAATGCAATTCCTTGAACATTCAAGGTGTCCTGATAAGTAATGGGATCTGCGGTTTCAACCTGAATACTTTCGGTGGTGAAAACAGAGGGCATGATACTGATAGCAAGATAAATCAAGATAACCGCCACCAGAACCCAGAAAAAAACGGTACTGATTTTTGTTTTCATAATCAGAGGGGGGAAATAGTGGAGACGGCATGCTTGTAAATCATACTCTGTTTTCCTTCGGATTCCAGAAGAATTACGTAATTGTCAAAGCTTTTGACAATTCCGCGCATCTGAAAGCCGCTGATCAGGTACACGATAATAGGGGAACGATTTTTTCGTGCATTGTTCAGAAAAACATCCTGGATATTGCCGGGGCGAAGATTTTTTTCTTCTTCACGGATTTCTTCGGTCATGACGGTCTCCTTTCGGTGATGAACTTGTGTTGTGTTAAATAGGTATAAGCCACTATGCATTATTATAGCACATTTCCTTGTGTTTGGCTATACGTTCTGTACAAGAGTTCATAATATTGTCGATATTTTCCCGGTCTATTTGATGCCAAATGATATTTTTGTCACGACGAAACCAGGTCAACTGACGCTTTGCGTAATTTCTGCTCTCTTTTTGGACACGCTCCACCGCTTCGTTTAAGGAACATTCTCCGGAAAAATATGGTTCAAACTGGCGGTATCCGATGGCTTGTCGCGCCGTTTTTGAGCAGTTTTTCAAATCTAAACCCCGGATCTCATCCAAAAGTCCATCGTGAAGCATGTTCAGAACGCGGCGATTGATTCGGTCATATAAATAATCGCGATTTTCAGCAGTCAATCCAAAAACGAGAAACTCATAGGGACTTTCATTCTTCATTGACAGACGGTTTTGTTCGCTTTGAGTGATGCCTGTATTGTGAAAGACCTCAAAGCCACGAAGAATGCGTTTGCGGTCCTTCGGAAAGAGCCTGGATGCCAATTCCGGGTCAATTACAGCAAGGCGCTTCAGCATTTCTTCTCCGCCAATTGTGTCAAACTCAGTTTCCAGCGATGCGCGATATTCCTCATCGCAAGACTCTTCGCTGAGCGTCAGATTCTGTAGGAACGACGTCACATAAAGTCCTGTCCCCCCCACCATAATCGGAAGCTTATTGCGGGAAAGTATGTCTTGAATACAAGCATTCGCATCGGTAAGGTATTGCTTAAGCGTATATTCTTCCGTTGGCTCCAGAAAATCAAGCATGTGATGAGGAATCCCGCAGCGTTCTTCCTCGGAGGGCTTTGCAGTGCCGATGTTCATTTTTTTATAAATTTGCATGGAATCGGCAGATACAATTTCTCCGTCGAATCGCTTTGCCAGTTCGATGGATAAACTTGTTTTTCCCGATGCGGTGGGACCGACAATGACAACAACAAGCGGTTTCATACACTACTCATTTCAATCGTTTAAATTGCTTTTCAACAGACTTTTTCGACAAGGAAAATACGATGGGGCGCCCGTGTGGACAATATTGGAGCTCTGATTCTCTACGGAAATACTCTGCAACCAGGCCCTCCAATTCCAGACGTGTTGTTTTGCTTCCGGAACGGATGGATGCCTTACATGCCAGATCATAGTAAAAACGATCCATCAAAGAATCATCCCGCCCCAGCGACAAAGCATCCGCAAATTGTTGCAGAAGGGGCTCTGCATGCTCTGCGTCAATTAGAGACGGAATTTCGCGAATCAAAAGATCGTCGCCAAAGGATTCCAAAATGAACCCAAAACGGGAAAGTACATCCGCATGCTCTGTGAGCGTTCGGTTTTCCTGAATGCCCAAATGAATTACAATGGGATGTAAAAGGGTTTGCGACGGAATATCGCTCTTGCGAAGACGCTCAAAATTCATGCGTTCATGCAGGGCATGTTTGTCGATGAAGAGAATCTCTTCCCCTTTTTCGACCAAAATGTAACAATTGAAAGCCTCTCCAACAATGCGGAATGCCTCTTCCGAGCGGAACAACATTGGTTCTTCACAAACAACGGGTTGCTCCGCTTCCTTTTCAATAACATGTTTCGGTTCAATTTTAGGCTCTTGAGTCTTCGCTGTGGGCATAGGAATGTGTGCGAGGGTTTTGGGCGTTGCCTGCACAGTGGGAATAATATCATGAAAAACAATTGTGGCAGGTGTCGTATCTTTTGATTTTGGTGCGGAAATTGTCCAGCCGGATTTTTCCGAAAGAACTGTTTTTTGCGGCGGCTCGGATATAGGGGGTATTATAACTGCTTTCGGTTTTGCAACTTCGGCCTTTGGGGGAACGGGGGCTTTTTGTGCTTCTTTTATTGTTTCCGATTTTATCGGAGGCGTTAACGGTTTTACGGGACGGACAGGCTCTTCTTTGGGAAGCTTTGTAACCGTTGCTTTTACAGGAGAAACCGGGGGTTGAACTACGGAGGGTTTTTCCATTTTGATCTCAACAATGCCGTTATCTCCGCAGAGAGCCGCTTCGGTCGCTTTGCGCACCGCATATGCAACGGCGTTTTCGTCTGCAAATTTGACTTCAAGTTTTCCCGGATGGACATTGACATCTACGGTAGACGGGGGCATCTCAACAAAAAGAACACAGACAGGAACGCGACCGATCAGCATCTTGTTTTGATAGGAATTTTCAAGTCCCGTGGTTAATACGGCGGAGCGTACATATCGGCCGTTAAGAAAAAAGATCTGACGGTTACGGTTTGCCTTGGAATAAACGGGTTTTCCTACAAGTCCATGAACGCGGATATCGCCGACAGTATTGTCTGCTATGATGGACATCTCAGCAAACTCCTTGCCAAAAACAGAAAACACAGTTTCTACCAGATCTCCCCTTCCGGGAGTGAAAAAGCGTTCGGACCCGTTGGAAGTAAAACGGAAAGCGATCCGGGGATGAGAAAGGGCCAGGCGTTCCATTACCGCTTGCACCGCCCCTGCCTCAGCAGGCTCGGACTTCATGAATTTCAAACGGGCAGGGGTATTGAAGAACAGATCCTGCACCGTAAAGGTTGTCCCGTCGGGGCAACCGCATTCTTCTTCCGATTCAATCTTTCCTTCCAAAACCTCAAAGCGTGTTCCCGTTGTCTGTCCCGCCTCTTTTGTGATCAGCGTAATTTTGGAAACGGCAGAAACCGCTGCCAATGCTTCCCCTCGGAACCCCAGCGTTGCAATGGCATTCAAATCGTCTTCCGTTCGGATTTTGCTTGTAGCGTGCTTTAAAAAAGCCCGACGGGCATTTTCGGCGGACATTCCGCATCCGTTGTCGGAAACGCGGATCAGGCCGAGCCCGCCCCGACGGATTTCAACGGAAATCTGCGTCGCACCCGCATCAATGGCGTTTTCCACCATTTCTTTTACGGCGGATGCGGGACGGTCAACAACCTCACCTGCTGCGATGAGGTTGACAACCGACGAATCAAGAAGACGAATTTCGGGCATGTTGGGTATCCTTTCGGTGAAATCAATCAATATCTTTTGCCTGTTTTGCAAGGCGGTAAAGTTCATTCATGGCTTCAATGGGGGTAAGAAGTGTGACATCCATTTTCTTCAGTTTTTGAATAATTTCGTCCGTATAGCCGGCGGTCATAGAAATCTGAAGATCTTCTGCAGGAGGAGGATTGCCAACGATTTGCTTTGGTTGGGATTCCAGTTCGGACAAAATAACCTCTGCACGGCGAATAATCTCTTCCGGTACACCTGCAAGACGGGCGACTTCGACACCGTAACTGTCGTCCGTTCCGCCCTCCACAATCTTGCGAAGGAAGAGAATATCCTTTCCCTTCTTTTTTGCGGCAATATTATAGTTTCGAATACCGGGAAGTGTTTGCTCCAAGGCAATCAGTTCGTGATAGTGCGTTGCAAAAAGTGATTTTCCGCCGATTTTCTTTGTTGCGTATTCGACAACTGCACGGGCGATGCTCATGCCGTCAAAGGTGGAGGTTCCTCGTCCGATTTCGTCGAAAATCATAAGACTTTTCTTTGTGGCGTTTTTAACGATGTATGCAACCTCGGTCATTTCAACCATAAAGGTGGATTGTCCCATTGCAAGATCGTCGGATGCGCCTACGCGGGTAAAGATGCGGTCGCAAACACCGATGGTAGCAGAGGATGCGGGGACAAAGGAACCGATCTGAGCCATAAGAATAATAATTGCTACCTGACGCATATAGGTGGATTTACCTGCCATATTCGGTCCGGTAATAATTGCAGTCTTATGGTCCGCACGGTCAAGATAAGTGTCGTTGGGAACGAACATGTCATCACGTAGCATGGACTCTACCACAGGGTGCCGTCCGTTACGGATTTCGATGACATCTCCTTCGTTGACATAGGGGCAGGTGTAATTATTCTTCAGAGCTACATGGGCGAGAGACAAAAGAGCATCCAAAAGAGCGACGGCTTCCGCAGAACGGCGGATGCGATCCAGCCCATCTGCCAGTTTACGTTTCAATGCGGTGTAAAGATCGTATTCGATTTGAACGATCTGCTCGTTTGCGTTTGCCAGCTTTAATTCGATTTCCTTTAACTCCGGTGTGATGTAGCGCTCCGCATTCACTAAGGTGCCTTTGCGAATGTAATGCTCGGGGACCAAATGGGAGTTCAACTTTGTAACTTCAAGATAATACCCGATGATTTTGTTATATCCGATTTTTAGGTTTTTGATGCCTGTTTTCTCTTTTTCCGCGGTCTCAATGTTTGCAAGCACCTGCTTTGTGTTGGTCAGAAGCTCTCGCAGTTCGTCCAGTTCTGCGCAATACCCCTTGCGAATCATCTTTCCTTCGCGAATCAGCATGGGTGGATCATCCACAAGCGCCGATTCGATCATGGAACAGAAATCGTCCAGAGGATCCAGCTCGTTCTGAATTTTATTCAGCAGGGGAGCATTCAGAGATTGAAGCAGTCTCTTGATATCCGGAAATGCGGAAAAACTGACACAAAGAGCGCGCATATCGCGGGGGTTGAGAGTGTCATAGACGATCTTTGTCATGAGGCGTTGCACGTCGCGGACGTTTACCAGTAATTCCCGTAGCTCAGTCCGCTCCAGATGGGCATCAAACAGAATGCGGACCGCATCCTGCCGTGCCATAATGGAAGGGATGTCCAACAGAGGCTTTTCCAGGAATTTCCGAAGTTGGCGAGCTCCCATTGCGGTTCGGGTCTTGTCCAGAACGCCGAGCAGGGAGCCATAGCGTTCCTTGGTGCGCAGGGTTTCCACGATCTCAAGATTCCTCCACGTGGAATAGTCCAGCTCCATATGATCGCCGTCGGTGCTGTACCGGAGGTTTTTCATGTGCGACAGGTCGCAAAGCTGAGTCTTCTGCAGATAGTCAAGCAAGCTTCCTGCGGCCTTAATCATAAGATCGTTGTCAGGTAGATCCAACTCACGCAAGGATTTTCCGACCTGTTGCTCAATACGGCGGATGCAATCCTTTAGGCGGAAGCTTTCGGGTTCCCCTTCTTTGACGGTGCAATGACCGAGCTTCGAGAAATATTCCCGAATCAGGGGGGAATCGCAGGCCACCTTATTCAGATATGCTTCTCTGGGAGAATAGCGGCACAAATGAGACAGCAGAGAGGAATCCGAGAGCTTGAATGCGTCGGTTAGAAAGAAATCACCTGTGGTCACATCCGCATAGCAAAAGGCGGCTTTTCCGTCTTCTGCGCAAATGCCAACGATATAGTTATTCTTCTTTTCGTCAAGCATGGTGGGCTCTGTAACGGTGCCGGGAGTTATAACACGTGTTACATTACGTCCCAGCACTTCATTGGAGTTCTCTGCTTTGTTTTGTTCGCAAATCGTGACACTGTATCCCTTTGTCACAAGGCGCGAAATATAGTTGTCGACACTGTGGAAGGGAACGCCGCACATAGGGGCGCGTTCCTCCAATCCGCAATCGCGCCCCGTGAGGGTCAGATCCAGCTCACGGCTGACGGTGCGGGCATCGTCGAAGAACACTTCATAAAAGTCTCCGAGACGGTACATAAGGATGCAATCCTTATACTGCTGCTTCAGGTCAACATACTGTCGCATCATGGGCGAGAGCTTTTCGGTTTGAATCACTTCGCCCTGTGCGGTAATGAAATCAGGCATGTCTTTTATCGTTCCTATTCAAAGATTAGTGGCAGCCGCCGCAAGAAGAGCAATTTCCGCCGCAAGAATGAGGTTCTTCCCCTGTGACATGGAAATTGATGATCTGGTATACGCTGTTTACCAGCTCTTGCAGGGCTTCAGAGGCTTCGGAGAACTGCTTCATTACGGGATGGGTTGTAACCTTTTCGTAAGCGGCGTTCATCTGATCACGCATGGTGTTCATTGCCTTTTCATCCTGTTCTGCGGAATCCTTCTGCAGTTCAGTCATCAGCTGCATGCGGCGAAGATTGTATTCGCCGATAAACATCTGCAGTTCAGAATCGGTTTCCTGCAGAGCTTTTGCTTCGTTGTACTTTTTGAATTCTTCACAAGCTTCAATAGCTTCGCCCAGTTCATGGGCCAGTTTGGTAAGATCGGTCATTTTTATACCTCTTTCTGATATTTTTTATCGAAATAAATTTGATAACACATGTTATTTATCTGCAAGTGTTCCGTACATGCCCCAGTGCAAAGCACGGTCTATGCGGACGGACACTTGAGTTCCTTGAGGATAATTCCCCGGGAAATGGACCAGCTTATTCGTGTCGGTTCTTCCGTCGCAAAGAGACGGATCCTTATCATTTTGCCCCGTTACAAGGACAGATACAACCTGTCCCACCAGTTTTTGATTGGAAAGGGTGGAAAGCTCTGCCTGTAATGCGGAAAGGCGATTGTAGCGGTCATGCTTGATTTCATCTGTTATCTGCCCCTCCATGGTAGCTGCCGGGGTGCCGGTTCGGGGAGAATAGATGAATGTAAATAAACCGTCAAATTCAACTTCACGAATTAAAGACATGGTATCCTGAAAATCCTCTTCGGTTTCGGTTGGGAATCCCACAATTACATCCGAGGTAAAAACAACTCCCTTGATGCGTTCTTTCGCCATGGAGATCAGATTCAGATAGTCTTCTCTGGTGTATTTGCGATTCATCAGCTTCAGGATGCGGTTGCTTCCGGATTGGAAGGGAAGGTGGATGTGTCGCGAAATATGGCGGGAATTTGCGATGGTATCGATCAGTTTTTCCGAGGCATCCTTCGGATGCGATGTCATGAATCGGATTGTGAAATCGCCTTCCATTGCGTCGATTTCTTTGAGCAAATCGGAAAAATCATAACCAATGTCTAAATCGTTGCAATAAGAATTCACGTTTTGTCCCAACAGTGTTATTTCTTTGTATCCTTGTTTTATGAGGGAGGCGACTTCTTTTAATATCTGTTCGGGAAGCCGAGAGCGTTCCCTGCCGCGGACGTGCGGCACGATGCAATAAGTACAGAAATTGTTGCATCCCGACATGATCGATACCCAAGCTCGGGTTTTGTCCTCCCGCTTAACGGGCAAGCCCTCCGTAAGATTGCCGTCGGAAGGTGCATTGTCGAAGATTCGAGTCTTCTCGATTAAAACCCGGTAAAGATTTTCGGGAAAACGGTATAGAGCATGCGGCCCGAAGAGCAGATTCACGTGACGGTATTTGCGGCGGATTTCTTCTGCGGCAGAGGGTTGCTGTACCATACAGCCGCACAGTGCAATCACCGTATCCGGCCGAGCTCTCTTCACAGAGGCCAAAGAACCGACCGTGCCGTAAACCTTTTGCTCCGCATGATCTCGGACGGCACAGGTATTGAACAAAATAAAGTCCGCATTCTCGGGACGGTCTGTGAACACGTATCCCATTTCTTCCAACATACCGTTGATGCGCTCGGTGTCATTTTCATTTTGCTGGCAACCAAAGGTCTTTGTGTATGCAGACGGAGGTCTTCCCTGTATTGATTGAAAGTCCGCACTGATTGCGGAAACTTTTTTCATGTAGTCCCACTGGGACAAGAGCTCCGCATCGGAAATGTATTTCGGTTCCACCATGGAATTCATTCCTTCTTAAATATTTATCTATATTATAATACAAAAGAAGTGATTTGTAAATAAAGTTTTAATAAAAGTAAAATTTAATTTAAAATTAGCACACATATCTTGCATTTTAAACCGAACTATGCTATAATTACATTGAAAGAAGGTGAAGCCCATGTTTCGGAAAAACATTGAACCGAATTGCGATTATTGCAGCCTTGGAACCGTACTCAGCGACGGGAATGTGTTGTGCAAAAAATTTGGGCTGATCCCTCCGAAGGTCGATTGTAAAAAATTCGTTTATTGCTCTTTGAAGCGGGTTCCTCGTCGTCGTCCGACGTTGCCCAAATTTGAGCATTCGGATTTTTCCATCGACTGATTTTTTTGTTATAACATCGTACCCTGTACGAAGGAATGGAGAGAAACAGAATGGTTCTGAAGGTAAACAAACAGTATCTCAACGGCTTTATCGGCGAAAAAGAGTACAACGGAATGAAGCCTTTTGTTGCGGCTGCTGACAAAATGATCAAT
Organism: Clostridia bacterium; assembly: GCA_017623595.1. Taxonomy (GTDB): domain Bacteria; phylum Bacillota; class Clostridia; order Oscillospirales; family UBA644; genus RGIG995. The sequence goes on from JAGAOU010000053.1 coordinate 18,991, forward strand.
GAGAAAAACGGTGCCGGAAACGATTTCCTCGGTTGGGTCAAGCTGCCTGCCGACTATGACAAAGAGGAGTTCGCACGCATTAAGGCTGCTGCAGAAAAAATTAAAAAGGACACTGATGTTCTTTTGGTAATCGGTATCGGAGGATCTTATCTCGGTGCCCGTGCTGCCATTGAATTTGTAAAATCCCCCATGTATAACAATTTGAAGAGAGACGGCACTCCCGAGATTTATTTCATCGGCAACTCCATCTCCTCCACCCACATGCAGGAGGTTCTTTCGATCTGTGAAGGAAAGGACGTCAGTGTGAACGTCATTTCCAAATCAGGTACCACTACGGAGCCCGCGCTTGCATTCCGTGTCATGAAGGAATATCTGGAAAAGAAATACGGAAAAGAAGGGGCGAAGGGCCGCATTTATGCCACCACCGATAAGGCGCGCGGAACTCTGAAATCTCTCGCGGATCGAGAAGGATACGAATGCTTCGTGATTCCCGACGATGTGGGCGGCCGCTTCTCTGTTCTTACCCCTGTCGGACTTCTCCCCATTGCTGCCGCAGGCATTGATATTGACGCGCTCATGAAGGGTGCTCAGGATGCAATGACCGCATTTATGGAACCCGATATGGAGAAGAACCCTTGCTATGAATTTGCCGCAATCCGCAACATTCTTCTCCGAAAAGGCCGTTCCATTGAAGTTACCGTTGGGTATGAACCCTATCTCTGGTGCTTTGGCGAATGGATCAAACAGCTCTTCGGCGAAAGCGAAGGCAAAGACAACAAGGGACTCTTCCCCACCAGTATGATCTTCTCGACCGATCTCCATTCTCTTGGACAGTATCTCCAGGAGGGCATGCGTACCATGTACGAAACGGTTCTTTGGGTCAACAAGTCGAAGCAGGATCTTGTGGTTGGTGAAGATCCCGAGAATTTGGACGGACTGAACTTCCTTGCGGGAAAAGCTATGCAGGATGTCAACATGAAAGCCTTCCAGGCTACTGCTCTTGCCCATATGGACGGCGGGGTTCCTTCTGTTGTGCTTGAGTTGGAAGATGCTTCCGCTTATTCTCTCGGTTACTTAATTTACTTCTATGAAAAGGCTTGTGCCGTTTCCGGTTACCTCCTTGGGGTGAATCCCTTTGATCAGCCCGGCGTGGAAGCGTACAAGAAAAATATGTTTGCGCTTCTCGGAAAGCCCGGCTACGAGGATATGAGAGCCGAACTTGAGGCAAAATTGAAATAATTTTCTGTTTTTGACAAAAAAATTCAAAATACCTCTTGCAATCCGAGAAAAAATGTGCTATAATAGAATCAGTTAAAAGAAAGAGGAGGACGTCCCCTATGATTAAACTTATCGTTGGTCTCAAAGGAACCGGCAAAACCAAGACTCTGATTGCCGATGCAAACGCTGCTATCGCCGCCGATCACGGTTGTGTTGTCTGCGTTGAAAAAGGCAGAAAGTTGATTTATGACATCAGTCATAAAATTCGCTTAATCAGCTCTGAAGAGTACGATATCAATACTTATGACCGTTTCTTCGGTTTTCTCTGCGGCTTGATGTCTGCAAACTATGATATTACAAACATCTTCGTAGATTCCATCACCAAGATTTGCGGTGATGATCTCGCTCAGTTGGAAGCATTCTTGACCGAAGTCGAGAAGGTTATTCGTAACATTGACATCACCATCACTCTCAGCCACGATGTCAACGATCTTTCTGACGGTTTGAAAAAATATCTGTGAGTCTCATCGAAAAGAGCTGTACGCTAAGTACAGCTCTTTTTTTGTTCCCGAAAAAGAATTTTGTGCAGCGATGCCATCACCGTATTATAATCATTAATCGAAAAGCCGGCACATAAAGAATCTCTGCCGTAATGGATTTCATCGGACAGGGCACAACAAACACTGAGTATTTCATTTAGCAACGGCGCCGACGGCGGTGTTGCAAATAAGACGGAAACATAAGAAAGTTCTCCTTCTTTGCGTGACGTCAATCCTGTCCGAGGGGGTGCCGATTCAGACACCGTAGTTCCTTCTTCGTTTGAAAAAGAGGACAAAATCTCTAAAGGAACTTGGTATTGCAGTGCCAGTTCTGTTGCTCTTGGATGAAGAACCTTTGCACCGGCGACTGCAAATCGCAACATGCTATCGGTTTTAATATCGGAAAACCTATGCGCATCTTTTTCTTTGCGAGGGTCGGTAGAATATACACCGTCCACATCAGTAAAGATCATACATCGGTCTGCGTGTAATGCAGCCGCCAGGGCTACGGCAGAAGTATCCGACCCTCCTCTCCCAAGCGTGACAAGGTTTCCTAAAGAATCAATACCTTGAAAGCCCGTTACAATGATAATTTTCCCCAGGTCCCATTCCTTCTTGATTCTATCCGTCTTGATACATGAGATCTCCCCCGCTCCGTAACTTCCGCTTGCAAAAATCGGAACCTGTGCTGCGTTTAACGATATGGCGTCGTGTCCGAGTTCTCGAATCGTTGCCGCCAAAAGCGCCGCCGAAGCTTGTTCTCCCGTAATCAGGAGGGCATCCGATTCACGGGAAGGAAACGTGGAAGAAAGTTCACGATATTTTTCTGTTAACGCATCTGTGGTTTTACCTTGTGCAGAAACTACTACCAATACTTGATTTCCGACAGAATCGGCAAGTACCCTCTTCGCAACCCGTTGGACGCAGGTCTTGTCTGCCAAAGAGGATCCGCCGTATTTTTGAACGATTTTCATGTATAAAAATGCTCCTTCCACAGGGACTATTCCAGTATATTACGGAAGGAGTTTTTTTGTGTTTATTTATGGGAATCCAAATATCCCTGCAGCAGAACCGCAGCGGCGGCGGCATCGATGTTTTTGCGCTGGTCTTTGGCTTTGATGCCCCCGGCGTGTAGCATCTGGGATGCGATAACAGTAGTGTATTTCTCATCCACCAGTTCCGCCTCAAAGCCGAAACGGCTCTTCAATTCATCCCGAAACCGTTCCACGCGAAGACACATTTCGCTTTTTGCACCGTCGGTTCTGCCCGGATAACCCAGAATGACTCGATCGGGCGCCACCTCAGCAACGGTTTCGCCGACTGCAGTAAGAAGTTTTTCATAGTTGCGGGAGGGGAGCACCTTATACGGAGACGCGATTAGGCCCAGGCCGTCCGAGGTTGCAATCCCCGTGCGGGACATTCCGTAATCAATGGCAAGAACACGCATAGTGAAGATCCTTTCAAAATCAGACCGCCGGAATTTTCGTCCGGCGGTTTGCGTTTAACCCTGAAGCTTTGCGTAGATTTCAGACACAACGTCTTCCGCTACATTATCATTCATAAAGGAAACAATATCACCCAAGGTCTTCAGATCCTGAGCTACTTCATCGGGAACCGATACGGAAAATTCTTCTTCGATATACATCAGAAGCTCCAAAATTTCCAAAGAATCGGTGCAGACATCTGCGATGAGGCTTTCCGAAGAAAGGTCTTCAACCGCAACATTATAGCGCTGAGAAAAAATCAATTTTACAGTATCAAGATACATATGGGATGACTCCTCACTTTTTATTGATGGCTCTATTATACCCGATTCCTGACGGAATGTCAAGTCTCTTCATAATTATTTCAAATATCGTCTCCGTTTCTCTGAGGCAGCTTTGTTGTTAAGGCTTCAACGGTTCGTTCAATGGCATCTTTGCTGTTTTTCCAATCCTCTTTTGCAAAACGGTAGTCGAATTTTTTGCAGAACCAATCAATATCTCCGCTCAGTGTTTCAAGAGAGGTCACGGTAATATTGCCGAGGGCTTCGCAAAAAGCTGTCCGATCCTTCTTGCCCAATTCTTTTGATGCGGCAAGCAGGGCGCGGTAATGCGGCAGACAGAAACGAGGCTGTTCCGCAAAAAGTTTACGGAATTTCTCATCGTTCTTCCAGAGATAGACGATATTGGAATACACGCTTGCCATCTTGTCCGCAATGCGATCGCAAACATAGCAGGAATGCTCCAAAGAATTGAGGTATTTTTCCGTAGCATCGGGTTTTACAGGATTGATTCGATCCCGAATTTCCTCCAAATGCGACTGTAGGATCAATGCTACAGGCAAACGTTTTCCGTAGGTCAGCATCATGGAGAAATGATCGTAACAAAAACCTACCTTGTTTGTCTGAATCCGAACATTTGGCTCCATCATTGCGGCACCTGTAATAGTCTCGATTTCGTTCTTTTCCAGCATTCTGTACAGTGAGCAGACGGGGCAACCGCACTTCTCACCGAAATGCTCGTTGATTGCAATAGTATAAAGATGCTCTGCCATATGATTAAACTCCTTCTGCACGAATTTCGCGCAAACGCTTCATAACTTTGTTGTGGATTCCAAAAGTGTCGTGCACGATTTGATATTGTTCATAAAGCTTATTGTAAATTGCGTGGTTTTCGGGATTTGGGTAATAGGTTTTGTCCAAAAGCTTTGCCATAACATCCACGGCTTCTTCGATGGAATCGTAACCTCCACGGGCCTTTCCTGCCGCCACCGCCGCATACATTGCCGAAGAAAGAGCCGGCGCCTGGGTTGATGCGCACACGCGAATCGGACGGTTTGTTACGTCCGCAAACATCTGCATCATAAATTCATCTTTATGTGCGATTCCTCCACAAGCGATAATTTCATTAATTTCAATGCCGCCCGACACAAGCTGCTCAAGAATTCGTCTTGTTCCGAATACAGAGCTTTCAAGCAATGCTCTGTAAATTTCTTCCGGTTTTGTGTGGATCGTAAGGCCAAGTATCATTCCGGACAAGTCGGGATCACCGAGAACGCTTCTGTTCCCGTTGAACCAGTCAAGGCAAAGCAGACCCGATGCTCCGGGTTTAGTATTCATCAATTTTTCCCGCATAAGCTTATGCAGATTGATTCCCCGATCATTTGCTTCTTCGGTGTACGCCGCAGGAATACAATTTTCAAGAAACCATGCGTACAAATCTCCGCAGCTGGCCTGACCGCCCTCATAAGTAGTGTATCCTTTATAAACCAGATCGGGAACGGCAGCAAATATGCCCGGAATGTTTGTATATTCCTCTGATGAAACCATATGACAAAGGGATGTTCCGATGATCATGGACATCTTCCCGGGCTTTATTACACCGCAGGCAGGCATGGAACAATAACCATCGACATAGGGAATGGACACGGGTGTACCAACTGCCAAGCCGGTCAGTTTTGCACCCCGTTCGGTAATGGTTCCGCAACAGGGCTCATAGGACACCGTATCGCCGCCGAATTTATCCTCTACTACAGATTCGAAACGGGGATCCAACGCTTTCATGAATTCCTTTGATGGGTAACCTCCCAACACGGGATTCCAAAACTCCTTACAAGCTGCATAATTATACCCTTTTCGATCGGTACCCGAAATCAGCATTGTAATCCAGTCACCCGCTTCAAGGATGCGGTACGCCGCATTATAGACCTCCTCGTCGGTCTGGAGGATGCACAGGATTTTTGCCAGCCCGTTCTCCGCAGAGCATTTTCCACCCAAATATGAAAGATGTTTCGATCCGGTTCTTTCGCTAATCCTATCAATTAACTCTGCCTGAGGAGCCGCCGTGTGATCCTTCCACATGGTCACATAGGCCTTCGGGTGAGACTGAAAGCGGGGTTGAAAACATAACGGAGTAAGATTTTGATCTACAGGAAGCACCGTGGCTGCAGTGAAATCAATTCCGATACCGATAATCTGCTCCGGAGTAATATTTGTTTGTTCGATTACGTCGCGGATTACAACGGACAAAACATCAAGATAGTCCTGCGGATGCTGTACAGCGGAATCTGTAGGAAGACGCGTCCCGTCAGGCAAGCATTCCGACATGACCGCATGCCGATATTCCGAAACACTCTCAGCGATTGTTTCTCCCGTTTCCGCATCCACAAGCAACGCGCGCCCCGAGAGCGAACCGTAATCCAAGCCAACAACATAACGTTTCACAATAATGTTCCTTTCTTTGTAACACCGGTAAGGTCAAAGTTTGGTGTCATAGCAAAGTTATCACAACCTTTTCCTTGGATAAACCCTTGCATCCCTAAAGAATTTGCCTGTCGTACAACCGTATTGTATTCAATGGAAAAGAGTTTTCGGTTTAATTCAGGACATTCTTTCAAATCTCCGCAGGGTGCATACTGCCGCATCAAGCTGATGCGGATGTTTTCCGAGGGAAATGTTTTAGAGATCCATTTCAAAAGAGTAATACTGTCCCTCTTACCTTCAGGAAGAACCAGATGACGGATAAGCATACCTTTTTTCATCAAACCATCCGAGGTGAATTCGCATGGTCCGACCTGAGCGTACATTCTTTGCAATGCCTTTGACGCAACATCAAAATAATCGGAAGTGTTGGAATAGCGCAGGGATTTTTCTGATGAAAAGTATTTTAGATCGGGAAGATAAATATCGATAAGATCGGCAAATGTATCCAAAATTTCGTCGGATTCGTACCCTGAACAGTTGCAAACAATTGGGATGCAAAGATTAGGTTTCGTCATACGCAAAGCATCTGCAATCCAAGGCGCATAATGAGATGGAGTCACTAAGTTAATGTTATGAGCTCCCTTATCCTGCAATTCAAGAAACAACTCTGCCAATCGTTTCACAGAAACTTCCGTGCCGAAATTATCTTTACTTATCTTGTGATTTTGGCAAAAACGGCATTGCAGAGCGCATCCGGAGAAAAATACGGTCCCGGAACCCTTTGTCCCACTGATGCAAGGCTCCTCCCCAAAATGAAGGGCCGCACGGGCAATTCGAACCGTATCGGAGCCACCGCAGACACCAACACCCAAAGTGCGGTCTGCTCCGCATTTACGGGGACATAATGTGCAGGCGTGAAGATTCATAGCAGTCGCCTTTCTACTAAAAAACGATGCGGGTAGCAATCATCGCTACCCGCAAAACATTGTATCGGATTAACCGACTTTTGCCATATTTTCTTCGTTGTACTTAACGGAAGTTGCAGCCTCGAGATCTTCCATATACTTCTCGTAAGCTTCGTTCTTCATAGTGTTCTCGATGTCAACTTTCCATGCATCGGCGTAACCGAGGAAGTAAACCAAATGATAACCGTAATCGGTGGCCAGGTTTGCAACATCACCAACCTTGGGCTGATCTTCTTCCTTCTCGGGGAAGATCCAGTCGTTAATACCGTCGGTCATATCTCCTTCGGCGAAGTTTTCATACAGACCTTCGGTATATTTGCTTGCAGTATCATCCGTGTTTGCCTCCACAAAGGAAACAAAGGATTCCTTGGATTTGTCCCCCTTATTGAATTCAGCAAGAATCTTCTCAGCCTCTGCCTTTGCGGCATCCATATCCTTTTGAACCTTACCCTCAGAGTCTTTCAGTTCATTGCCGTTTGCGTCCAACTTGGTAGCGGCCTGGAAGAGGATGTGATGCATGCTGGCAACCTTGGAGTCGTCCTTCCCGCGGTTAACAAGAACAACAGCAGTGTAAGTAGTGGTAGCAGAATCGCCCTCACCGGACTTCACTTCAATAACGGTAACATCGTTTGCTTTGGTTTCCTCTTTGAAGACCCACTCAAGCAATTCATTGTTCTCGGTATAGGTAGCGTCGGTCTTCAGGTAGGAAGAGTAACTGAACTCCTTGCCTTCTTCTACCTTGTCGGGATTCAGTTCCTTGATCTTGTCCTTGAACTTTGTAATGGAATCTTCGCCGGAGATTGCCTTGAATTCATCTACGATTGCATCAACGGTTTTGTCCTTAGTGGCCTTGATGGTATAGTAGTAATATTCGGCAAGCTCAAAATCCTTGCGATGATCGGTGAAATACTTTTCGATTTCGGAATCTTCGTAGGAATAGCCATCCATTACGCTTTCGGCGTAGTCGGTGGCAAGTTGGCTGCGGGTGGTGAATGCAACAAAGTCTTCCATGGTCAGGTTTCTGCAGTAAAGGGCAGAAAGATACGCATTGACAGACATGCTGTTTGCTTCAGCAGCGGTTTCAATATCATCGGGAAGCGTTTCCAGAGTTTTTTTGGAAGCTTCCTTCATTTCGAAATTGTTCTTGGTTGCTTCTGCGGCCAACAGATAATCGGAGACGATAGCTTCTTTTGCCTGATCGACAAAATATTCATGCCAGGTCTTGGTGTTGTCCATGTAGCATTTTGCGGTTTTGATGTTTACACCGGAAGATGCCAGGCCAAATGCGCTTGCCCAATACTGGTACTGAGCGCCGTAATAGTACTCAAATTCAATTTGAGAAATTTGGTTCTCACCGATTTCCATAACAATGTTGCTACGACGGAAATAACCGGATCTTGCAATGAGAGCAAAAACCACGGTAACCGTCAGCGCGATAGCACAAACAATGGCAACGATGATGACCGTTGGAGACCAAACAGAGTCCTTCTTTTTGGTCGCGGTGTTCTTAGACATGATAATCCATCCTTTACATTTTGATTCGCGTCCTAATTATAACACAGAATAAAAGACGATCTGTGTAAAAATTGTTACGAATCTTTATTATTCATAAATAACATTATACCAAAAGACGATGCAAATTGCAAGACTTTTCGTGGAAATGTAATATTTATGTCAAACATCCGCCGTTGAAACGGAGAGGTTTATCTTATATTGTTCAATAACCGAGTGTCTCATGAATAAAAACAACTGTAGCGCCGCAAGAGGAAGGTTTGCGCCGAAGCACGGAAATCACCGCACAAATACAATCCTGACTTTGGCAATCGTGACATTTTCCGTCAATGGCGCAGGGTGTGTTTTTTTTCAGTCTCTTTGCGTTCAGCGGTGCCGCAATGTTACGGGCTCTCTCCCAGGCGGAGGGCAGATCCCGACAGAGCTTATTTTCACCGATCACAAAGTAAACATGCTTATGTCCGTAAATCGAAGAAGATACACGATTGCAGTTTCCGTCGATGTTGACGATCTCCCCTGTTTCGGAAATTGCATTTGCAGAGGTTACAAAAACCTCTGCATTACGGATTGCATCTGCGGGATCTTTTTTCCAGTGCCAGGCACAGGAAGAATTCTCGGAAAGTCGATTATAAAGATCCATCTCCTGAAGGGTAATTGAACCTCCGAAGGATACGGTTTTGCCGTTGCATTCCTCGCAAAGAAAACGAACCGCCGCCTCCCGGTCGGCAAAGTCACAAAAACGATAGCCCCGCTTCTCAAAAACTTCTTTTAATCCCATTCCGATTCCTCCTTATTTATCTTTCGGCGCAGTTGTCGATGCCAGAGGTACATGCCGATTGCGAACACAAATCCGATGGCAAGAAGTACCAGCCAGTAGGAACTGAGTGCTGACCAGTTCTTGTTGCTGCTGTCTCCCAAAATCAGTCCGCTGACAATCCCGGTAATTCCGGCACCCACATAAATTGCAAAGTCGACAAATCCGGTGACGGTAGACACACAGTCCCACTTTGCAAAATCCAAAGGGATGAATGATGTAAACAATGGTGTCAGAGCATATACAAAACCAAAAAGTATTGCAATAAGGACAACGAAAACAACCGAATTAAAATTAAATAGGAAAAGCGCTGCCCCGCTGATCGCTAAAGCGCACCCCCAAACCATAAAAACGGTTTTATAAATATCGCCTTTAACCTTCTTGACTACGGATTTCGAAAGCATAATACCGCCGAAATTGACGAGGGGAATTAAGATTAGGGTAATAATAATCCCCGATTCAGGCAGACTTCCCACATCACTGATCATCGTGGGGAGCCAAGTGTCAAGACTGGATTTGATTAAACCGAACAAAATTGAGAATACGGCAATCACCCCAAGGAATGTGATCAATATCGGCTGACGCATCAAAGAAGAACCGGTCTTTTTTTCGACAGGCCCGGTTTTCGAGGAATAACGAAAGGTAAAGACCCAAATAATCGAAAACAGGATACCCAGGGCGGATGGAATTGCAAAAACGTATCTCCAACCAAGGAAATTATCAATTAAATAAGAACCGGCCCATGCGGCAATGTAACCGATCACCTGCGTAATTGAAAGACAAAAGGTGGCAATTACCATTTTTGTACCGCTGAAATGCTTTGAAACACACTTCATCATTGGAGACCAAAGCATGGACTGAAAAACACCGTTTATTGCCCACAAAACAATTACCCAGGAAATATTCGGGGCTATACTGATTCCCAGGTTCAGAATTGCAGAACCCAACAAGCCGGTGAACACCATATAACGGACAGGGAGCCGATCTCCCAAAAATCCAAAAATCAGCTGACCAAAGGCATAAAGCCAGAAAAACACGGAAGAAACAATCCCCAATTCTTCCGGAGAAACCGAAAAAGTTTCTTCCATTCCTGAGAGGGCAAGGGAAATGTTTAATCGCATAAAATAGAGGACAGAATATGCAATCACGCATAAAATTGTGATTTTTTTCTGTTCCGGAGAAAAACGAACATGATCATCCATAAAAAAAACTCCAGAAAAAATATTACGGAAATATTATAGCAGAAAGAGATCAAAAAGTCAAGGACTCCTAAGAAAAAAGAAAAAAGTTTTCAAAGGAAATTTCAAAAAAACGTAAAATGTAAAATAACTTTAATATCTCATAAAAAACGATTGACTTTCTACAGAAAATGTGATATACTAAGTTGAAAAAATCATTCATAATGAAAGGGAGAATACAAAAATGGATGAAACAAGAAACTATGTCGACTGGAAAACAATTACCAACTTTGTAATTGATTCCTTTGTTGGCTACGGAATTCCCCGCGGTGATGCCGCTGTTTGTGCAGATGTCCTTCTCGAATCCGACAAGAGGGGTATCGAATCTCACGGTGTTAACCGCTTCAAGCCCATCTATCTGGATCGCATCAAGGCCGGAATCCAGAATCCTGTCACCAATGTTGAAGTTGTCAAAGACTTCGCTGCCACCGCCGTTATCGACGGTCATGACGGTATGGGACAGGTTATCGGCTTCAAGGCTATGAACATGGCCATTCAGAAGGCGAAGAAATACGGTATCGGTATGGTAGTTGTTCGCAACTCCTGCCATTACGGCATTGCCGGCTACTATGCAACCATGGCTACCAAGGCCGGCTGCATCGGTATGACCGGTACCAATGCTCGTCCCTCCATTGCTCCCACTTTTGGTGTGGAAAATATGCTGGGGACCAACCCCTTGACCATCGGTTTCCCCACCGATGAAGCATTCCCCTTTGTTATTGACTGCGCAACCTCCATTACTCAGCGCGGTAAGATCGAATATTATGCCCGTGTCGGTAAAGATACTCCCGCCGGTATGGTTGTCGGCCGTGATGGTCTTGCACACACCGACTCGGTTGCGATTCTTGACGAGCTGAACACCGGTAAGGCTGCACTGGCTCCTTTGGGTGGTATCGGCGAAGATTTGGCAGGTTATAAGGGCTATGGCTATGCTACCGTGGTTGAGGTCCTCTCCGCTGCCCTCCAGCAGGGTAACTTCCTGAAGGCTCTCTCCGGTATCGGCGAAAACGGCGAAAAGATCCCCTTCCACCTGGGGCACTGGTTCATCGCCATCGATCCCGAAGCTTTCATGGGCCTGGAAACCTTCAAGAAGATTGCAGGACAGATTCTCCGCGATCTGCGTAATTCTCAGAAAGCTCCCGGCTGCGAACGCATCTACACCGCAGGCGAAAAGGAATATGACACCTGGTGCGAACGTAAGGTTACCGGTGTCAGAATCAACCCCGCTGTCCAGAAGGAAATGATTGCCGTCCGTGACGAGTTGGGTCTCACTCAGTACAAGTTCCCCTTCGAAGACTAAGGGAATGTTTGAACGGGCGGCTTTCGGGTCGCCCGCTCTTCCGTTTTATATATATAATTGAAAGGAATATGTTATCATGGATATCAGAGAAGAATCCCTGAAAAAGCACTATGAATGGAATGGTAAGATCGAGGTAATCTCCCGTTGTGAGGTTAATGACCGTCATGACCTTTCTTTGGCCTACACCCCCGGTGTTGCCGAAGCGTGTTTGGTGATCAGCAAGGATGTTGATAAATCCTACGAGCTGACTCGCCGCAACAATTTGGTTGCCGTTATTACCGACGGTACCGCAATTCTCGGTCTGGGTGACATCGGTCCTGAAGCCGGTATGCCCGTTATGGAAGGTAAATGCGCTCTGTTCAAGACCTTTGCAGACGTTGACGCGTTCCCGATCTGTATCAAATCCAAGGATGTGGACGAATTGGTTCGTACTATCTACTTGATCTCCGGTTCCTTCGGCGGTATCAACCTGGAAGACATCGGTGCTCCCCGTTGCTTCGAAGTTGAGAAGAAGCTGAAGGAGATCTGCGACATTCCCATTTTCCACGATGACCAGCACGGGACTGCCATCGTCGTTGCCGCCGCTCTTTTGAACGCTCTTCGCGTTGTTAAGAAGAATATCGGCGAAATTAAAGTTGTCATTAACGGCGCAGGCTCCGCAGGCATCGCTATTGGTAAGCACCTGCTGAACATGGGCGTAAGGAATCTGACCATGGTGGATCGTTTCGGTATTATCTGCAAGGGTATGCCGGATCTGAATTCTGCCCATGCCGAAATTGCCGAAGTGACCAATCTTGATCACAAGATGGGCAATCTGGCCGACGCCATGAAGGGTGCCGACGTGTTCATCGGTGTTTCCGCTCCCAACATTGTCAGCGAAGAAATGGTTAAGTCCATGGCATCCGATGCCATCGTCTTCCCCATGGCCAACCCCACCCCCGAAATTATGCCTGACAAGGCAAAGGCTGCAGGCGCCCGTGTTGTTGGTACCGGTCGTTCCGACTTCCCCAATCAGATCAACAATGTTCTGGCCTTCCCCGGAATTTTCCGAGGTGCTCTTGATTGCCGCGCAACCTGCATCAACGAAGAAATGAAGGTTGCCACCTCTTATGCCTTGGCCTCCCTCATTTCCGACGAGGATCTGAACGAAGAGAATATTATTGCGCCCGCTCTTGATAAGCGTGTTGCTCAGGTCGTCGCCGAAGCTGTCATCAAAGCCGCAAAAGAAACCGGCGTCGCCCGCATCTGATTCTGAAAACCCAAGAAGACCTTGCGTATTGCGAGGTCTTCTTTTTTTCAAAATAACCATGAAATTTTGTTAAAAAAATTTCTTTGTTGAAATTTCAACAGATTTATTCCAATAATTAGGGTATAATAGTTTCAGAAAGGTACGGTGATTTTATGAAAATCGCGTTTTTTGATACAAAACCCTATGATAAAACCTCTTTCGACAAATATGCGGAAGAACGTGGGTTCAAACTTAAATATTTCGAGACAAAACTTAATGAGGATACCGTTGATCTGGCAAAAGGATATGACGGCGTATGTGTTTTTGTAAATGATACGGTCAATGCCGCCGTCATCGATCGGCTACACGAGCTGGGGAGCAAATTTGTTGCCCTGCGTTGTGCCGGTTTCAACAATGTAGATGTGAAGCACGCCTACGGAAAGCTTCACATTCTTCGGGTGCCCGCCTATTCGCCGTATGCAGTGGCAGAACATACCATGGCACTTTTGCTAACTTCCATTCGTAGGATTCACAAGGCATACATCCGTAGTAAGGATTTCAATTTCAGTCTTTCGGGGCTGACCGGGTTTGATCTCTACGGAAAAACCGTAGGCGTGATCGGCACGGGACGCATAGGCCGTGTATTTATTGACATTTGCAAGGGCTTTGGGATGACTGTTTTGGCCTATGACCGTTACCCGAAAACCGATGATGCTTCGGTACACTATGTTTCGCTGGATGAGTTGTTTGCAAAAAGTGATATTATATCGTTACACTGTCCTCTTACCGATGAAACCTATCACATGATTGATGAGGCTGCTCTTGAAAAATGCAAACGTGGCGTTGTGATTCTGAACACCTCCCGCGGTGCACTGGTTGATGCGGAAGCCTTGTTAAACGGGATTAAGTCCCGCAAAGTAGGCGCCGCATGCTTGGATGTGTATGAAGAAGAATCGGATCTCTTCTTTGAGGATAATTCCGGTCATATTATGGAAGATGATACGTTGGCAAGACTGATCTCCATGCCAAACGTGATCGTTACCTCCCACCAAGCATTTCTGACGGAAGAAGCATTGGAGAACATTGCCCAAACTACCGTAGACAACATTCTTCAACTTCAGCAAACGGGTCAATGTCCCAATGAACTTTGTCATCAATGCGGAATTTCAGAGGACTGCAATGATAAAAAATGTTTTTAACCCATTGACCTTTTCGTTTTTTTGTGATATAATATATTAAAACGTGCAAAATGAGGTTGTTACGATGAAAATTACAAATGATATTCGTTATATTGGCGTCAACGATCAAAAAGTTGACTTGTTTGAAGGGCAATATCAAGTCCCCAACGGGATTTCTTACAACTCCTATGCCATTATGGACGAAAAAATTGCAATCATGGATACCGTGGACGGGTCTTTTACCCATGAATGGCTCGACAATATTCAAAACACTCTCGGGGATCGCAAGCCTGATTATCTCGTGGTTCAGCACATGGAGCCCGATCATTCTGCAAACATTGCGAACTTTCTGAAGGCTTATCCCAATGCAACAATTGTGTCTTCTGAAAAAGCATTCGCCATGATGAATAACTTTTTCGGTACGGATTACGCCGATCGCAGAATCGTTATCGGCGAAGGATCCACCCTCTCTTTGGGAAAACATACGCTGACCTTTGTTACCGCACCTATGGTACATTGGCCGGAAGTCATTGTAACCTATGACAGCACGGACAAAGTTCTGTTTTCCGCTGACGGCTTTGGCAAATTCGGAACCCCGGACACCAATGAACCTTGGGCTGACGAAGCACGCCGCTATTTTATCGGTATTGTCGGGAAATACGGAACACAGGTTCAGAATCTTCTGAAAAAAGCCGCCGGACTGGACATTCAGATCATTTGTCCCCTTCACGGGCCTGTGCTGACTGAAAATTTGGGATATTATCTCAACCTTTACAACATTTGGTCCTCCTATCAGCCCGAAGAAGAAGGGATCGTTGTTGCTTATACCTCTGTTTACGGAAACACGAAAAAGGCTGTTCAACTCTTGGTAGAGAAGCTGAAGGCAAATGGCTGCCCGAAGGTTGTTCTGTATGACCTTGCCCGTTGCGATATTGCCGCGGCGGTTGCTGACGCCTTCCGCTACAGCAAGCTGGTGCTTGCAACAACGACCTATAATGCAGACATCTTCCCTTTCATGCGGACATTTATTGATCACTTGACCGAGCGCAATTTTTCAAACCGTACCGTTGCCTTAATCGAAAACGGAAGCTGGGCACCTCTTGCGGCAAAGGTAATGAAAGATATGTTGGCGAAATCCAAGAATCTTACCTTTACGGATACTACGGTTCGTATTCTTTCCGCTCTGAATGAAGACAGTGTTAGCCAGTTGGATGCGCTGGGGAACGAGCTTTGCATGGAATATCTTGCTCAGCAGGATTCCACTGCAAATAAAAACGATTTGAATGCACTGTTTAACCTCGGTTACGGACTTTATGTGGTCACCTCCAATGACGGAAAGAAGGATAATGGTCTGATTGTCAACACTGTTACACAGGTTACAAACACGCCAAATCGCTTGGCGGTTACCATCAATAAAGAAAATTATTCTCACCATGTTATCAAGCAGACAGGTATTATGAACATCAACTGCCTCACCGAAGAAGCTCCCTTTAAGGTCTTTGAGGTGTTCGGGTTCCAGAGCGGACGGAATGTAGATAAGTTTGCAGACTGCACTCCCCTTCGTTCCGATAACGGTTTGATTTTCCTGCCTCGCTATATCAACTCTTTCCTGTCGCTGAAAGTGGAACAGTATGTGGATCTGGACACCCACGGAATGTTTATTTGTTCTGTCACGGAGGCAAGAGTTCTTTCTGATCGAGAATCCATGACCTATGCTTACTACCATGAGAACGTAAAACCGAAGCCCGAAACCGACGGTAAAAAAGGATTTGTCTGCAAGATCTGTGGATATGTCTACGAAGGTGATGTTCTTCCCGAAGACTATATCTGCCCCCTCTGCAAACACGGCGCTTCGGATTTTGAAGAAATACAATAATAACATTATAAAAGGAGATAACATTATGGTTACGCAAAAAGTACACGAACTTCTGAATCAGCAGATCAACAAAGAGTTCTACTCTGCCTATTTGTATTTGGATTTTTCCAATTACTTTAAGGCTCAGGGGCTGGACGGCTTTGCCAACTGGTATCTGATCCAGGCGCAAGAGGAACGGGATCATGCCATGCTGTTCTACACCTATCTTCAGAACGAAAATATGCCCGTTGCCTTGGATGCCATCGCAAAGCCCGACAAAACCTTTACCTGCCATATGGATGTTTTAAAGGCCGGTCTGGAGCATGAGATCTATGTCACATCTCTGATCAATTATATTTATGCTGCGGCTTTTGATGTTAAAGATTTCCGTACTATGAAGTTTTTGTATTGGTTTGTCAAGGAACAGGGCGAAGAAGAAACCAACGCCAACGATCTGATTTCCAAAATGGAATTGTTCGGATCGGATCCCAAGAGCTTGTATATGCTCAATCAAGAGCTTGCGGCAAGAATTTACACAGCACCTTCTTTGGTACTGTAAGCAATATTTAACGGAGGATATTAGTTATGAAAAAGTATGTTTGCAATGTATGCGGTTGGGTTTACGATGAAGCGGAAGGCGACGCCGACAACGGAATCGCTCCCGGCACCAAATTCGAAGATCTTCCCGAAGATTTTGTCTGCCCTCTCTGCGGCGTCGGCAAGGATGATTTTTCCGAAGAAGAATAATCTGAGAAAATAGAAAGAAACGACAAGCGAAAGCTTGTCGTTTCTTATGTCTAAATCGTTTGCGTAATTGGAATTGGGTTAAGTGAACGATTCTTTGTTCTTCATCACAAAGGCATAGTTCAGTTCGTTCAGGTTATCTTCATAATTGAAAAAAGCTCCATCACATTCTTCCAGAATCTCATTGATTTCTTCGCTTTCCAATTCGTTCAGTATTTCTTCCCGCTCATCTCTGTCAACAGGAATATCGCGACCAAATGCGGCAACTGCCTTTTGACAAATACCGGCAGTTGTATTTGCCCCGATTGCAGCGAATGCTCTTACCAATTCGTTAGAGAACTTGCCACTGGAATTATAGAAAAACTGAGAAAAGCCGCCATTATTCACTTCTATTTCAAGAGTCTGTGTAATGTAAAAAATGCGTTCTGCCTCACTCAAAACAGACACATCATCGCCATACTGAGTTTTATCGTCAAGATGCGCCATCATAGCTATAACAAAATCGTTCGTATCGGTCAAGTTCCAGATGTGTTCCATGTTATTACTCCTTTTAAGTGGAAAGATACCGATTGGTCTGATATGGTGCGGGTGACAGGGGTTGAACCTGCACGTCGTAGACACCAGATCCTAAGTCTGGCGCGTCTGCCAATTCCGCCACACCCGCAAAGCTTACCTGTACATTGTACCACAAATTTAAACATTTGTCAAGTCTTTGCGGGAAAGTTCCCGGATCATTTTCGGCGCAGGAATACCACAATCAAAATCGAAACACAGAAAAAGACAGCCGCAGCCACAATCAGAAGAAACACAAATATGTCCGCATCGTTGTTATTCTGCGTTATGGAGGTTGTGCTGACGGTAGAATTTGTCACAGAATCGGTTGTTGTTTCTGTAGAGATGTCCTCCGTTTCTGTCACGTTCGGCTCGGGCTCAGGCTCAGGTTCCACCCAGGTTGTCAAGCTTTGTGCGGGAATGTTTTCCAAAAAATCATTTCGGGCAAGATCGGGACCTACGGTACTATAAATCAGCCCGAAAAGAGCATTGCCGTATTTTTCTCGATTGTCAAGAGACATGGAGAAAAAATCTCGCTGAGAAACGTGTTGGTCAAACCCCTCTTGCGCCACGTCATAGGCATTTTTGCCGTCAAATGCCGACAGAATTTTTGCGGTCCAGTCAATAAAAATCTCGTTTTCATGGTATAGATGAAGATAACATTTCTTGGTTTCCCAAGTGCCGTATTTTGCGTAACTTTCAGGACATTGCATAGGATCGGCCGCCGCTGTAAGAGCCCGCTCGGAAAGAACCGTTGCATTTAAAATATGTGCACCATGACCGTATTCACCCTTTAAATCGTGTCCTACAATCACCTCCGGCTGAAAACGGCGAATATTTTCTACAAGAAAGGACAAGACCTCTTCTTCGGGATACAGTGTTTTCGCATGGCTGAGACTCCAAGAGTATTTGTCAATAAACTCAGAAATAACGGGATAGTTGCGAACACCCACGTGCCACAGTCCGTTCAAAAGCTCATGATGTCGCCCTGAAACATGCTTCATTAAATATACAACCTGAATTTTATACCCTAATTCTCCGGCATAGTAAGGCATGGTACCACCAAACCAAAGATGCTCATCATCCGCATGGGTCGGAATGAGTAGAAAATCTGCTTTTTCGCACGGGGCATCCCAAATCTGCACAAAATCGGGAACCTCTCCCCTGCTCAGAAAATAAACCTCTGCTAACTCTGCACCGGGGGTGTCGGTCCAGGTCATGGTGTAATTCAAACCGCCCGAAAGAGGCATATATTCATGCCAAAAGCCGTTATTTCCACCATGTATGGTTTCGGTTTCTCCGGATATTGTCCAACGAGGAACTTCATCATTCCAAAGAAGATAAATTCCGTAAATCGGCTCTGTGGATGAGATTTGGAGCTCAAATAAATCATCTGCGGAACAGGCTGACTCCACGTTTCGATCCAAGAGTCGGGCGCTTCGTCCGTTTCCAACGGTAAAATTTAACGAAACACTTTCAGTAATATCTTTTCCCGGCAAAGGATCTTCTTCCGCAAAAGTGCATAAGGCGAGAAGAAATACTAACGCAATCGACAATACAATGAATGAAGCCTTTTTCATAACGTACCCCATCTGAAATTGATGATTACAGTATACCATCTTTTTTCGACAATGTCAAGGAAAAATGAATAAATTTGACTTTTTTGAAACATATGCATTCAAATTTCGCAAAAAATGTAAATTTCCCTTGACAATCCGACTGTTTTATGTTATCATTACAGTAGTAAAACCACAGATTAAGGAGAGATTTGTCATGGCAAAAGAAAAGAAAAAGAGCACATTCTTTAAAGATTTTAAGGCTTTTATCACCAAAGGTAATGTTATCGACATGGCCGTCGGTGTTGTGATCGGCGGTGCATTCAGTAAGATTGTTACCGGACTTGTGAATTACATTATCAACCCTTGCATTGGCTTTGTTACCTCAAACGGAGTCAGCCTCTCCGACATGAAGTATGTCATCACCGAGGCAGTTGAAGCGACCGAAACAACCAAGGCGGTTCCTGAGGTTGCCATTCTTTGGGGTACTTGGTTACAGACCATTATCGATTTCCTTATCACTGCATTCTGCATCTTCTTGATTCTGCGCATTATTATGATCGCGAAGAACAAGATGGAAGCCAAGAAAATTGCCGAGGAAGCCGCAAAGGCCGCCGAAGCAAAAGCGAAAGCGGATGCTGACGCCGCAGCATTGAAGGTGCGCCAGACCGCATTGGAAGAAGCTCAGCTGGAGCAGGCAAAGCTTTTGGGCGAAATCAGAGATCTTCTGAAGAGCAAAAACTAAGCATTTTAAAAAGTCGACAGGGCATCTCCCCTGTCGACTTTCTTTTGTGTGCAATCTCGTGTTGTAATTTTAATTATAAAAAATTATAAAAATACTTGATTTTTCTCTTGAAATGTGTTATAATAAGATTCAGATTCGGGGGCGTACCGGATTTCGACGGGGAATTGAAGCCCTGATGTGCGAGCAGTGCGCAAATCACTTTAACTTGCAATTTTAAATTTAAACGCTGATTCTAACGAATTGGTCGCTGCCTAATTAGGCAGCCGTTCCCTCACGGAGGACTGCGGCCGTGAATGGAGCGTCGACAAGCAGTGAACGTTACTTGACGGTGTCGCGAGTCATTTAATGAACAATTGCGGCTATAGCGGCTACGGATTTGTCTCTTGTTCCCAACCGCCGAACTCAAACAACCGACTACGCTCGTAGTACAGCTCGGTAACGGCTCTTCGGACACGGGTTCAA
>JAGAOU010000054.1 GCA_017623595.1 Clostridia bacterium
AAAAATAAAGCCTCCCTTGTGTAAAGGGAGGGGGACCGCAAAGCGGTGGAAGGATTGTTTCGGTTCAAAAGTTACCTGTTATTCGCAAATAGAACATTTGAGTTTACAAAAAAACCGGCTTGGACTTTTTCGACAGTCTGAAACGCCGCTCAAAAGAGCGGCGTTCTTCATATTATCGAGGCATTTTGATCTCGGTGATCTTTTCGATGACATCGTTCCAAAGGGCATCCCGTCTGATATTGTAAACATATTGCATCGGATGGGCGTTTTTCCACATTTCGTAATGGTCATCGTAGGCGGGAAGGTGCGTAGGCACCAAACGGGAAAGCATAAACCGATCCCTGTCGTTGAGAAGCCAGGCAACCGCCGTCACATCCCAGATCACACGGGACCAAAAGCGCCCCTTGGCATATTTCTCAGCAGCAGCAATGGTGTTCTCCGCCAAATAAGTCCCCAGCTTCGTGGTTCCCTTAAACCAAAAATCCAACTCGGGCTTAGAGATGGTAAAGGCGCTGACCACCCCCTGGCAGGGCAACTGCACAAAGGGAACCCCGCACCCCATCACCACACGGGCGGCGGCAACATCCTGAAACATATTGAATTCACGACAATCGTGCCACTCCAGGCCGTGACCACCCAGCCAAATCACCACCGCATTTTCCTTCACTTCGGGGTTGAGCAAAATTGCGGAAGCCACATTAGTAATAGCGCCAATGGCAACCACATACAGAGGTTGCTCGGGAGAATAAGCCTTGACACGCTCGGCAAGGTCCTGCGCCGCATCAGAGATGACAGGGGTCTTCTCGTCGGTCAAATAAGTACGGGAACCGCGGAAGGTGGGCACCTCGGTCTCCCCCGCCAAGGACAGAATCTTCTGCAATTCATCATAACTCTTCTCCATCCCGTCCTCGGGGCCGTTGGAGTTACTGTTATGGAAGGGAGCGGCATACATGGCCACAGTGTTCAGCTTTTCCTTGGAGCGAAGAAGATAGGCGATGGCAAACTGATCGTCGATTTCGTTATAAGCATCGGTGTCCAGCACAACATCAATTTTCCCTTCGGGGACAGACAGATTTTTTATACGTTGTTCGATGGTCATATCAGGATTCTCCTCTCATTTGTTTCCGATAGGCCCGGGGGGAAAGGCCGTAGCGCTCCCGAAAGGCCTTGCGGAAAAAGCTTTCGTTTTTATATCCCACACTGTCAATAATATCTTCTACCGAACGGTCGGTCTCTACCAAAAGCTTGGCACAACGGGAACAACGGCTCTGTCGCAACAGGGCCGAAAAGGGCATGCCGCAGCGAAGCTTGACCAAATTGCCCGTATATGCGGCAGAATAGCCCAACCGTTCCGCCAACCCCTGCAGCGAGGCATCCTTCAGATGCTCCTCCAGATAGGATCGGATCAGCCGCCGCGTCTCCTCGGCAGGGTCAGCCCGGTGCAAAATAGGCTTCAACTCCAAGAGCGCCTGCAAAACCTCCTCTTTATAAGGAATGGAGGGCGCCGCACCCATGCGGGACACGGCCAACGCAGAGGCACAGGAAGCGCGCCGCAACGCCTCAACACGGGGCAAACC
Organism: Clostridia bacterium; assembly: GCA_017623595.1. Taxonomy (GTDB): domain Bacteria; phylum Bacillota; class Clostridia; order Oscillospirales; family UBA644; genus RGIG995. The sequence continues at coordinate 1,578 of JAGAOU010000054.1, forward strand.
ATCCGCCACCGAGGCGAGAAAATAGCCCGTAAAGGTGTCTCCTGCGGCGGTGGTGTCCACAGCCTTTACCTCATAGGCGGGGTGGAAAAGCTTTTCTTCTCCGTCCCCCAAAAGGCATCCTTGGGTACCGAGCGTGAGAACCACCGTCAAATCGGGATATTTGTTCCGCAAAAAGGCAAGACATTCCGAAGGATCGTCACTCCCCGAAATCGCCTTTCCCTCCACCTCGTTGAGGATCAGATAGGAGAGGCATCGAAAATCGATTGTTTCGATCTTTTCATTGTAAGGAGAGGGATTCAGAACAATCTTCATGCCTCTTTCCCGTCCCTTGCGGACAATTTCGGGAACCAGATTGGTTTCGTTTTGCACCAACAGCAGATCTCCTGCGGAAAAATGGGAGATCACACGGTCGATCTGTTCCTCGGTCAGCATTTCATTGGAGCCCGGATAGAGAAAAATGGAGTTTTCGCCCCGACGGCTGACCTGAATGACCGCATGGCCGTTGGGGGAATCCACCGTATCCAGGAACGACACGTCGACATTACTGTCGGAAAGCATCTTCAACAGCATGTCGCCGTCCCGTCCGACACAACCCGCATGCCATACCTCCGCCCCCGCCTTTGCCGCGGCAATGGACTGATTCAGCCCCTTGCCTCCCGCAAAAACGTCATAGCGGTCGGTGGATTCGGTCTCCCCCGGGGTGACAATGTGATCCAGCGTATACACATAGTCAAGATTGCAGGAGCCAAAATTCAATATCTTCAAAAGATCCCCTCCCTTACTTCCAGTATACCATACTTTTTCCAAGAAAAAAAGAGCAAATCACAACAAAAAAGAGACTAATTCCAACATTTTTTGCTAAAACAGGATCGGAACACCTATAAGTCCCGTTTCTATACATTCCTCCTCTGCACAAAAAACATTATGAAGAGGTTGGGTAACCGTCAACTCGAAAACATTCTCACCTTCCCGTAAAACCCCGGTAAGATCAAAAAGGAAGGGAGACCAAAGTTTACGGTCTACGAAGATTCCGTTGACCGAAAGGGAAAGGACGTCCATACTTTCGGCCGAAAGACGGGAAAAACGCTCCGACTGCGCCTTTGTCAGGGTTTTCGTGAAACGGCACACCTTATCCCCAAACAGATACTTGCACCCCTGCGGCGCAGTTTCATCATTCAGAGGCAAAAGCCCCCTTCCGTCTGTGGCAAAAGTGCCGCGAAAGAAGGCGTAGGGCAGGGAAAAGGGAGCGTAATTCTCAGGGACGGAAATCTCCACGACCAGTATGTTGTTTCCTGTTTTCAGATACGGTGTCACGGAAACGGAGCAATTATTCACGCCCCAGAAACGGTCTTTGCGGAGAAGATGTTCTACGGGATGGCCGTTCATACTGCAGGAATGTAGCCATGCCGTCTCCATGCAGAGAACAAGATCCTCGGGAAGTTCCTGCGCTTCAAAAGAGAACCTCAACAGCTTCCGTTCACCCGACAGACAATGCACGCCGGGCAGAGCATTCCCCTTTCGAGCAGAACAAAGTACCTCACCCTCAGGGGAGATCAACTCCCACCGCACGGGCAAAATATTCCCTTCGGGAAGAAGAATTTCCTTCCCGTCCAAAAGTACAAAATCCTTCTCGGAAGCAGGTTTTTCAAACCGATACGGTATATTATCGCCAACAATCGCAACAATCATACAATAGGGAGAAAAGCAGAGACAAACCTCCTCTCCATCACGGGAAACGGGAAACGGCTTTCCTGTTTCCGGATCAAGAAAAAGTGTCCCTTCCGGACAGGTCAAAGAGGCAGAAACCTCCCGATCGGTATCATTGGATAAAAACACCACATCTGTATCCCCCAATCGGCGCAAACCCGTATATATTCCACCCTCATGACGGATATTCAAGGTACGGAAGGAGCGATCTACAACAGAAGAAAGCAAAACTTCCCAACGAGGATCCGCTAAAGAATCGGTGGTAAAATCCTGCTTAATATATACCGAATTGGGATATTTGGGAAAAACAATTTCTTTTCCGTCATCAACAGTAACCGACGGAAGCGAATTAATCCAAACAGTCCGCACATTTTCGCGGCAGAGATTCTCCGCCACCGCAAGAAGGCGCGAGGTCGTGTTTTCGGTTTCAAGAAAGAGGATCAGATCATACTCGTTTCCATACAAACTCCCACGCCCCTCGGAACAGACAATATCCCCGGCCATCCCGTCAGAGCACAAATCATACTCCACATTCATACGAAGCAACGCTTCGGCAACACCGATGAGCGTTCGATCCAAAAACCCTTCACGATACTTATCGTGACGATAATAATAAGTCTCAAACAAGGCAGAATGTCCATCCACCGCAGCAGAAACACCCGCCATGGGACAAACCAGCAGTACCCGTCCACAGGGTTTTGTGGCTGCCGAAACAGCTTGAACCCGGGCGACATAATCCCCAAAACGATCCAGGTGACGAAAAAGGGGATTGTTGCCACCGAAATGTGCACGATATCCCACAGGCGTTTGTTTCCGACCGTTATCCAAGGAAAAATATGCCCCCATGTATTGAATCATATTGATTCCAAGAGTCATCAACCGATTGACAACCCGCCGCATCTGCGGAAAACGAAGGGAATAACCACTTCCCGAAAAAGTCTCGCACAAAAGGCGATCCTTCTGATAAAAACGACCGCAGGAGGCCAAAAGCTTTGCAGCTAAATTGAAATTTTCATCCTCAATACGAGGAACGGAGAAGATGGAATCCATACCGGGAATCGAGAGTTCCTTCAATTGAGTAAAAATATCTCCGGACTGGTATAACCACCAAACCGCAGACTCTTCCCCGTAAAAATGCCCGGTATATTCCAGCCCCTCTTTTTTGCACCATTCGGCTACCTGGCGCACATGGCAGGTATTCATGCGCTCGGTCACCAATTGCCAATAACGGTAACGAACTTGCTTTTCCTCCGGAGTCACGGGGACATCGGTCAACGCATACAGCCACGGAAGCAGATCCTGCCCGTAACGCTCCCGGTAAAGCCGTTCCAGGCCATCGGTCCAAGGAATCCTTCCTTTTCCCAAATCCATAGAATATCCCACACAAATCTCGTCGGTAAACACACCTTTGACCGTTTTCCCGAATTCCTCTCCTACCGCCTTTTTATACTTCTCGTGGGTCGAATCAAGAAACGCCCGAATTGCCCTCGGATTCAGCGGATCAATATATCCATGCTGATACAGAGCAAAGCGTGACAGACGGGAGGCTGAGGTCAGATAGTTCTGAAGCGCCACAGAATACACATACACGGTCACAGGCACCACCGAACGGTTGACATATCGGAAAAGAAACCCATCACCGCAAGACGTTATCTGCACGGAATCGGAAATATCCCGCCGCACAGCAAAGGCCCCGTCCCCGCAAACACTGTCAGCACGCAAAAACGAACCGTCAAAAAAGATCCCGTCTACCGAGACGCCTGCTTTTACGGTAATTTTTCGACAATTCAATGTCTTTGCACGATATTCAGGATGATCGCGGATCACCTGCCCTCCGGCAATTCCCGAGGGCCAGTTGTATTCATCATAGATCCAGAACCGCAGGCCCAATTCCTTGGCAACCTTAACCGTATGGCGTACCGCATCAAAAAATTCTTCAGACAAATACGCATACTCGGCACCGGACAGAGGATGGACAAAAAAATCGATCATTCCCGCCCGTTGAAACTCACGAAGCTGAGCCGTTATTTCTTCAAGATCCAAAACATCGTTCCAAAACCACATAACGGCAGGACGAAAGGATTCGGAAGGGTCAAGGAATTGTTCCAACAACTGCGCAGTTTCCTTCTGTTTCATAGAACGCCTCACAATCAAGCATGATATCCTTTTTTACGCAAAAGATCAAGAACCACATCGGGATTATCGCAGGTGATCAGCGTGGCGCCGTTTTCAATAGAGAGATCCACGCCCCGTTCATCCTTCACGCAGGCACCTGCCCAAGGCTCCACGCCGAAGGATGCCATGCGGGCAAACTCCTCCTTGGTGGCCATGTTCAGATCACTGTAAAGAGCCTTGAACATGCAGCAGCAATAGGCATAATCATAGGGATTGCGGGTCATACCCTGCCCAAGATGGGAGACGGGGTAATAGACGTGCTGACGGTATTTCTTGCCGTACTTATTGTTGATATATTCATGCAGTTTTCCGCTGAAGGTGTTGATGACAATGCGGTTGGTAAAACCGTACCGATCCACAATCTCCAACACGCGGTCACATACGGAATAGGAGGTTTCTTCCCAACCGGTAGTGGGATATTCCTTCAATTCCAGATCCAGCGTAATGGTGGGATGATCCTTAACAAGCTCCATCAACTCAATAAAGGTGGGGATTTGTTCACCGCGGAAGGCCTCTCCCATATAAGATCCCGCATCCAACGCCCGAAGCTCCGCAAACAGCTTATCACAAACCTTTCCCGTTCCGTTGGTGGTGCGGTCCACTGTAGCGTCGTGAATCAAAACCAGCTCTCCGTCCCGCGTAATGCGAATATCGGTCTCAATCTGATCCACACCCAGATCCAAGGCGGCCTTAAAGGCGCTCATGGTATTCTCGGGATATGCGCTACGCCATCCCCGATGGGCAGCAACCCAAATATTTTTCGTGCTCTGTGTCCAGTAATTCATACCGCTTCCTCCTCAGCAGGTTTGATTTTTTTCATCCATTTTCCGCTTTTCAGACGGAAGAAACACCAAATGCTCTTCAGCACCTGATCGATTTTCAACAGAAAATAGATCCAGAAAGAGGGCCAACCGAAGACCAGCCCCGCCAGGGCTCCCAAAGGAATGGAGGCAACCCAAAGGAAAAGAATATCGCCTGCCATCAAAAATTTCGTATCGCCCCCTGCCCGCAGAACACCCTTGGTCAGCATATTGCCCACAGTCTGGAAGAACATGATAATGGAAATGGCATACATCAGATCATCCGCAATCAACTTCGCCTCTGCGGAAACATCATAAAACGCAATAATGGGATTTTTCACCGCAAGGATCAAAAGCCCCGCCAAAAGACCCATAATACCGCTGATTATCAGGAAGGTAAAGCCCTGCCGATAAGCCTTCTTGTAGTCGCCCTCGCCCATGGTATGCCCCGTAATAATACCGCTGGCATTGGAGATACCCTGCGTGAGAACCGAACTCAACTGCTGAACCACCATCGTCACGGTGTTTGCGGCAACAAAAGCCTCGCCGATGTGTCCCATAACCACAGAAACCGCCGTGTTCCCAATGGCAAGCAGACCGTCGGAAATCAGAACAGGGAAGCTGACACGGAAATATTCCCCCACCAAATCCCGACACTTCATAAACAGATCCTTCAGCCGATAACGGATCCGCTTATCCACAAAGAAGAAATAGCCGCAAATGAAGCAAAGCTCAAACAGGCGGGCAATCAACGTCCCCAAAGCCGCACCCTCGATTTCCATGCGGGGTGCACCCAATTTTCCGAAAATGAAAACCCAGTTGGAGAACACATTGACAAAAAAAGCAATGATCGAACAGATCAACGGAATCTGCACCAATCCCACACTGCGCAAAACGATGGTGCAAACCAACGAAAGCCCGGTGCAAAGATAAGTGGGAATCATCCACTTCAGATAGGCCGACCCGTATGTAATAATCGCCACATCCTCTTCCTTGGCAAACAGTTTCATAATACCCGTAGGCGTGATTATGGTTGCCACGGTGAAAACCGCAGCAAAAGCAAGGGCAAAACGAAGCATGATCGTCACGGCTTTTTTCAAAGACCGCAGATCCTTCATCCCCCAAACTCGGGAGGTCAGCACCGACGCACCCATGCCGATGCCCATACAGAAGATCATGAACAGGTTAATAAACTGCCCCGCAAGAGAAGACGCCGAAAGCTGTGCATCCCCCATGTCACTGAGCATCACCGTGTCCATCAGGTTGATTCCCACGGTAATCATGGACTGCAACGAAATGGGAACAGCAATTTTTATCATTTGTTTATACAAGCTTTTATCTCCGAGATAGGCCCGGAGTCCCGCTTTTTCAGCCAAAGCAAATACCTCTCTTCCGATTATTTCATTTCATTATACCACAAATCCAAACAGATTTCAATACTTTTTTCAAAAAAGAATGACCGATTTTACACGGTCATTCCAAACTTATTCTTTTTCGACGCAAAAAGGAGTCGCTCTGTGGGGGAAATACTTTTCAAGGGGTCAGAGGGAGATGAGAATTGCGCGGCAGGGGGCACCTTCGCAGGCGGCAAAATTCAGAGGAGCGGCGCTGAGAAGATAAATGCCCTCGGGAACATGCGACAGACGGATTCCTTCCAGAAGCACAATATCGGCGCCCAGCAGGACCTTATGAACCGCCATGGGAGCATCCTCGGGCCCCACGGTCTGAGACTCGTTCCCCACTAAATCCACCTTTGCATCGGCAAAGACCCGGGCCGCCTCCAAGGTCACGGTGGACTTTCCTTTGATCAGAATCCGTTTTGCCCCCTCAGGGTGAAGAGATCGGGCTTTGTGAAGCATCTGCGTGGCATGTTCTGCCGACACATCTCCCTCATGCTCCGCCACAAAGGCATAGCCCACGGTTTTGGAAAGGGGAAGCAGATCCACGGTTTTCCCGTCCTGAAGGAAATGGAAAGGGGCATCCACGTGGGTACCGTTGTGGGCACACATGGAGAAGACGGTCAGATTATACGGATCCCCCTTTTCCATAGAACAAAGAGTCTGTTTTTCGGGGGCAGGATCTCCGGGGAAAACACAGCAGGAAAACACCTCCTGCGAAAGATCATATACGTTCATGGCGCTAATCTCCTTTTGGGCAATCATATCATACCTTTATTATAACATGAAGAACGACGGATGTCAAGAGAGAAAAATTATTATGTTTTTTCTCTGTTTTTTATACCGTTTCGGTTTATTAAGAAATAGTTAAAATGTCATTAAACCCGATGTTTCCAACGATTTTATACCAATACAGTTTAAAACCGCCGAAGAACAAAGCGACGGCGGTCTTAAAGATTTACAATTTATACTTCCGACAATAACACAAGTCACACAGAGAAGGACAAAACCCTCTTTTGAGACAAATAACAGCTTTCGGAGGCGTTTCAAACATTTCTTAGCTACACTTAACAGTTGAGATCTGAAATTTGTTCCATACAAAGACTCGCCGTCAATCAATGCTGATGTGTCCAACAACACCCTTAAAGAGTCCACCCAACACATAGCTGGGTTTTCCGCAGAAATCAATGTTGCCGTCGTTGTGCCAGTGCCCCGAACAAAAGCCTTTGAACATAGGCTCTTCCGCCAGATATCGCATAACTTTGGCAGAGGTTTGAAATAATTCCTCCGTAAACCCGGGGATCTCCGCATGCACATGGAACCAGGCAGGATCCATGAGGTGAGG
>JAGAOU010000055.1 GCA_017623595.1 Clostridia bacterium
AAGGGATCTCCACCTTGCCCCGCCTGAAGGAAGAGCTGGAACGGGAAGGGATGGACACGGCCGATCTGGTGTCCGTTTTGGGGGATCTGACCGAGCAGGATTTTGCCGAGATCACCAATCTCCACGGCAAAATCGTGAAGCGGGAGGGCGACCGCATCTTGGATTTCACTGATCTTCAGATCGCCCTGACCCCCGCAGGTGTCAAGCGCTGGATGCTGGAGGACGCCCGTCGGGAGGAAGCCTGATCGGCAATCCGTCGCTCCGTCGATCAAGCCGGCAGATGTGAAAACGTATTCCCCGAAGCCTTCCCTCGCGTCGGTGCTGTCGCAATTCGCGTCGGCCGTCCCGTTGCGTATATTCTGGACCCGAACAGATCGACAATATCCAAATTGTCAATGATTCCCCGGAAAACATTGGCTTTATTTACGAAAAAAACTGCTCGATCCTCGTCACCCACGTGCGCACAACGCGAAATCACAACACGGGGCTCCGCTCCTTCTACAGCTCCTTCTCGTTGGGGTGGGCGGTGGGATTTTCGTGTCCCTCAGTCGCCAAAAGGTCTGCCTCGGAATATGATAGCAAAGGCACATTTCAAAAAGTGAAATGTGCCTTTAACTGAAAATTCGATTTTTCTGCAAAAATCATCCAATTTGCGTAATGACGAGATGTGCAGAAACGGGCCGCGTCCCTCCGGCAAGCGGGGGAATCGTTAACGCGGCTGCATTTCCCGCAGGATTTCGAACGGTTAGAATTGAGTCAATAACCGTTGTTGTTACAAGAGCCATTCCTACAATTTGTGAAACCCCTGTGGCTCTGCCAACTACAGTGTATGCCAAATCCTCTCCGTTCAGGGTCAAGAGTAATTGTCCCGCTTCATCGACACTCACCTCAAACAAAATCTGATAGGTTCCAATCTGTGCCAAATTAAATGAATCCGGTCCGGTTCTGGAAATATCAGCCCCGCTGTTAGGACCATCTTGAGGGAAACTAACGTCGGTTCCCGGCGCTACCGTTGCCGCATTATCGGGGGGGGCATCAGTGCATAAAAATCTGCATAGTTCAGCACGCCACCGGCAGGCCCTGGGGCCCGATGGGTCCAGTCTCCCCGACAGGCCCGGTCTCTCCGACAGGCCCGGTCTCCCTGACAGGTCCCTGGGGCCCGACGGGAACGTTCCTCCGTACGAGAATTCTTTGGAGAACTACAGTCACAAGCGCGTTTATCATCGTCACGGTCTTTCTGACGGTTATTTCTGTTATCGCTTTCATTGCGGTTATTATTGTTATTATAAAAATTCCATCTGTTCATCATATTCATTTCCTTAATTATGTTATAGGCTGTTCCGCAACGATGTGACACTTAAGCCATCTTCACACCCAAGCATCTGCCACGCTCTTCACTTTGACAAATGTTTTGGAGAATAGGAACGGCATAATCCGAAAAACAAGGAACATTTTTAGGTTTTCTATACTTATTTTGGCGCACGCTCGGGCATCTGCCTGTGCGAGTGTCTTTTGCTCTTAAAAAATCTTATTCTGCGTTATAATTCCTTTATAAGGGAAGTTTATGGGACATTCAGTATGATATAATGAGATCATCAGGATAGAAAGGGTTGGAATTATGGGTGAAATTTTGAACAAAGCAATCGTGTTTGCCACGAATGTTCACAGTGGGCAATTTCGGAAATCTACGGATATTCCGTATATTTTACACCCCTTGGAAGAGGCGGCGATCGTGGGAACGATGACCACCGACGACGAGATCCTTGCGGCGGCAGTGTTGCACGATGTGGTGGAAGACACCGACACCACCGTGGAGCGGGTGCGGGAGTTATTCGGGGATCGGACTGCTCTGCGGAGCAGGCCGGGGCTCGGCTTTGACAGTCCACCGGACTGTCATTCGCTCCCTCGCCCGTTCGATCCCGTTTTTATCTACAAAAACAAGAACGACCCGCAACGCGGGTCGTTCTTGTTTGGCAGGGGCACTAGGGATCGAACCCAGGACACGCGGTTTTGGAGGCGAAAAGTTGAGGGGCGAAAAGTCCTTTGTTTACTGGGTTTCTTGGGCTTTCGGTGGCTTGTGCCACAAACCTTGCCACAATACTGTAGATAAAATAGGAACGAATAGGAAAGATTATTTCTTTCCCCATTTGTTAAAGGCATAATCAAGAGCATTGTTAAGAATTGTCATGTTATTACAACTAATTCCACCGCTTACTTTGCCATGTGTTCCATCAAAAGCACCACAACTCATCATAGAGCCGTAGGCATATGCATAAACATTGTTGGCAGTACACCCACTACATTTCAATTGACCATAGCAATAGATATTGCCATTAACAGTCACATTGTTAAAGGTTGCTATACCAGTAGATGTGATATATACATCTGTGTCAATGGTTTGGTTGCTTATTGTTTGAGTATTACTAATAATTAGTATATTAGAAACAGGTTCGGGAGACGAGGGGGCCGTGACAATAACAGCACATTTAGCAGTGTAGTTACCATCAACAGTTGTAACCGTAATTGTTGTAGAACCTGCTCCATTTGCTGTAATTTTACCAGTGTTGGAAACCTGTGCAACAGAACTGTTGCTGCTTGACCATGTGACATTCTTATTATCGGCATTAGAGGGAGATACCGTTGCCGTTAGTTGCTGTGTATCGCCAACATTCAAACTCAATGTCGTTTTGCTTATCTGCACACCGCTTACACGGACGGGTTGAGGTGTTGATGGTGATGGGGTGGAGGGAGTAGGTTCGCTGTTTGAAACACGCCGTGGGAGAACTGTTATTCTTGGGCAAGCATAAAATGCACCAATAATATCATTATCAGATACTTTACTAGGAATATTATATCGGGAAAAGTCGCCATCAGGTGTGCCTTTTGCTGCTCCATCGTATGTTTTTAGGGCGGGGCAGTCGGCAAAAGTAGCCGCCATAGAGAGTAAGCCTTCTGGAAGTTTTGGCGCAGATACAAGCGCCGTACAAGAATGAAATGTTTGTGTCATATCAACAACAGTAATTGGTATAGATGGTGCTGTTTTAATCTTGGGGTTAGAGTGAAAAGTAGAAGTCATCGCAATAATTGGGAAATTGTTGATTGAAAGAAGAATCTTACCATAAGAAGATTTATATTGCGTTCCATCTGTTAATGATTCTGCATAGACATCCCAGCCATATTTGTTGTTAATATAGACAAATTCATACCTATAATCACCGTAGTAGAAATAATCACCCACAGAAGGAGATGTTGGTATAGTGCCTTCATAAATTGACTCATAATTCTTTCTAAATACATATGCACCGCCAACAGGAATAACATTACCAATTTCAGTATAAAAGTGAGAGGTTTGAGCAGAGGGCAATGTTGTAGGCGAATTGTTTCCTGTTGTAGTATTTTCACTACTTGCAGTGTTGTTGGTTGACCCCTGCAGATTGCTCTGGTTATTTCCAGATGCCTCTTGGGTGTTATTTTGATTCCCGCCTATACTATTTCCTGTTGAGCCTGGTGTATTGTTTTGATTGCCTCCTACAGTGTTCTCAAGCGTGCCCTCGGTTGTGCCCTGTGTGTTGCCCTGTGTGCCATCTGTTGGGCCATTTGTACTTTCTGTAGTGTTGGTGGTAGTTGCTCCCGTGTTTTCACCTGTGGTAGTGCTCTCCTCATCGCCACCGCAAGCAGTCAAGCAAAACAGCATTACCAAAGCAAGTAGCAGTGCAAGAATTCTCTTCATATCTTTTCCCTCCAATAAAAAAGGTGTGCAGCCGAAACTACACACCCGAAAAACGCACAGCTCCGATTGCCGCGACGCAACTTTCCGCAACTCAACACGAGAATGCAAGAATAGAGAGTGCATTTTTACCGAAAGATAAAAATACACACTCGCATTAAGTTGCACCTATTAAGTTACGTCGCACGATTATTATACCACTTTCACGGGAGGTTATCAAGTAGTAAAGCAAAAATGTCACACAATCTTACTATGATTATTGCGATTGTAATAATCTTAATATTAATAATCATAATTATATAATCTTAATAATCATATTGTGATTTTCTATAACACTAAACATGATTGGTCTTAAACAAAGAACATTTAGAACATTTAAGATTGTTCAAATTATGCCTATATAACCAAGTCGGCACTCATTGGGGTGCCTTTTTTAGTGCCACAAACTGCCACAAATTCCGCCACAAAATAACCCTAAAAACAAGCAAAAACAGGAACGAATAGGAAAAACCACAAAAACGGCAGAAAAAAAGAAAAATCCGAAAACCCTTGAAAACAAAGGATTTTCAGACTTTCTATGGCAGGGGCACTAGGGATCGAACCCAGGACACGCGGTTTTGGAGACCGCTGCTCTACCGGCTGAGCTATACCCCTGTATCGGATTCGCTATTCATTATAGCACAAAATCTGCGATTTTGCAAGAGGGGAATGTGAAATTTTTATTAAATAAACGCAAAAAGGGGCTTTGTAACGGTTTTGTCTTATTTGTGTGATAGGATAAAGAAAAATGGAACGTTGTGGGAGATGGGTTAAGATGAAATGGATGATTGCGTCGGATATTCACGGTTCGGCCAAATATTGCGGGGATCTGCTGCGTGCCTTTGATCGCGAGGGGGCAGACCGACTGTTGCTTTTGGGGGATCTTTTGTATCACGGTCCCCGTAACGAATTGCCCGAAGGGTATGCGCCCAAAGAGGTAATCGAGCTGCTCAACGCCCGAAGGGACGTTTTGTTTTGCGTGCGCGGGAATTGCGAGGCCGAGGTGGACCAGATGGTGCTTTCGTTCCCCGTGCTTGCGGACTATATGCTGTTGGAAGAAGCGGGGCGGATGATCTACGCCACCCACGGACACCATTACGGGGAGCAAAATCCTCCGCCCTTTGCCAAGGGAAGCGTGCTTCTCAACGGGCATACCCACGTGCCCGCCTGTGTGGATCACGGGGATTGGTTGTACGTCAATCCGGGGTCCGTTTCGATCCCCAAGGAACATTCGCCGCGGGGGTATATGATCCTGGAGAACGGACGCTTTTCGTGGAAGACCCTGACGGGAGAGACTTGGAACGAAGCGGAATTATAATTCAGAAGGTCGGCAACGCCGACCTTCTTTTTATTTTCTTACCAGATATTTCCGCATATCGATGGCGCAGGCGATTAAGATGATCAAGCCCTTGATAACGTACTGCAGGTTGGAGTCGATGCTTAAAAAGGTCAGACCGACGAAGATGATACGCAGCAGTACCACGCCCAGAATGACGCCGCGGATCTTTCCGATCCCGCCGACGAAGGACACTCCCCCGATGACGCAGGCGGCGATGGCGTCCAATTCATAATTCAGCCCCGTGGCGGCACTGTTGGAGCCGATGCGTGCAGCTTCGATGAAGCCCGTAACGCCGTACAACAGTCCTGCCAATGCGAATACGCCGATGATGGTCGCGGTGACGTTGACTCCCGATACCCGTGCCGCATCTTGATTGGAGCCCACGGCGAACATATTCTTTCCAAAGGTGGTCTTGTTCCACACGAACCACATCAGTGCCGTAAGGGCGATGGAATAGAACACGTAATTGGGGATGGCGGTGGAGCCGATTTTCAAAACGCTTCCCGTGATAAAATTCGTATACGAGGGATCCAATCCCGACAGAGATTGACCGTTGTTGTTCCCGTTCATCAGATACATCAGAAGAATCCCGAATAGGATCAGCTGGGTTGCCAAGGTTACGATAAACGGATGCAATTTGAATTTTGCTACGCAAAATCCGTTGATCAATCCCACCGTTGCTCCCATCAAAAGCACGAGAATCAACACCGCCCAGAGGGGAAGGGTGGGGAGATTTGGAAACATTTTGTTGGGATATCCCGTCATTTGAAGCAGGGATGCGGAGACGCAGGCGACCAGGCCCACGACCCGTCCTGCGGAAAGGTCGGTCCCCGTTAGGATGATGCATCCCGCAATGCCCAAGGCAATGGGCAGGTTTGCCGCGGAAAGGGATAAGATATTGACCAACGACGGAACGGACAGAAACCGTGGGTCGTAGATCACGATTCCCACGATAGCGGCGGTGAGAAAGAAGTACAGGGAATTGTCGATGAGAAATTCGTTCCGCTTCCGTCTGCGGTCTTCTTTGGAGATGCCGTTGCGGGTATTCGGCAATGGTTTGATGCGTTTCATTCGATCCCCCTAATGATTTTTAATTTGGATTTTTGTTTACGCGAATTTTGCGGCAAGAGTCATAATTTGCTCTTGGGTGGCGGTTTTTCCGTCGACCTCTCCCGCCACTCTGCCGCCCGACATCACCACAATGCGGTCGCAGATGCCCAAAAGCTCGGGCATTTCTCCCGAAACCACAATGACCGATCTTCCCTTTGCGGCAAGGTCAAGGATCAACTGATAGATCTCGTATTTTGCCCCCACATCGATGCCGCGGGTGGGCTCGTCCAAAAGCAGGATCTTGGGCTCGGTGAGAAGCCAGCGTCCCAAAATGACCTTTTGCTGATTCCCGCCCGACAGGGTACGGATGGCCGTCCTTCGGGACGGGGTCTTGACCCGTAGCGTGCGGATCATACGGTCGGTGTCCTGCTTCATTTTTTTGTGGTCGAGCACTCCCAGGCGGCGGTATGCGGGGAGATTGGAAATGACGGTGTTTTCCAGAATGTCTCGGATGGCAAAGATCCCCGTGGCTCTTCGCTCTTCGGTGAGAAGCACGAATCCGTTGGCGATGGCGTCTCGGGGCGTGCGGTTGAGAATGGGTCTTCCTTGCAATCGGATCTCTCCCTTTTTGCGGGCGGAAAGTCCGAACAGCGCCTCCAGAACTTCCGTTCGTCCCGATCCGTCCAGCCCTGCGATTCCCAGGATCTCTCCCCGTTTCAGATCGAAGGAGACATCCCGCAGATGAGAATACAGACCCGTCAGCCCCCGCACCGACAGCACCGTCTCTTGAGGGACGTTGGTTTTTGGAGGGAAGCGTTGGGTTAGGTCCCGTCCCACCATCAGACGGATGATTTTATCTACCGTCAGATCCCTTGCGGGATGGGTGGCAACGGTTTTTCCGTCCCGCATCACCGTGACCTCGTCGCAGATGCGCAGGATTTCCTCCATTTTATGGGAGATATAAATAATACCGCAGCCCTGTTGCTTCAACGTGTTGATGATGCGAAACAGCTGTTCGGCTTCTTCTCCCGTCAGGGATGAGGTGGGCTCGTCGAAGACGATGACCTTGGCGTCGTAGCTGACCGCCTTGGCGATCTCCGCCATCTGCCGACGGGAGACCGACAGGCTCTCCATCACGGCGTTGGGATTTACGGAAATTCCCAATCGTTCAAAGAGAGCTTTCGTGTCCTTTTGCATTTTTTTCTCGTTGACCATTCCGAATCGGGTGGGGTAGCGCCCCAGCCAAAGATTGTCCGCCACCGTCCGTTTCAGTGCCTGATTCAGCTCCTGATGCACCATCGCCACGCCCTGCTCCAGGGCTTCCTTGGAGGTTTTGAAGTCCACCACCCTGCCCTGCAGACGAATCTCTCCCGAATCCTTGGCGTAGATCCCGAACAGGCACTTCATCAGCGTGGATTTCCCCGCACCGTTTTCCCCCATCAACGCGTGGACCGAGCCCTTTTTTAAGGTGAAATGGGCGTGGTCCAACGCCTTGACTCCGGGAAAGGCTTTGCAGACGTCGGTCATCGTCAGCAAGATCTCATCCATTCGATTCTCCCGTGTAGATTCCGTAGGGGATGCGAACCTTTGCCACCGTTTCGTCCACGGTGTAATCCCCGATATCCTTTGCAAGTGGGTCTCCCGCAAGGGCGTTTTCGACGATCACCTCAATACATTCCGCCATTTTCCCCCCGTCCTGAGTGATGGTTCCCGCCATCTTTCCGTCCCGAATCAAGGATTTTGCCGCATCGATGGCATCTACGCCGAAGACGGGGATGGTAACGCTGTTTTGCGCCCCCGTGTTAAAGCCTGCTCCCTGCAGGGCGGTGATGGCGCCCTCTGCCATATTGTCGTTGTTGCAGATGACCAGCTCGATCATATTATTGTTTGCGGCGTTGTAGGTGGTCAGCGCGGTGGTCATATACTCGTTTGCCGCTTGGGCGGACCATTTTCCGTCCTTATCCAACAAAAACTTATCGGCGTTGGACGGATCGTAAAATTCCAAGGGGGGCTTCCCGTTTTCCGAAAGAACCTTGTTGGCGTTTTCCACCGAATAGCGGGTGCGGTAAATGGCTTCGTTGTTTCCTTTTTCTCCCATAAACATCACGTAAGAGATCTTTCCGTCCTTGTTTAGATCGGTTTTTTCAAAATTTCGCACCAAAAAATCGCCGATCATATCTCCTTGCAATTCTCCCGCCTCAGTGGCGTTGGTCCCCACGTAAATGCAATTTTCGTAGCTGTTCACCACGCCGTCGGAGACCTCCCGATTGAAGAAGATCACGGGGATTCCCGCAGAACGGGCAAGGGAAAGGATTCCCGTTGCCGCGTCGTCGGAGCCCGTGGTGACGATATTGACCACCAACAGCTTTGCCCCCTTGGTGACGGCCGTCTGAATCTGCTCCGTCTGGGTGGTTTGGCTGTTGTTTGCGTCGTAATCCTGATAGGAAATGCCCGCATCCTTCAGCCGACGATCCAGCGCGCTGCGCACGGTGGAGATATAGGTGTCGCTGTAGGTGTAATAAAAGACGTGCACGTCGGCGTTTCCTCCTCGACGGCTGCAGCCTGCAGTCAGCCCCGACAGCAGGGCAAGTCCCAAAATAAAAATTACGAGTTTTTTCCTCATTTTTATGCCTCCCATAAATTTCTTTGGCGTTAGTATGCCCAATCTGCGGAGGTTTACGCAAAAAATACAAAAGACCCCATTGCTTCTGCAATGGGGTCTTACAATCGATGGGGTTTATTCGTCGGTTTCTTCGTCGTCGGCGTATTCGTCGGCGTCAAAGTCGGTGGAATAATATTCCTCCAACGCTTCCTCGGCTTCCTTTTCCAAACGGCGTTGCTTGAGCTTTCGCACCAGCAGAGCCACAGCAACGACCAAAACGATGCCCGTCACGATCAGCGACAGGATCAGCACCACGCGCTTCCCTTTTCCCGAAGGGCGCTCGTCGGAAGGGGTGCTTCCGCTTTTTTTGAATAGATTAAAAAACGCTTTGAGCTTGACCAGAGTGTCAAGAAATTTCATAGGAACGTCCTCCTTTTCGTGTTCGTTGTGTTGCGTTGTGTCTCTATTATAAACCAAAAGATTTCTCGGTGCAAGAGCGTTCACAAAAATGTACCGATTTTAAGAAAATCTTAAGGTTTTCAACGGTTTTTTCGTCACTTGATCAGCGCCAGCACCTTTTCCTTGGGTTGGACTCCCACCGTCTGTCCGATGACCGCGCCGTTCTGCAGGGCAACCAGCGTTGGGATCGAGGTGATGCCGAATTTGCGTGCCAACTCGGGCTCTTCATCCACGTTGACCTTCCCCACCACGATGTCGGGATTTTCCTCTGCAATCTGATCCACCGTGGGAGCCATCATACGGCAGGGGCCGCACCATACCGCCCAAAAGTCCAAAAGAACGGGCTTATCGCTGTTCGCAACCAATTCGTTATAATTTTCCTTCGTGATGATTTGTACCATATTTAACATCCTTTCAATCCTTTGATTTGTAGTACAACAGGCAATGACAATATCCTTCGAATTCGGGGTCCGCGATCTGATCCCGAAATTCCTTGCACATACATTTGTTTTCCTCCGTCCGTTCCAGACGGCAGGGGCAATAGCCCCCCTTCATTTTCAGACCTTCCTTGATCTGTGCAACAATTTTTTTGTCCTCGTTCAACCGTACTGCCATATTAAAACCTCGATTTCCGTTGACGTTTTTTCTTGTTCCGCGAAGGCAGGTCCCCTTCGCATTCCTGCCCGCAAGCCGGTGTTGTATTCGTTCCGCGAAGGAGGGTCAACTTCCTATGCTCGCCCACAAACAGGCGTTATATATGTCGCATTCCTGCCCAAAAGCGCACTATATGCATTTCGCGTGGGCAGATCAGCTTCGCCGCATTCCCGCCCATAAAAAGACGATAATCTGGGCAGGAACCCCGATGACGAAGATCAACCAGATGTTCAAATGGGTGGCAAAATATACGATAAAAAAGGCGCACGTCAAAATCGACCAGATCAATACCGATACGGCACTGAACAGCCACCGTTTTCCCCACCACAGGGCGCTGAAGACCAGCAAAACGATGCAGCACACGGGGACTGCCGCCAAAAAGACCAGCCACGACCAGGAGGGGGCCGATTCTACGAAGCCCAAGGAGAAAAATACGATGGAGGCAATCAGCCACACCGTAACTGCAGAGATCCCCGTGATCATCGCGCGGTTTCGCCGCTTCCTCTTGGAGAGGGGGACGGCGGTTTCGTGATCCTTTTCCAAAATATAGTCTACCGTTACCTCAAAAAGGTCTGCCAGCTGCTTCAGGATCACTACGTCGGGGAGGGATTCCCCCCGTTCCCATTTGGACACGGCCTTGTCCGAGTAGTTCAGTCGTTCTGCAAGCTCCAGCTGAGTCCAGCCCTTCTTCTTTCGCAGCGTTGCCAGATTTGTGGCAAAAATCGGTTTGAGATCTTCCATTTTTCGTCTCCTTTCGGG
This sequence comes from Clostridia bacterium, assembly GCA_017623595.1. GTDB lineage: Bacteria > Bacillota > Clostridia > Oscillospirales > UBA644 > RGIG995. The sequence goes on from JAGAOU010000055.1 coordinate 10,630, forward strand.
CGGGTCTATTCATCTACTTCAGGTAGAGTTGGGCGTTTTGCCTTCTCTCCTGCGAAAAATCCTTCGGGTTTCCCGTGCGTCCTTTGTCGGGAGTTTTTCTCCGAAAAAAAGGCGTTTCGGGGTGTTTTGCTTTGCTTTTTTTCTTATTATATGGAGAATTTTGCGTTGCAATCCGTTAAACAAAGGGGGATTCGACCCCGTTCCCGACAATTATAATCTGAAAAAGTGGGTTTTATAAACGACAATGAACGTATTTAACAATATTTTAGCGTCTATATCGTTTTTCAGCGAAGACGGGCTTTACAACGTTCCTATAACGGGTATAACGAAACTCGTTAAAATTTTGATAGAAACGTTTTCTATCGGCGGGCTTATAG
>JAGAOU010000056.1 GCA_017623595.1 Clostridia bacterium
AGCCTCCTGACTGCGCTTGGTCAATTCGGTGGAGGAAATGGGCTCATTGGACCAAATCAAATCGGCAAAACGGGACTCCACGGGTCCCATCTGATAATCACTCATACAAAAACCTCCTATCGGTTTACACTTTGTAGACCACCTATAGTCTACACCATGTAAACCAATTTGTCAAGGGGATTTGCAAAAAGTTCAAAAAAAAACGGACGAAACAAATCGTCCGTTCTTTTTGTACAAAAGAGTTTACACAGGGAGTGCCATCATCAAAACGGTGAGCAGAAGGTAGAGGGCAAAGAATACCCACATGCCGAGGGAGGAGAGGGCACTGCGAAGAGCTTGGACCCCTGAAACGGCGCGAGGGTACTCCTTCAGAGAAAAGCCCTTTTTGCAAAGGAGCCAAACGAAAGAAACGATGCCGAAAATCAGGAACAACAAGCTGCCCCACATCCGCACCGACAACGCAAGCTCGGGATCGACAAAAATGCCCAAAAAGGTCAATGCACAGGCCCAAGCGTTGTTGACAAAGTGCAGGAGAATGGGATAAAGGAGATTGTCCGTTTTCACATAGACCAATCCCAAAACCAGCCCCAGCAGGATGGCAAAGGGAATCTGCTGAAGATTTGCATGAATGAATCCAAAGCCAAACGCCGACAGCCACACCGCCGCCCAAGGATGGTATTCCTTCAAGCCTCCTGCGGTCATGGCGCGGAACAAAACCTCCTCGCTGATGGCAGGAAGCACCGCCACCACCACAAAAAAGGCCACCGCCTGCCCGGGCGTCTGAGGATTGTATTGAGAAAAGACATCGGGGACGGTGACTCCGTACTCCTCCAAAAAGGCCAAAAGCAGGCTGACCAAGAGATTCCCCGCAGTGGCAACGCCGAGAAACAGCCCCAGCCAGGGCAAAAAGCTCCGTCGAGGGGCAGACATGCGCAGCAGGGGGCGCATGGGCATCCGCATCACCCATGCGGCAACAAAGACCAACAGAAGATTCATCATCGGATACAGAAACTGTGGCGCAATAAAGCTCATCACATAATCGGAGATGGGAAGCCCGATCTGACGCAGAGCGACAAACACCTGCATCACGTAACTCATCGCAATCTGCACCGCCACCGTCAGGCAAAGGACCCAAAACAGTGCATTGATTCGCTTTTTCATGGTTTGTTCGGGAAACATAGGATCCCTTTCTCCCCGCAAATTGGGGTAAAATTAAGGTTTTTTTTAAAAATACTTGACTTTTTGTGAAATCATGATATAATATAAGTATACAAACGCATTCCAAACGGAACACCGAAAGGAGAATTCCTTTGATGAAATTGAAGCATTACGTGACGGCACTGGTTCCGATCTGCCTTGTCGTCTTCGTTTTTCGGGCCATCGAGCTGATCCTTTGCATCGATCCCCATTCCCAACATTTTGAATCGGGGACTATTCTGCCCACAGTGTTCAACATTCTGTTGGTGATTGTGGCGTTGTTTTTCGCATCGGTGTTGTTCAAGAAAAATGAGCCAAAGCCCGCAACGGTGCGCCTGGCGAAGCCCTCCCTCTTTGATTTGATCATCGGGGTCGGAACCTCGCTTACCATGATTGCCTATGCGCTGTTCCGCCTGATCACAGCCCTGACCGATCACGAAATTTCCCTGAACAAAATCCATACGGCGCCTCAGTTGTGGCAAACGGTGCTGGCCATCGGCGCCGCCGTGTTCATCATTTTCTATGTTACCTATCCGAAGCGGAGCTTGAAGAAAAATCTTTGGCGTGTGCTTTCTCTGTTCCTGACGGGGTACACGTTGTTCCTGCTGGTCACAAATTTCAGCGACCTTGACGTGGTTTTCTCCCGTTCCTTCGGCATTTATCGAATCCTTTTCTACGGCATGGCCGCCGCCGCATCCGTAGGTCTGTCCAAGATTATGGCACGGCTCATCGGCCGCAAGGGCTTCATCTTCTTCACCTGCATGATGGCGGTAATGATGGCCCTCCGCATGGCAGACACGGTGCTGTATCTGATTCCCGACAACCCTTACGGCATCCCCGGAGATCTCTTTGCGCCGGTTTCCGATCTGCTGCTGACCCTTCTGTATCTGTCCCAAATGAAAAAGCTGATGAGGGGCAAAAGACGCCCCCGACCGACGGAAGAAGCTCCCGAAGAGATCACAGAGACCCCCCACGAGCCGACGCAAGAGCCCTTGCAGGAGACTCCCGAAGAACCTGCCGACCAGGCACCTGTCCACGAACCCGACTCCGAAGAACCCGTAGCGGAGGAATCCGTGATGGAAGACCCTCAAAACTGAATCAAGAGATTCCCCGGAAAAGCTCCGGGGAATTTTTTATCGGGCAATAAAGCAGATCCATTCCTTTTTCTGCTTGGTTTCCAGAATTTCAAAGCCGTTCTTCTCAAGAGCCGCCTTCACCTCGGGAGCACGAGGGGCGAGGATTCCGGAAGTGATGAAATATCCTCCCTGCTTCAGATGGCGGCGAATGGATCCGGAAAGGGGAATGATCACATCTGCCACAATGTTGGCCACCACAAGATCATACACCCGATCGCCCAATTCCGCCTTCAGCACGGGATCGGAGTCTTCTTCCAAAATATTCCCCGCAAGGGCGTTAAACTGCCCCGGGAAGGGATTCAACGCCGCATTTTCCTTGGATACACGGGCGGCGGCAGGGTCGATGTCAATCCCCAAAGCGGACTTTGCGCCACACAGAAGGGCGGCAATGGAAAGAATGCCGCTTCCGCATCCAACGTCCAGCACCGCATCCCCCTCGGCCACACAATCGGCCAAAGCTTCGATGCAGGATGCCGTGGTTTCATGGGAGCCCGTTCCGAAGGCCAGACCGGGATCGATAATCAACAGCTTTTCCCCCTCTTTGGGCTGATATTCCTCCACCTGCCAGGCGGGAACAATGGTGATGGGGCCCACGGGAAGGGGATGATAATATTTTTTCCAGCCGTTGAGCCAATCGGTATCCTCCACCTGCGCATAGGAAACGGTGTATTCAATACCTTCTGCTCCCAAACGACCCTCGATGAATTCCATGGCTTCCGCCAGATTGGCTTCTTTCTCAAAATAAACGTGCATGACGGCGGTGGTGCGGTCCCGATTGAGCAGATCCTCGTCCACTAAATTGATGGCCTTCACCAGTTCGCAATCCATCATGTCGGAATAGTCTTCCAGATAAATACCGCCGATATCGGTCATTTCCGCAATGTCTACGGCGGTCTGAGCACGAGCCGAGGGCAGGGTCAGCGTGACTTCAATGTATTCCATAATCATAATTCCTTTGTCTTATATTCTTTACAGAGATCCTTGAGAAAACATTCTTCGCAACGGGGCTTTCGGGCATCGCAGCATTCCCGTCCGTGATGAACCAATGCATGACAGAACCGCATACTTTCGGCGGGCGGGACAATCTTACGCAGGGCAAATTCCACCTTCACGGGATCTTTTGTATTCTCCACAAATCCCAAACGGTTGGACAGACGGATGCAATGAGTGTCCGCCACCACAACCCCGGGAGCGTCATACAGTTCCCCCATGAGAAGGTTTGCGATCTTCCGTCCCACACCGGGCAATTCCAAAAATCCCTCCAAGGTACGGGGGATTCCCTTTTTCTCCAACTCCTTGGCCATGGCCACGATATCCTTGGATTTCATGCGGTAAAGACCGCAGGGCCGCACCACATTCTCCACCTCGGAAAGATTTGCCTGCGCCAAGGCCTTTTCGTCAGGCCAACGGCGGAACAGTTCTTCACAGACGATGTTCACCCGCTTGTCGGTGCATTGGGCCGAAAGACGGGACGCAACAAGAAGCTCGTAGGGGTTGCGGAAATTCAGCGCGCATTTCAGTACGGGATAATGATCAAACAAGCGGGAGGAGATGGCTTTGTAATCGGGGGTCATTTTTCTTCCCCCTTAATCAGATCCCAGTATTTTTTTGCCGCCTGTTCGGTTTTGTTTTCCCCGTAGGCGTAATACCGATCCCCCTTCAGATGATCGGGAAGATACTGCTGTTTTACGTAATGGGAGGGATAAGCATGGGGATATTTGTACCCCGTACCGTGATCCAACTTCTCTGCGCCGCCGTAGTGACTGTCCTTCAGATGGGAGGGAATGTCCCCCGCCCCTGCGGACTTGATCCGCTCCATGGCTTCGTCCACGGCACAGATAGCGGAATTGGATTTTGGCGCCGTAGCCAAAAGAAGTGTGGCCTCGGCTAAGGGAATCCGCGCTTCGGGGAACCCCAGTTGCAATGCCGCATCCACGCAGGATTTTACCACGGAAATGGCCTGAGGATAGGCCAATCCGATGTCCTCCGCAGCAATCACCAGCAAGCGACGGCAGATGGACGGAAGATCCTCCGCCAGCACCAGCCGCGCCAGATAATGCACCGCCCCGTCGGGGTCGGAGCCGCGGATGGACTTCTGAAGGGCAGACAAAATATCGTAATGGGAATCGCCGTCCCGATCGTAGCGCATACTGCTCTTTTTGGAGACCTCTTTTGCCGCTTCCAGCGTCACATTGACTGCTTTCTGTCCCGCCTTGCGACTGCACAGAACCTCTACCGTGTTCAGAGCCTTGCGCACGTCGCCGCCGCAGGTGGAAGCGATGTGAGATACAACCCCCTCCTCCACCGTCAGCGTAATATTCTGCTCTTCCATGGCGGCAAAGCCCCGCTGAACAGCAATCTCCAGGTCGGATTTCTCCAGCGGACGGAATTCAAAAACGGTGCAACGGGAAATGATGGCGCCGTAAATATAAAAATAAGGATTTTCCGAGGTGGAAGCGATGAGGGTAATGGAACCGTTCTCGATAAATTCCAGCAAGATTTGCTGCTGCTTTTTGGTAAAATACTGCATCTCGTCCAGATACAGAATGATGCCCTTATCGTTGCCCAACGCCCCGATCTGCTGAATCACTTCCTTGATGTTGTCCGTGTTGGCGGTGGTGGCGTTGAGTTTGTAGAGGGTTTTGTCGGTCTGCTTGGCAATAATCTGCGCCAGAGTGGTTTTACCAATCCCCGCACAACCGTAAAAAATCATATTGGGGATATTTCCGCTCTCGATAATATTGCGCAAAGGCTTGCCCGACCCCAGCAAATGCTTTTGACCCAGCATATCGTCCAAGGTTTCGGGGCGCAACCGCGCCGGCAGGGGGGTATACATCGCCATCACCTCACATAATTCATCATTTTATATTATACCACGTTTTTTTTCATTTGTAAAGAGAAAACACAAACTTATTACAATCAATTTGGCAATAAAAATCATCCCGACGGTGGAGGCAGAAGCAACGCCCGTCGGGATTCGTTTGGATTTTGGTTACCGTTTTGGATTATTGGGGGACTTGCGCGGGGTTAAGGAACCGGGGAGGTCTTGCGCTTTTTGCGGAGCAACCATAGTACAAAAGAACTACATAAAACCAAAATTGTAGAACCAACAAAGTTAACAATATAAACATTCATCTCAAAATCCCGTGTATCTATTTTAAACGGCCGCTCAATGTCTGCGTATTCGTCAATACGACTGGCATAATCAACCCGGACATCACCATTAGCCGGCACATATATATACCATTTCCAAAAAACCGGATATCCATGAACAAGAGATTCTATTGGGCCAAACCTCGCTTCAATTTCATCTATAGTTTTTCCTTTCATCCATCGAATCTCATCACGATAAACAATTGAAGCAATTCGACCTCCAAAATTCTGAAGTAAGATATCCGTATCAATTAGAAAATGGATAAACAGCATCCATCCAAAAACTATAACACAACACAAAAGCACACTGAAAACTATCTTTAGATTCTTATTCATCTTTATATATCTCCGTGTATTCCTCGTTGGGTTCTACTATTTCACCCTCTAAATCATGATACCTTCCTATCAGTTCATTTTCCCAAGAGTCCGTTGTTGTCATATCTGCACGAAGAGCTCTTTCGTAAAGCGAACGTCCGGTAATAAAATCTACCATGGCAATGTCATAGTCGATGAGATCGGGCACCTCGGATTCGGGTACGATCTGCTTTTTCAGATCCACCTTCTCGGTTTCGGGCTCGGTGACGGGCTCTTCCGTCAGCGTCTCAACCTCAGAGGGCGGGGCGGAATCGGTTTCTTCCGCGGCAAAAACCGTCGTGAAGGACAGGCTCAATGCCAGC
>JAGAOU010000057.1 GCA_017623595.1 Clostridia bacterium
GAACAGCGAAAAAACATTAAGAAATGCACAAAAATAAAGCCTCCCTTGTGTAAAGGGAGGGGGACCGCAAAGCGGTGGAAGGATTGTTTCGGTTCAAAAGTTACCTGTTGTTCGCAAATAGAACATTTAAGTTTACAAAAAACCGGCTTGGACTTTTTCGACAGGCTACGATAAACAGACAAGAGGCCGAGTGAAAACTCGGCCTCTTGTCTGTTTATCTTGTGATTTCATCAAGGGGAGCGGTGGGGGTGTTTAACTGCTCTTTTTCTTTGATTTCCTTCATCAAGCGCGCCAGAAGGATCGCGGACAGGATTGCGGTGAAGAAGTTTACTCCCGCAAAGTTGAACCAGATTCCGTCCAGACCGAAGCTCCACAGGGCGCCGAGAAGAACCACGGGAAAGACAAAGGCTGTGCCCACTGAGATGGCGGCGGCTTGCAGGGGCTTTTCGATGGCGCTGAAATAGCTTTGTGTTACCACGCCGATCCAGCGGAACAGATAGGCAAGGCAGAACAGACGGATGGCATGGGTGGAGATTTCCAGCAGATTGGCATCCTCCGCCTTAACAAACCAGGCGGCGATGGTGTCCGGCAGGAAGAAGAGAAGGGACGTGGAGATCAAACCGATGATGGCGGTTCCGATATAGGCGCATTTTGCAATGCTTTTCACTCTGCCGTAGTTTTTCGCACCCCAGTTGTAGCCCAGGGAAGGGGCGAGAGAATCTGCAATTCCGTAAAGCAAGGGCCAGCAGAGATCGCTTGCGTACATCAGCACCGCATACACGGCCACCGCCGTCTGCCCGCCGCCCTCGCCCAAGGTCTGCACGCCGAGGGTCATCAGGGAAATGTTCATCAGAATGGAGGTGACACGTCCCGATACATTGTTCAGAAACACGGGAGAACCGCAGGCCGCAATTTGCTTGAGCATTTTGAAATTGAATTTCGGTTTTGTGAATTTCAAAAGGGCCTTTTTGGCGACAAAGGGAATCATTGCAACCAGCGAGCAAATGCACATGGAGAGGGAGGTTGCCAATGCGGAGCCAACCACGTCCATGTTGCACCCCAAAAGGAAGAAGGTCAAAAGCCCCAGGGTCAGAAGATTGGAGACGATGTTGATGACCATGCTTGTCTTGACAAATCCGCTGATGCGAAGATAGTTGTCCATGGCGAAGAAGATTGCCGCCAGGGGACTGCAGAGGGCTGCCGTGCGAAGATAGCGCACCGCTGTATCCAAAAGAAGATCATCGGCGCCCATCATTCGTGACAGAGGCTCTGCAGTGATGAACATGATGCTTCCCATAAAGAGCGATACGGCAAAGATCAGGACAACGGAGCATGAGAAGATGTTATTTGCGGTTTTGTGATCCTCCCGCCCCAGCGCAACGGAGATGGGGGCTGAGGCACCTACGCCGATCAGGTCTGCCAGGGAGAAGTTGATCATTACAAGGGGCATTGCGATATTGACTGCGGCAAAGGCTCCTTCTCCGAGAATCTGACCGATGAAAATTCCTTCGATGATGCTATAAACCGACATGGCAAACATGCTGATCATGCCGGGCAATGCGACGACAAAAAACAGTTTCCACGGTTTCATGGTCGCATACATAAGTTCTGTATTGGTTTTCAATTCAGTGCGTTCCTTTGGTGTTTACTGTACTTTTTATGCAAAATAATCTTTAAAGATGAGAAGTTCATGGATGTCCAGCCGTTCCACAGTGCGGATTTCATCTCCTACCTGAACGGAAAGGTGATACAGAGGCGGGATCTCGTCAAAGCATCGCACCTCCCGACGGCGGGGATCTCCGTTCATGTTGATCAGGCTGACCAATAAATCCGTTCCCTTTCGGGTCGTTGCAATCTCCACAAAGGAACTTCCCGATACCTTGACGGGGAGGGAAATATGGGTATCCTCGATGAGAGATCTGAGCCAGTTGCGAAGTACGGTGGACACATTTTTGCGATAGGCCTCGGCAAAGGAGAAGGCAAGGCGGTAGGTGTTTCCTTGCTTGTATGCGGCGGGCGTGGCTACGCTGTCATGCTCAAAATAATTTTGGGATCGGATTTCGCCGAAGGGCTCTCCTTCCTGCTTGCTTATACCCACCTCCATGGCGGCCAGTCGGGTTCCGTCGGAGAGCCAGACCAGGGCTTCATCGCCGCCTCCGTCTACGATAACGGTTCCCTTGTAGGATTCGGGGATTTCTGCGGGGAAGGGGAGGATGAGAAGCTCGTAGGGTGAAAGATCGGTTTCGTTTAGTTCCGATTCAAAAATGACGTTGGGGGAAAAACCGCTTTCGCAGAGAGCGTCGATCCATGCGGTGTATGCCACCATGCCGGGAGCACTCTGCTGAAAGAGGGAGGTATTTTTTGGATCATTGGGTAGATTTGGCACCATGACTGCCATGTTCGACCAAGGGGTGGCGCCGTGGCAGATTTGGCGTTGACGGCAAAAGTCCGCCACGCTCTCCCAATCGGGAATCGCCCAGCGTTGCAGGTATCCGCCGCCGCAATAGGCGATGTTGAAAAACTGATAGCCTCCGCCGAGAGACACAATCATTGCCGCTTCCTGCATCAGTTGTGGGGCACTTTTTGTGGTGCGGTTTTTCGTCGACCAGGAGAGGGGAAGGGCATTCTGCCCCCAGCTCATCAGATCCCATGTTTGTCCGCGGGCGGCAAAAAATCTACCGTTACGGCGTCCCGAGATCGGTGCGTTGCCGCAATCAAAGTCTCCCGACAAAAAGTCCACGGGTACGCAGATGGGGTGGGGCATATAGGGGGAGAAAATCCAGTTGCTGGTAATTTCAAAGTTTGGAGCAACTTTTTTGAGTTCTTCGATATAGTGGGTTACATAGCGGAAAAAGCCCTGACGGCAAAACTCCCGATATTCCTCATAGTTTTCCTCCTCGGGGCGGGGCGCAGGCTTTCCGTAGGCCTTTTGGGCCCAGGGACTGTAGTCCACGTGGACGCCCCAGCATTCTCCGTCCACCCATGCACCGTCCAGTCCATAGTTCAGCGCCAGTTCCTTTAACTGAGGAATGAGCAGCTCGTCTGCATAAGGGGAAAAGGGGGAGATGTATTGTTGATTTTGCACTCCGTCGGCGTTGATTACCGCCCAGTCGGGGTGCAGTTCAATGGCTTTTTGATCGAAAAGCCCCGAATGATGGCCAAACAAAGCGATGTCCCGCGCCGTCGTTTCCTCCCGCAGGAAGGCGAGCAGATCTTGTCGGATCTCCTTTGCCCGGGTTCCGATGCTTGTGGGGTAGGAAGAGAGCCCCGCATGACCTTTTGTATCAAATTGCAGAAAATCCGGTTTGACTCGGTCCAGCATTTCCCGAAAGGACGCGGGATCAAACCGACGGGCGACCTCTTCTCCGGGCATTGCGTGAAAGTCAAAATGAATTCCCAAAAAGCAGTCCTTACGTCTTTTCGGCATGGCCCATACCTCTTTTGATCAGTATTTTCCGTGTTCCTTCAGCCAACGGACCGATTGCTCCAGTCCCTCGATGGTTTTGACCTCGATGACGCAGTCGCTTCCCGTTTCTTCGGTCAGTTCCAGCATTTCATAAATGTTTACGTCCCCTTCATCCAAAGGCATGTGGGGGGATTTTCCTTTGCAATTGTGAAGGTGAATATGGCAAAGACGGTCCTTGTTTTTCTTGAAAAAGCCCAGATCCACATGGGTGGAGGCCTGATCGTGACCCGTGTCCAGGGTCAGGGCAAAGCAGGGCTCCGCCAAAAGCAGCTCCATGGCGCGGAAGTGGCAGGGAATAAAGGGATCGTCGGTGTTCTCGATGCAGATTTTTACGTCGCTGTTTCCCACGGCTTTAACGCAGGCGTCGCGGAAGAGACGGACGTTTTGCAGATATTTTTCTTCGTATACATCATTGAGAAAAATGCGCTTCCCCGGCAGGGTCACGTAAACGCCCCGCAGCAGATGAAGGTTCAGCTTTGTAATGCCCAGCTTTTTTGCAAATTCAATGGCCTCCACCATATTTTCCCGATAAACCGCTGCCACCTTATCGTTGAAATCAAAGGGGTTCATGGATTCGTCAATATGGATGGAATAGCCGATGTTGTACTGTTTTTTCAGTGCCAGCAGGTGGTCGATGTCCATGTTTGCGGGCTGGTATTGGGGAAAACTCTGATTGATCTCCACAAACTTCAGTCCAAGACGTGCGCAGAGGGCAGCGCAGGCGTCGATATCTTCACATTCCACCAGAGTCGGCATACCGTATTCGATCATAAAAAACACTCACTTTTTCAAATTTTCTTCAGTATAGCACAATTTTATGCTTCTGTCAAGTTTTTAAACCGAAAAAAGCCCCGTCTGTTCGGAAAAAGTCGAAAAACGCGAGAAGGAAAAAACAGAGATTTTATTCCGTATCGGCATAAAAAGGCTTGCATTTTGTGTCGGAATGTGCTATAATGAAATTATATTAAATAAGGAAGGTGTCTTGTATGCGTTTTTGCGTTCCCTTGCCCTGTTTTTTTAAGAAAACCGATTTTGCCGATGCTCTCCGCACCGTGGCCGATTTGGGCTTTGATGCGGTGGAAACCTATAATTGGAAAAACCTGGATCCCGATGCCGTCCGTGCCGCCTGCGCCGAGACGGGGGTGGAATTTTTAAGCATGTGTACTACGGAGTTCCGCATGACCGATCCTCAGTTCCGCACGTTGTGGCTGGAGGGGCTGAAGGAATCCTGCATTGCCGCCAATCAAATGGGGGTTGGGAAACTCATCACCCAGGTGGGGCCCGACACGGGAGCGGAGCGGGGATACCAGCACGAGGCCATCGTGGAGACTCTCAGGCAGGCCAAACCCATTCTCGATACCTACGGGGTTACTGTGATGATCGAGCCTCTGAATGTGTTGGTCAATCACCCCGGATATTATCTGGTATCCTCCTTGGAGGGGTTTGATATTGTCCGTGAGGTGGATCATCCTCATGTAAAGGTGGTGTATGATATTTATCATCAACAGGTTTCCGAGGGGAACATTATTCCCAATATGACCAAAAATTTGGATTGCATCGCCCATCTCCATTCCGCGGGACATCCCGGGCGCCACGAGCTGCAGTACGGTGAGAGCGATTATCACGTGATTCTGAAGGCTGCCGACGATGCGGGCTATACGGGCGCCTGCGGTTTGGAATACGGGCCTCTGCTGGAGCCCATAGAAAGTCTGAAAACCTTCCGCAAGCTTTATGCCGATCTTTTGTGAACGGAAGGAAGCGTTGAATTGGATAAGATGAAATGGTTTGAGGATGCTCGCTACGGTTTGTTTATTCATTGGGGACTTTACGCTATTCCTGCGGGAAATTGGAGGGGGCAGGAAATCCACGGCGGGACCGAATGGATCATGAAAAATGCACAGATCCCATTTGAGGAGTACTCTGCGCTGGCGGATTCTTTTAATCCCGTGCGTTTTGATGCAGACGAATGGATGCGTATGGCAAAGGAGGAGTTCGGGGTCCGCTATGTGGTTTTTACCGCCAAGCATCACGACGGATTTGCCATGTATGACAGCGCTTGTTCCGATTATAACATTATGCATACGCCCTACGGCAAGGATGTTGTGCGTCAGTTAGCCGCGGCCTGCGAAAAGTATGGGCTGGTCTTTTGCGTGTATTATTCTCAGCTGCAGGATTGGGCAGAAAAGAACGGCTTTGGAAATACCTGGGATTTCGGCCCCGAAGCGGAAAAGGACTTCCGCAAATATCTGGACGAAAAGGTTAAGCCCCAACTTCGGGAGCTGTTGACACAATACGGGAAGATCGGTCTGGTTTGGTTCGATACTCCCTACGAAATGAAGAAGGAGCATTGTGCGGAGCTTGTGGATTTTGTTCGTGCCTTGCAGCCCGATTGCCTAATCAACGGGCGCATCGGATATAATTTGGGCGACTACCGTCAGACCAGCGACAATTCCATCCCCATCCTCGCCTATCCCGATCCGTGGGAAGCCTGCATGACCCTCAATCATACCTGGGGGTATCGGGCAGAGGACAATCACTGGAAATCTCCGAAACATGTAGTTCGGATGTTGGCGGAGATTGTGGGGAAGGGCGGAAATCTGCTTTTGAATGCAGGCCCCGATGCCTCCGGAATTATTCCTTCGGAAAGTGTGGAAATCTTCAAGACCGTGGGCGCTTGGCTGAAGGAAAACGGTGAGAGTATTTACGGCGCCTCGGCCGCACCGGACTTCCCATATAAGCTGGAATGGGGATGCTTTACCTACAAGCCCCAAACAAAAACGCTTTATATGCATGTTGTCGAATGGCCCTATAAAAATCACGGAATCTGCGTGGTGGGGTTGATGACAAAAGTCAAGCGGGCCCGTCTTTTGAAAACCGGGGAGGAAATCCCCTTTGTACAGACTTACGAAACCGCTCGGGACGAGTACCGTCTTCGACCTGTTCTTCCCTCGGAAGCCCCCGATGAATTGGATACCGTCATCGCTTTCGATCTTGAGGATGATCCGATAATTCAGGATATTGTAGACCGCCGCTGAGCGAGTTCTGAAATCATCTCTCGTAAAGGAGTGCCGTTATGAGCAATATGATATTCTATCCCCAAGGCGTCAATCCGCAAGGGTTACAGAAGGTGTATTATTGCGGACATCCGTCGGATTTTGATCGTTGCTTCGAGATTGTCCGAAAGGACATCTTCGGAGCGGTTCAGGATCGGACCTTTGTTCTTTGCTATGACCGTTCTCCCGAGGAACCGCCCGACGAAAACTTTTATGTGGATTTGGGGCGGATGAAGATGTTTGTCGTCCCCGTCACCTACCGCTTTCTGACCACTCCGAGCCGCGCAAGGGATGTGGAAATTCCCTTTGCGTTGGAGAATCATATTCCCGTGCTTCCTCTACTGCAGGATCGCCCCGATGCTTCGGTGCTGGAGGCCTTCACAAAGGTATTCGGGGATCTTCAGTTCCTCTATAAGTATGATGAGGATTCTACAGCCCTTCCCTATGAGGAAAAGCTGAAAAAATATCTTTCTGCGCGGATTTTGGATGACGAAACGGCCGAGAAGGTTCGGGCCGCCTTTGATGCGTATATCTTTTTGAGTTATCGCAAGAAGGATCGGCGATATGCGCAGGAATTGATGCGCCTGATTCATCGCAACGAATTTTGTCGGGATTTGGCTATCTGGTATGACGAATTCCTCACCCCCGGGGAGGATTTTAACGATAATATCAAGGCCGCTTTGGACAAAAGTGTTCTGTTTGCCCTGGCGGTTACCCCCAATTTGATCAATGAGAAAAACTATGTGATGACCGTGGAATACCCCGAGGCCAAGGATGCGAAAAAGCCCATCCTATCTGCGGAAATGGTGGCCACCGACGCAGCGGTACTCAAGGATTGCTACAAAGACATTCCCGAGGCGGTCAATGCCCATGACGGCCCCGCCCTGTCGGCAGAGCTTCTGCGGCAGTTGGAGGGGGTTGCGCTGATGGCCAATGATACCGACCCTGTCCATAATTTCTTCATCGGCCTTGCCTATCTTTCGGGCATTGACGTGGAAGTGGATCATGCCCGTGCGTTGTCGCTGATCACCTCTGCCGCCGAGGCCAATCTTCCCGAAGCCATGGACAAGCTTGCCACCATGTATCATGACGGTGACGGTGTGGCGCGGGACTATGAGCAGGTTGTTTTTTGGAAGAAAAAACTGGTTGCTTATTACAAGGATGCCTTCGCAAAAAGCGGTGGGGAATTGGAGGCCGTATATTACAAGAGCGCTCTTTGGTCCCTGGGGGATGTTTATACGGAGATGTATCGCAGCGAGGATGCTCTTGGTTGCTGGACGGAGTTCTATGATTTTTGCAAAGGCCTGAGCGAAAGAACCAAGACTCCTTGGGTGCTCCGAAACCTTGCCGTTGCCTGCGGAAAGCTGGGAAAGGTTGCCGTCGCCCAAGCAGACATGGATCGGGCGGAGCGGTACTATTGTGAAGCAAGGGAGATTCTGGAATCCGATTCGTCGGAGGAGGTTTCTTATTTGCAGGATCTGACTGTTGTTTATCATGATTTGGGCGAGCTTTACACACTGCGTTGCTACCCGCAGAAGGCTGATGAAAATTTACGTAAAGCGTTGGCGTGCAGTGAACGGGTGGCGAAGCAGCTTCATACCGAGTCTTCGTGGATCGATTGGGGAATTTGCTACGGTCAGTTGGGGAAGTTGCGGCTTCAATACGGAGACTTGGACGGTGCCGGGTTCTATTTTGCCCAGGAGATGAACGTTTTTGCGCAGGTGCGCGAGTGGAACGAAACCCCGCAGCTTTTTTGGAATATGGCAACGTGCTGTTCTTTGCTTTCGGATGTTTTCAGCCGAGAGAAGGATTTTAAGAAGGCGGAAGAATATCTTCGCAAATCTATTTCTCTTTTTGAGGGGCAGGATTTTACGGAAACGCCCCAAGGAAAATTCAACTTTGCTTTGAAGCAACAGAATTTGGGAAATATTCTTTTTGCGCAAAAGGATTATTCTTCTGCGGAGACATGTTACCTGCAGGGACTTGCTCTTTGGCAATCTTTGGCGGAAGGGAACGATACGCCGTCGATTCTGCGTGAGCTTGCCGTCAGCTACGATGCGTTGGGGTATTTGAAAACCCAACAGAAGCAGATGCCGCAAGCGCAAGCCTATTACGGGAAATGCATTCCGTTGATGATCGAGGTTGTAAAAAAACATCCTACCGAAAAATATGCCAATGACTGTGCCACCTTCTGTTATCGCAGTGCCGTTTGTCTGCCCGGAGAGGGGCGGAAGATGGTTTTGCGGCAGGCCGCAGAGTTGTGGAACGATCTGGCTGTGAACTTCCCGAAAAATCCAAACTATCCCCGCAACCGAGATTCCTGCTTTGATCTGTTGAAAAAGATTGAACAGATTGAAGCCGCCTGCAAGGAAGAATAAAGGCAAAAGTATAAAAAAAAGGCTATCGCAACACTGTGGTTGCGATAGCCTTGATTATGTGTTTTCAAACTCTATTCCGAAGCGTTTGAAGGTTTCTCGGAATCCGACGGGGTTGTATCCCATGTTCGCGATGGAAAAGCCGTCTTTGGAATAGGTTCCGTAGCAGGGTTGGGATTGTATAGAACTCGAAGGATTCAACTCCTTGCTCAGATGTTCTTCCATAGGAGCTTTTGTGTAGTAATAATCCGCCCATGATATGATACGAAAATCGGTAACCGTTCCTTTCAGACTTGTTTGTTCCACTAATTCCGAATGGTTTTTGTAGTCTACCTTCAATTCCAACAGAACCGGGAGGCCCTTTTCCGTTTGAGGCGGGTTGTTCCAAAGTGCATCGTCTTCTTGACTGTAAAGCAAAATCAACTTTCCTTCCTCGGGATGGAAGGCGAAAGCGATCTCTTCCTCTTCGGGATCCAAAGAGATCTCCACTTCAGTCAGAAGTCCTTCCGGTAGTTGCTTCAAATACACAACATCGGGACGACCTCCGCCAGTTGGCTCTTTTTCCGGAGGCGGGTTGTAATATGCTTCGGAAGGAAGTGCGTTTTCTTCTGCAAGCACCGAAAGATCTTCCATGGTCAGCATCTCATCTGTGAGCAAAAAGAAGAGCCCGCCTGCGACCGTAAGCAACAAAACTGCCGCAGCAATCCACAAAACGAATGCTTTTTTTCGTAAAATCATCTGACAGTCTCCTTTTGTTCGTGGGATTGGAATAAAAACGCACAGCCGATTTCTCGGCCGTGCGCTTAAAAACTTGCCTCTATA
>JAGAOU010000058.1 GCA_017623595.1 Clostridia bacterium
TACGGGAGGCAGAGGATTGGGCGTAGTCTGCGAGGTTTGGAACCGATGCGCCAAAAAGGCATTGATCTGCTGATCCACCGCCTCAAAGCCCGTCAACACCTCGGGGGTTGTTTGGGTGACGGAACTCTCGGGGGCGGGGGCTGGCTTTTCGGGCAAAAGGCTGAAGGAGCTCTCCAAAGAGAAGGGCAACACCAGCCGCAAAGCCACAATAGCCCACAGAAGGCAATGGATCGCCTTGGGAGCCCGTTTCAGAAGCAGGCGCAGCAGTAAAACCGCCGCCACCAGCCAAGATGCGGACAGGGACAAGTTTAAAAGCTTCAAAAACACAGCATCCATAGTCAATCCTCCTTAATAAAAATCACTCATAGCAATTTCCGTAACATTTCCGGTATAAGCATTCACTATAAAGTATCTGTGAGAATTCACGTCACTCGTACCAAAACCTTTCTTGCGCACAAGAATTCGGTGATAGGGAATGCTTTCGGTACTCAAACAAAGGGGTTCACATTCATAAATCCATTCTCCGGAACGGTCTTCAATCAATTCTTTCACAAGCGATGCTGCATCCACCTGAGACAAAATCATTTTGGAAAGAATCGATTTTGTTTCAGAATCGACCCGATGGATCTTCACATCCAACGCATCGAACATGTAAGGAGCCTCCAAGCTCTGTTGAGGATCGCTTTCCAAAACAATATATTCGGCATGAACCCTTCCGGGTACCGTTTCATTGGACAGAAGGCGGTAATTTCGAGAGGACATCCCTTTCTTTGACTTCACCAGCTCCAAGGCATCCTGACAGGAGAATTCCTTTTTAGGTTCGGGCAACCCCTGCCCTTCAAATTCGCCCCAAGGAGCCACGATATCGGGAATCTGCGAAGGATCTGTGGTCACCATGGAAACCTCACTTACGCAAGTTCCCCATGTCGCATCCATAAGCCAATAACCGGGAATAGACTGTCCATAGGCTTTACAGGTTGCAAGATAACGGACAAAGTTCCCCTTCGTATCAAATTCCGCTGTAAAGGAAACACCCTCAACCTTTGAAATGAATACATTGTCCTCCATCGACAACATGGCCGCCGCAAAGGAACTGCGTCCGTCCTGCAAAGATTGCGCAGAGGCAGAAATCGTGTAGGTTCCATCAGGGTTGCGGGTCAAAACCGGATCACCGAGACGATTAATATCTTCAAAACGCAATTGTGCTAAGCGCATACGGAATCCGCCTTGCACTCCCCACCATCCGGCAGCGTTGGTCTCACTGTTTAAATAACGATGCTCGCCCTGCTGCAGATAATATCCGCCTTGCGTAAACCATGCAGTCCTTTGATTTGTTCCGGACTCGAACCGATCGGTGACTTCTCCCTTATGACCGCCGCTTTTGGTCGTATGTACAAGAACCGAAGCCCGTTGACGATTTGTTTCAAGAATGCAGGAATCTTCGATCCGAATCACAGAGGGATCTGCGGTTAATGCGCCGACCATATTGGAAAGAAGACTTGTAATCACCTCTTCATCGGACATATTGGCATAAGATTGAGATTCTTTCACTTCTTCATAAACAGCATTATATTGGAATCTATTGTCCTGAGGATTTTCATCGGTAACAATGTAGACTCTGGTCAAAATCCGACTTGTGTACGTGTAATCATAATAATCGACAACTATACCGATCGTTGAACCATCCTTCACAACCTGAGCAACCACGGGGAACAATCCATCACCGCCGAAACCACCCATGTGGCGCAGGACAATCTGATTTTTCTCGCCGTCATACAGAGAATCGTTCAAAACCGTCTGGGATTTGTCATAGGCGGAGAGTTGCTTCAATTTTTCGGTGCAATCAAAGCCAAAATAGGTTTCGACAATCTCTTGAATATCCGCTGCGGGAATATGATACAACTTTGTATCGGCGTTATACCATGTTTGATAATGATCGGCACCGTACAACCGATTTATAGCAAACTCAAAGAACAGCACCAAGTTCTCTGCGGTCAGATCTTTTTCCGCATTTCGGAACGAAAGAGGAACAAGACGTCCCGTCTCGGAATCGTAATCACCCATTATCGTCTCGAAGGTAAGAATCCAGTATTTATCCAGCAACGCTTCGCCGCCCTCCACCGAGGGAATGGGGGAAACGGAAATCCAATCAATGCCAATGTCGGGGATGTCCGTATTCTCCGGATTAGTGTTGTCAGGATCGTCGGTATCGTTTGTGGTTTGGGTGTAGGTGTTGGTATCGGTAACCGGGGGAGCTTCGGTGGATTGGTCGGGATCGGGGGTGCGGGGGTCGGTCAAGAAGCAGACGGCCAGCACCGCGCAGGACAACAAGGCCACAAGAATGATCCAAAAGGCGGGCTTTTTGTAATTCAGCACCGATTTGATCCGATGCTTTACCCCCACCTCACCGAAGGCAAGGGGGCAAGCGGAAATCAGCCCTCGGGGCACACTGCTGTTGACCAGCGCACGGGAATAGGGACGCTTCGCCTCAGTCCCCAA
>JAGAOU010000059.1 GCA_017623595.1 Clostridia bacterium
ACCGTCAGGTTACGAAGTCCCAAAAAGTCCATTTTCAGAAGTCCCAGCTCTTCGTCGATGATCATATCGTACTGGGTAACGGGCATATCGTCCTGAATGGCAAGAGGAACGTAATCGGAAACGTCGCCGTAAGTGATAACCACACCGCAGGCATGGACCGAGGTATGGCGGGGTGCATTTTCGACGCCGGCGGAAAGATCGATCAATTCCTTGATACGGGGATCGTTCTGATACATTGCCCGCAACTCGGGAACCGCTTCCACCGATTCCATAATCTTCATCTTATCCTGGAGAAGTTTTGCAATGGCGTTGGCCTCCTGAGGGGTAAACTCCAGAACTCGGGCCACGTCTTTGACCGCCATTTTCGCCTTCATAGTACCGAAGGTAACGATCTGAGCAACACTTTTTGCGCCGTATTTTTGGATACAGTAATCCACTACTTCCTGTCGCCGATCCACACAGAAGTCTACGTCAAAATCGGGCATAGACACACGTTCGGGGTTCAGGAAGCGCTCAAAGAGCAAATTATATTTAATCGGTTCAATGTTGGTGATTTCAATGCAGTAAGCAACGATACTGCCTGCCCCCGATCCGCGCCCGGGACCGACGGGAATCCCCGACCGCTTGGCAAAACGAACATAGTCGCTGACGATCAAAAAGTAATCGACAAAGCCCATTTTGTGAACGACGCTCAGTTCATACTCAAGACGCTCAATGAGTTCAGGAGTACGTTCGGGATACTTTTTGTCAAAGCCTTCGTAGGCAAGCTCCCGCAAAAATTCATAGTGATCCTTACCGTCGGGTAAACGGAAATCGGGAAGGTGATATTCCTTGTGATCCGGATCATCCAGATTCTTAAAGGAAACGTTGCACATGTTGGCAATTTTCACCGTATTGTCACAGGCCTCGGGGACATACTCGAAAAGGGAGCGCATCTCCTCTTCCGACTTGACATAAAACTCGTCGGTTTCAAAGCCCATGGTACATTCTTCATTGATGGTGCGCTTGATCTGCACATAGAGAAGCACCTTCTGCGCCTTGGCATCGCTTTTTCGCATATAGTGGGCGTCGTTGGTAGCAACAAGAGGAATAC
The DNA here is from genome assembly GCA_017623595.1 of Clostridia bacterium. Classification (GTDB taxonomy): domain Bacteria; phylum Bacillota; class Clostridia; order Oscillospirales; family UBA644; genus RGIG995. Next base: position 1,094 of record JAGAOU010000059.1, read on the forward strand.
CGGTCTCTTCGTGGATGCGCAACAAACCGTCCAAAACGGGCTTCTGATCGGCAAGGCCGTGATCCTGAATTTCAAGATAATAATGGTCCTTGCCAAAAACATCCTGATACCAAAGGGCAAGCTTTTTTGCCTCTTCGTACTTATTTTCCAAAATCAACTGAGGAATTTCTCCGCCCAAGCAAGCGGAAAGACAAATCAGCCCCTCATGGTATTTCTCAATCAACTCATGATCGACACGGGGCTTATAATAGAATCCCTCCAGATTACTGAGAGAAACCATCTTGATGAGGTTCTGATATCCCTGGTTGTTCTCACAAAGAAGCACAAGATGGAAATATCCGGAATCCTCCCGGGTTTTCTGAAAACGGCTGCGGTTGGCCACATAAACCTCGCATCCGATAATAGGTTTAATTCCGTGGCTCTTGGCTGATTTATAAAATTTAATGGCACTGTACATGTTGCCGTGGTCGGTAATGGCAATGGCGTCCTGCCCCAATTCATGGCACAAATCCATCATTTTATCATTATGCTTTTTATCCTCGCCCACAATACACATACCGTCCAAAAGACTGTATTGACTGTGAACATGAAGATGGACAAATCCCATATCAGACACCTCCCTTTTCCTGTGCTAAAAGGCAAATTTTTTTCAACCGATGGGCAGCTCCCGCTTTGGAAATAGGCGGATTGCATCGCTGTCCCAAGGCGGAAAGGGTATCCTCGGGATGATCAATCCGCAAAAGTGCAATCTCCTGCAATGGATCGGGCAGAGGAATCTGCTCGCGGAACAGATATTCAATGGCAATGGTCTGCTCCGATGCGGCATCCACAGAACGCTGAATGTTGGCGTTGTCGCAATTAAAGCGGCAGTTTGCCGTACTGCGGAAGGAGTGCTCGATCTCTAGGTTGGCAAGATCATATACTGCATCCTTTGCACCGATCAGCGCAACAAAATCTTTTATAGCATCCCAAGATTTGAAATAAACAAGTTTTTTCCCATTCCGCACCGTGGAACCGGGTAAAAGATCGAAGGCATCTTTGCAAAATTCAAAAAATTCCGCACCCAAGGCGTGGTGGGAGGTTTTAAACTCTATACTGCAATTTTTGTCAGGTGACACCATCACACCGTTTGCCATAAAAGCACCGCGCAAAAAGGCACGACGGCAACATTCGCGGGTCAACAGACGCCCATCAAGATGCAACGGCGACGCAAAAGACACCCCGCAAAGCCATTCCCGCAGCAATCGAAAATCACGGGGCGCACCGACGCGGCAAATGTATTTTTTTACCGTTTTTCCCTGGCATTCCAAGGAAAACTTCCGAACACCCGCCTCCATCAGGTATCCCAGGTAGCGGGTACGAAATTCGGGGTATGCGGTAACAAGACGGATCTCACTGTCGGAAACGGTGTTGGAAAAAAGGAGAAAACCGTACAATTCCGCCTTACGGCAGCAGGTATCGTTCTCGATAGATAACAATTGTTTTTTTACATCAAATGAGTAGGACAATACGATCTCTCCTTCCTAAAATTTGCAAATAGATGTCACTCGTCCAAAAAGCGTACTTCAGGTTCCAGGGTAACACCGAACTTTTGATAAACAACACTTGTTACATGATCGATCAGTCGGTGGACATCCTCAGAAGTTGCGTTTCCCTTGTTGACAATGAATCCTGCATGCTTTTCACTGACCCAAGCATCCCCCACAGAGAACCCTTTCAGACCGCTATCCTCAATCAGTTTTCCTGCAAAATACCCCTCGGGACGCTTAAAGGCGCTCCCTGCGCTGGGATATTCCAAGGGTTGCTTCTCTCTGCGTCGCCCGTCAAGATCCTGCATTTTCTCCTTGATCTCAACGGGATTGCCGTGGGAACAACGCAATACGACAGAGCAAACAACGCCGCCAGACTCGGTAAAAAAGGAATGACGGTAAGAGAAACTCAACTCACTTCCGGGCGTTGTATGCAGAACACCGTTCCGATCCGCCCACGTAACCGATTCCACGAAGGTCCCGATTTCCGAACCGTAGGCTCCCGCATTCATAAAGATCCCCCCGCCGATGCTTCCGGGAATTCCGTGCAAAAACTCCAATCCCTGAAGACCTTCACGAAGAGCCAAATTGGACACGGATGCCATGCTGCAGCCTGCTTCCGCATAGATTCTGTCTCCTTCCGCAGAAAGAGCCTTCATACCTTCGGTTAAAACCAAAACACCCCGATACCCTTTGTCATGGGCAAGAATATCGGAACCTTTTCCGAGAATAAAATAACGCATGTTATTTCTATTCAAAAAAGACAGAACCTGCCCCATTTCTTCCGGGTTACGGGGCATTACCGCAAAATCCGCAGGTCCGCCGATACGGAAGGTGGTATGTTCCGCAAGCAGAACCTGACGGGCATAAGGAATTCCCCGGGCATCACAAAAGGGAGCAATCATAAATTATCCTCCGCATTTGCCTCACTCATGTGTTTCATCAAACGACGGTTAAACTCTTCCGCGGCATTGTAACCGCTTCTCTTCTGACGGTTATTTGCGGCTGCGACCTCTATGATGATGGCCAGATTTCGACCGGGCGAGACGGGAATGGTCACAGAAGGAATCTTATGCCCCAAAATCTCATATTCCTGGGTTTCAAGGCCCAGACGGTCATAATGCTTACTGTCGTTCCAGTTCTCCAATTCGACCACAAAATCGATACGAGAGGTGTCCATAACGGCCCCCATACCGAAAATATGACGCACGTCCACAAGCCCAATTCCCCGAAGCTCAATCATGTAACGGATCAATTCGGGGGCTGAACCCACGATGGTGAGATCCGACACAGCACGAAGCTCAACCGCATCATCTGCAATCAAACGGTGTCCGCGCTTAAGAAGCTCCATGGCTGTCTCGCTCTTCCCTACCCCGCTTTCACCAAGAATCAAAATTCCTTCACCGTACACGCTGACCAAAACACCGTGTCGGGTAATACAAGGGGCCAGTTGCAGATTGAGGAAATTGATCAGGGACGACATAAACCGCGAGGTTGGACGATTAGATGCCAGCACAGGAATATCATATTTCTGTGCAGAGGCGATCAATTCCTCGGGAATCGGAAGATTGCGGGTCACCACAATGGCAGGGATTTGACGAGAAAATAGGTTGTCAAAAATCTCGGTTCGTTCCTTCCCGCTTTTTTCGGTCAAAAAGCTCATTTCCACATTGCCGAGAATTTGGATACGGTTGACGTCGAAGTGGTCAAAAAATCCAAGCAAAGGAAGCCCGGGGCGATTTACGTCCGTGGTACAGACTTTTCGTTTTTCACCGTTTGCGCCGACAGATTCGGGCATATAAACAATCTGCAAATGCTCCGATGCAATAATCCGATCGAGGGAAACGCTTTTTTCCATAACAGAACCTCCCAAGAGAATAAACAAGTGTGCGGGGCATCAAGCCGCCGCACACCTGTAGACATATTACGATTTTATGCCGGACAGCTGTGATTATTCTTCATCAGCAGCGTCTTCAGCGGGCTGATCGTCAGCTTCTGCGGCATCTTCAGGCAGAGCAGCCTTGATGGAGAGGCTGATCTTCTTGGTCTCGTAGTTGATCTCAATGATCTTAGCGTTGACAACATCGCCAACCTTCAGAACATCGCCGACCTTTTCTACGTGACGGTTTGCAAGCTGAGAAATATGAACAAGACCGTCGATACCGGGAATGACGGAGACAAAAGCTCCGTAAGGCATCAGCTTAAGAACGGTAACGGGAGCGATGTCACCCACTTCATACTTCTCGGGAAGAAGAGCCCAAGGATCTTCGTTGGCCTTCTTGAAGGTCAAAGAGATCTTACGGGTTTCAGCATCGAATGCCTTAACTTCAACTTCAATGCTGTCGCCTTCCTTGACGATTTCGGAAGGATGCTTGATCTTGGTCCAAGCCAGATCAGTAATATGAACAAGACCGTCCACGCCGCCGATGTCAACAAAGGCACCGAAAGAAGCGAGGGACTTAACGGTACCGATGTACTTCTTGCCCACTTCGATGGAATCCCAAACCTGAGCCTGAGCAGCGTCCTTTTCTTCCTTCAGGACAGAACGGATGGAGCCGATAATTCTCTTGCGACGGCCTGCATTTTCCAGTTCAATAATACGAAGACGAACTTCCTGATCCTTCATGGGTTCCAGGTCAGTATCCTTGCGAAGAGACGCAAGAGACGCAGGAACGAAGACACGAACGGAATTGACGAAGACGACAAGGCCACCCTTGACCACTTCGGCAACTTTGCCGGTCAGGATTTCGTTGTTATCCTTCGCAGCTTCCAGCTTCTCGAACCCCTTTATAGAATCCAGCTTCTTCTTGGAAAGAAGAACGGTCCCTTCCACATCGTTGACCTTCATCACGAACGCTTCGACTTCATCGCCGGCCTTAAGAGCGGCAAGTTCTTCCTCGCTGAATTCGGATGCGGGAATGAACCCGGTGTGTTTTCCGCCCAGCTCGACCTGGACCTCGTTCGTTCCGACAACACCGACAGTACCGTTGACGCGCTGACCTACGCGAGCAACCTGCAGGGACGCTTCCAGCGCCGCAGCAAAGTCGATGTCTTCCTCTGTCAGATTGACATTGTTTTCGTTAATCATGTTGTTTATGACCTCCTCGATCGTACAGCCGGGGGTCGATGCCCCGGTAGACAATCCGATTTTTTTATACCGACTTAAAAAGTTTGGTAACTCAGTAACGTCCTCTATGTAACACGCGGAACAATGGTTTTTCGCAATTTCATAGAGTTTTTTTGTGTTGGAACTGTGTTTATCGCCGATAACGACGATATAATCACAGACCTTTGCCATCTCCTCCACTTCCTTTTGACGGTCGGAGGTAGAGTGGCAGATGGTATCGCAGACCCGAACGGGACTGACGGGATACCCTTCCGAATCGGTCAGACGACCGTCGGATTCAAGGAAGGATTCCACGTATGCCTTCATGGCAAGCCAAAGCTCCATGTTAAAGGTGGTCTGGGCGACCATCGTATAAGATAAGGCGGGATCCTCCCGAAGAAGCGCACGCAATTCCTCCAAAGAAGTAACGGCGCGGTATTCTCCCTTTGCGTCCCCGAGAATCCCGATCACTTCGGGATGGCGGACATCCCCGACCATAAGAAGGCGCTCGGCGGACTTCGCGATAGTGTGAATCTTTTTGACATAAGGGCAGGTCAGATCCACATATTCCACCCCCCGTTCACTGAGAGCCCGCAAAACAGACTCCGCAACACCGTGGGTACGAATAAACACCAAAGAACCTGGTTCGGCAAGAGAGATATCATCAATCACAGCCACATTTCGTTGAGCAAGCTGTTGAGTAATGCGCTTGTTGTGGATGATGGGACCGTAGGTGTAACACTTGCGGTCAGGGTTCTTCTCTATCGTAGAGAAGAGGGTTTCGATGGCGCGGTTCACGCCGAAGCAATAACCAAGATGCTTGGAAACAATCAGCTCCATAACGCCTCACAGGGAATAAACTTGTTCAATCAGCTTTTCGCTGGCCGCCTTGTATTCCTCGGGGGTTCCTTTCTCGATGCCCAAATCCTCAGCGGGGATAGGCTTACCGACGGTGACCTCAATATGGTTAAGAAAATGGAACCGACGGCGGTAATCCAGATGGACGGGAACCACAGGTGTTTTGGTCTTCCAAGAAAACATGGCGATACCACCCTTGGGGTCGGACATCTTGTCGCCATTCACGCGAGTACCTTCGGGGAAAATCCCCAAAACCTCGCCATCCTTCAGAATGCGAAGGGCGGTTTTCATTGCGGTAAGATCGGTTTTCTCCCGATTCACGGGAAAAGCACCGTAGGCTTTAACAAAATAACCGACGACTGGAATCCCGAAGAGGGTGTGCTTCGCCATAAAACGAATCTGACGTTTGAAGGCAATGGTCAGAAGGAACACATCCAGATTGGAAAAATGATTCCCGAAAACGATCATCGCCCCTTCGGGGATTTCATTCTCCCGACCGCGGATAATCAGACGATTGAAGCAACGAAAATAAAAAGTAAACAACCCTTTTCCGAACTTATACCAACTCATTGAGAGATCTTGCTCCTTATGATTTCAAAGGCGGCCTGCAGAGTTTGCTCCGCATCCAGCTCGGAGTTATCGAGAAGAATTGCATCCTCCGCCTGACGTAGGGGAGCAATGGGACGGGTCATATCGTTGTGATCCCGTTGAACAACCTCTTGAAGGACCGTTTCGAACTCCGCTTTAATTCCTTTTTCCTCCAACTCACCGACACGGCGTTGTGCACGCACTTCGGGACGGGCAGTGAGAAAAATCTTCACATCCGCATGGGGAAGGACCACGGTACCCACATCGCGGCCATCCATGATGACGCTGTTACGGGCTGCAATATCCCGCTGCAGATCAAGAAGGAAGGCACGGACGGGAGGATATGCGGAAACCTTGGACGCGGCCATAGCCACAGGCTGAGTCCGAATTCTGTCGGAAACGTCTTCCCCGTCAGCATAGACATGCTGAACACCGTTCTCGTAGATCAGGTCCACCTTCAAGCTCTTCAGCAGATCATAGACCGATTCCTCTGAAAAGCTTTCGCCCAAACGGGTGAGGGCGGAATAACCGACCGCACGGTAAAGAGCTCCGGTATCGAGATAGAGAATATTCATCTCTCGTGCAACAGCCTTTGCAAGACTGCTCTTTCCCGATCCGCTGGGACCGTCAACTGCAATGTTGATCAATGGAGACACCTCCGATGTATAATGCTTCAGCGAAGATCCGCCAAAGACAACCCGGCAAGATAACCGGTAGAAAAAGCAATTTGAAGATTAAAACCGCCCGTATAGGCATCCACATCCAAAATCTCACCGCAAAACAGAAGTCCTTCACAAAGGCGGGAACGCATGGTACGGGGATCCACCTCTTTGACCGAAACGCCGCCGGCGGTGACAATAGCCTCCGAAATAGGACGGGAAGCCTTGGCTGTCAAGGGAAGATCCTTCAACGTATGCAATATGCTCTGCCGTTGCACACGGGTCAGAGTATGAACCTTGGAAAGAGGATCCAACTCACAAAGAGACAGGAAGGGCAAAATCAACTTGGAAGGAAGAAGATCATCAAAGGCATTGGCAAGATTCTTCAACCGATACTTCTCAAAATCGGAAAGTAGGCGCTTGTCCAACTGCTCCTCTGTCAACGCAGGCTTCAAATCCAGATGAAGAATCATACCGGGCTGAAGCACCGTACTGGCAGACAGGATCATGGGACCCGTCACGCCGAAATGGGTAAACATCATTTCGCCGAAATCGGAATAGACGGTTCTCCCCTGCGATTCCACACGGAGGGCTGTGTTTTTCAAGGAAAGCCCCTGCAGGGAACGGCAGAGCTCCATCTCCTGCATTTCCCAGGGGATTAAAGAGCCCCGCAGAGACACGATCGAATGGCCGCAATCCTTTGCAAGACGGTAGCCGATTCCGTCGGATCCCGTACCGGGATAGGACATGCCGCCGCATGCGACACAAACCTGATCCGCCTTACAAACCGTTCCGTCGGAACGCTTGACACCGCAAACAACACCGTTTTCGGTGATGATTTCGGTCACTGTGCCTTTTATGATCTCAACACCGCAATCCAAACAGAACTTCTGAAGGACAGAAACAATATCCGCAGCATCGTCGCTGACGGGAAACACCCGATTACCGCGCTCCACCTTCAAAGGTACGCCGAGGGATTCAAAAAAAGCCACGGTGTCCTCCGGGGAAAAAGCAGCCAGCGCACTGTAAAGGAAGCGGGGATTTGAAATCACATTTTTCAGGAATTCGTCACGGGAGCAGGCATTTGTGACGTTGCACCGACCTTTACCCGTAATGGCGAGCTTTCGACCGCAACGGTCATTTCGTTCGATCAAAAGGACCTTTGCCCCATTGGAGGCAGCGGTTGCGGCACACATCATTCCGGCGGCACCGGCACCGATCACGATCACACTCACGTAAAAATCACCTGTATCATATATTTTAACATATATTTAGAGAAATAGCAAGGGTTTCCACAAAACTTTCCAATTTTGAAACAGAAAAACCACAAAAGGAGAAGGAAGGACGCCCCTCCTTCTCCTCTTTTTGTCTTAAAGCTTGGAATAAACGTCTTCCACGTTCGCCAACTGACGGGCGAGGGCTTCCCGTTTTGCACGTTCGTCATTGACAACCTTTTCGGGTGCCTTGGAGACAAAACCGGGGTTGTTCAGTTTGCCGTCGATGCGGGCGATTTCGGAAAGAAGCTTGGCCTTCTCTTTCTCCAAACGAGCCTTTTCCTTTTCGATATCCACCAATTCACCCAGGGGGATAAATACCTTTGCATCGGAAGTAACCACCGTTGCGGCATTCACATCTCCTGCCAGGGGCTCGAAGAAGAGATCCGTAGCGGATGCAAGGCGCTTGATATATTCCACACCTGCGCGGTAGGTATCGGGATGCTCCGTAACAAGATAAAGATTCGTCTTGCGGGAGAAGGGAACGCCCATCTTCTGACGGAGCTGACGGACCTGCTTGATCAGATCCATCAGATAACCCATCTGTTCCGCTTCGGCGGGGAATTCCAAATCTGCGGAATATGCGGGATATTCCTGCATCATAAGAATGTCACCCATGCCCTTGATATGAGGCACACTGTGGTACAGCTCTTCAGTGATGAAAGGCATGAAGGGATGAAGCAGTTCGATGGTGCGGACCAAGACATAACCGATCACATTCTGTGCAGAAGCACGGGTGGATTCGTCGGGATTGGTCTCAAAGAGGCGGGGCTTGATCAGCTCGATATACCAGTCGCACAGATCATCCCACACAAAGTCATAAAGCTTCTGAGCAGCAATACCAAGCTCAAATTTTTCAAGATTGTCGCGAACATCGGCGATCACACCGTTGAGTTTGTGAAGAATCCACTTATCCTCCGGCTGAAGAACTGCGGGCAATTCGACCTCGTCCCGGGTCAGATAAGTGAGGGCAAAGCGGGTAGCATTCCAAAGCTTATTCGCAAAGTTACGGGAGGCTTCAACGCCTTCGTTGCTGAAGCGCATGTCATTTCCGGGAGAGTTGCCCGTAACGAGAGTAAAGCGCAGCGCATCGGCGCCGTAATCGCGGATGATTTCCAGAGGATCGATACCGTTCCCCAGGGATTTGGACATTTTACGTCCCTGCGCATCACGGACAAGACCGTGGATCAGAACATTCTTAAAGGGAGATTTTCCGGTATATTCCAGCCCGGAGAAGATCATACGGGAAACCCAGAAGGTGATAATGTCATAGCCCGTAACGAGGATGGAGGTGGGATAGAAATACTTCAGATCCTCAGTATCTTCAGGCCAGCCGAGGGTAGAGAAGGGCCAAAGGGCGGAAGAGAACCAAGTATCGAGGGTATCGGGATCCTGATGCATGGGCTTACCGCACTTGGGGCAAATGGTCACAGGCTCACGGCTGACCACCATTTCGCCGCAATCGGGATCATCGCAGTAATAAGCGGGAATCCGATGCCCCCACCAAAGCTGACGGGAAATACACCAGTCACGGATGTTTTCCATCCAGTGGAAATAGTTCTTTTCAAAGCGCTCGGGAATAAACTTGATATCGCCGGTACGAACCGCTTCAATGGCAGGCTTGGCGAGAGTTTCCATAGCAACAAACCACTGCTTGGACACACGGGGTTCCACGGTGGTGCCGCAGCGGTAGCAGGTACCGACGTTGTGAGCATAATCTTCCACGCGAACGAGGAATCCACCCTCTTCCAGATCGGCAACAATGGCCTTGCGGGCTTCGTAACGATCCATTCCCGCATATTTGGGATAATCGGCGGTAATCTTGGCATCATCGGTCATAACGTTGATGACCTCAAGATTATGGCGGGCCCCCACTTCAAAGTCGTTGGGGTCATGGGCGGGAGTGATCTTAACCACGCCGGTACCGAATTCCTGCTCCACATAATCATCGGCAATCACGGGAATGCGGCGACCGACCAGGGGCAGAATGAGATATTTACCAACCATATCCTCATAGCGCTCATCCTTGGGGTTGACCGCAACGGCAGTATCACCCAAAAGGGTTTCGGGACGGGTCGTTGCAAGCTCAAGGTATCCGGAGCCATCCTCGAAGGGATAGCGAAGGTGCCAGAAATGGCCGTTCTGCTCTTCAAATTCCACTTCCGCATCGGAAATGGAGGTCAGACAGTGGGGGCACCAGTTAATGATACGCTCACCGCGATAAATCAGCCCCTTTTCATACAGGTGCATAAAGACATCCTGCACAGCCTTGGAGCAACCCTCGTCCAGAGTAAAGCGCTCACGGCTCCAGTCGCAGGAGGAGCCAAGCTTCTTCAGCTGCTCGATAATACGACCGCCGTAGGTCTCCTTCCACGCCCAGGCACGTTCCAAAAAGCCGTCACGGCCGATATCGTCCTTGGAAACGCCTTCTTTGCGCATGGCTTCCACGATTTTTGCTTCGGTAGCAATGGAAGCATGGTCGGTCCCGGGGAGCCAAAGGGTTGCATAACCGCACATCCGCTTATAACGGATGAGAATATCCTGCAGCGTATTGTCCAGGGCATGTCCCATATGCAACTGTCCGGTAATGTTCGGCGGGGGAATAACGATGGTATAGGGTTCCTTTTCGGGATCGACATGAGCCTTAAAGCACTCATTTTCGTTCCACATTTTGTAGATCTTGTCCTCGATGAGAGACGGATCATAATTCTTTTCCAGATTCTGCATGGGGAAAATTCCTTTCTGAATATCTATATAGGTATACTACTATTTCATCTTATTGATATGATGATCCTTGCCACAGCAGATCCTCTGCAGCCGACAAGGTTGCCGCCGTGGGACTGATACCGCCCATAATGCGGGCAAGCTCCGCCACCCGACCTTCCCGATCAAGGGGAGTCACAGTGGTAAAGGTGCGGTTTTCGCTGACTGATTTCGCAATCAGGAAATGCTCCTTTGCATAAGCGGCGATCTGTGCAAGGTGGGTAACAACGATCACTTGCTTTGTGCGGGCAATCTCTTTGAGTTTTATAGCGATTTTCTCCGCTGCTTTTCCGCTCACACCGGTGTCGATCTCGTCAAAGATCATGGTTCCGCCATCGGATTCAGAGGTCAGTACCGTCTTCATGCAAAGCATAATGCGGGACAGTTCCCCGCCCGAAGCAATCTTGGAAAGGGGACGAAGGGCTTCGCCCAAATTTGCGGAAAGAAGAAACTCAACCGCATCGGCACCGTGGGGGGTGAAGGTCCCGGCAGACTCTATTTTTACACAAAAACCGGTGTTTGGCATATCAAGAAACGCCAACTGTTCGGTCAGCATTTTTTCCAGAAGTTCACCCGCTTTTTTACGGGATACGGTTAACTCTTCCGCCGCGGAAGTCAGAAGGGCATAGAGACGCTTTTTCTCGGCTTGGAGGGCATCCAGCGTTTCTGCGGCGGAATTCAGCGTTTCCAATTCCGTAAAAGCCTGCTCCCGATAGACAAGAATATCTTCCAACGTCGGCCCGTACTTGCGCTTGAGGCGATAAAGCAGGTCCAGTCGCTCCTCCACCTCACTCAATTCGGAGGGGTCAAAGGATTGATTGTCCGAATAATCCCGAAGCTCCCCCATAAGATCATCCAGATCCTCGCAAAGAGCAGTCAGACGGACCGACAGATCGTTGATATGAGGATCAAAGGTCGCAACACTTTCCAGATCCGAGGCGGCTTGTCCGAGGCGATCCCGCGCACCATCCTCTTCGGAGCAGGAAGCATAGGCAGAAATCAAGGAAGATTCAATCTTTTCCGCATGGCTGAGAATTTCTCTCCGCTGTGCCAGTTCTTCCTCTTCTCCAATCCTGGGAGCAGCGGCATCGATTTCATTGATCTGATAAGACAACAGGTCAATCCGCTGCATACGACTTTGTTCATCGGTATTGACCTGAGAAATCTGCTTCAAAACCTGCTTGAGATTCCGAAAAATTTCCGTATAAGCAGCCTTCACCGTACCGTTATCGGCAAACTCGTCCAGATAATGAAGATGGGTGGAACTGTCCAGCAAGGCCCGATTATCGTGCTGACCGTGAATGTTTACCAGGCGGTCGGAAAACTCACGCAACATGGAAACAGTGGCGGGACGGCCGTTGATACGCACCGAGGAACGTCCGTCGGAGGTCAGATCACGTTGAATCAAAACCTCGCCGTCACACTCGAACCCCAATTGTTCCAGAAGATCGAGGGTGACTTTCGGCAAATCGATAAACATGCCGCAGACCGTAGCTTTCGCGCATCCGGAACGCACAATATCCTTACTGACCCGTTCGCCGAGAAGGAGATTCAAAGAATGGATCAACACCGATTTCCCCGCACCGGTCTCCCCTGTAAGTACAGAAAATCCGTTGCAAAAATCAAGATCGGCAGATTCAATGACCGCCAGATTCTCAATATGAAGATGTTCGAGCAACCAACATCACCTCAATACTGTTTTATGATCTGACGGAATTCGTTTTGCAGCATCACCGCAGACTCCGCAGAATCCGCAGCAATAAAAATCGTATCGTCACCTGCAATGGAACCGATAATCTCGGCCCGATCCACACTGTCAATTACCGACGCAACCGCAGGAGCCATCCCTGCATGGCATCGCAAAATCACAAATTGCTGGGCCACACGGACATCAATCACGCCGTCGCGCACTAGAGAAGAAAAGCGATCCTTGCGATCGGGGGTCTCGGAAGTGATTTGATCGGAAGCAATGTACTTATAGCGCTTTTGGCTTCCCGATGTCTTGACAAGGTTGAGATCTTTGATATCACGGGACACGGTTGCCTGTGTCACCTTGTACCCCAGATTCTGCAGGTACAACGTGATCTCCTCTTGGGTTTCCACCTCAACGGCGGAAATAAGCTTCAGGATCTGCGCCTGTCTTTTTTCTTTGACTTTCATGTTTAATCTCTCCTGTTTTATTGATCAAGCTTTGCGGCGAGTACAGTACCGAAGGGAACATGGGAAAAACGAATCAAGCGGGTGGTGAGGGGGGACACGGAAACGGCGATCCGATCTCCGTTTTCCAAATGATAGTTGCAATCACCGTCCAACGTCAGATAGGCCTCCCCCTTCTTCTGTGCACAAACCTTCAATGTCAGTTCCGCATCGGAAGAAAAGACCATGGGACGGGCGGTGAGAGAATGGGCACAGACGGGCGTGGCAAGAATTGCCTTCATCACCGGATCCACAATAGGACCGCCTGCGGAAAGAGAGTATGCGGTAGAACCGGTGGGGGTGGAAAAAACCATCCCGTCCGCATTGTAATGGGCAAAGGGTTGCCCCCGTTCTGACAATTCAAAAGATACAAGGTGGGGCAAATTTCCGTAAGAAACCACCGCATCGTTCAGACATTCCGCCCGGAACACCTCACATCCGTTCCGTTGAACAGCGGCAGTGAGCATCATACGCTCTTCGATGGCATACTCACCCGAAAAGAGGCGTTTAAGGCTTTGAGGATCCTCTCCTTTTGCCTCCGCCATATAGCCGAGATTTCCGCAGTTGATTCCAAGAATGGGAACATCACATAGGGCAGCCTGACGCGCAAAACGAAGAATGGTACCGTCGCCGCCGAACACCACGGCCATATCCGCCCACTCGGCGCCCTGCTGCGGAGAAACCTGCAAAACACCTCCCAGAGGCTCCGTACAACGAAGGGAGGCACCCAAATCCGAGAGAATGCGGGCAACACGGGAGGTGACGGGAAGCCCCACATCGCGGAAGGGATTCGGCACAAGCAAAATATTCATGACAACACCTCGCATCACAAAGAATCATGGGCCTCGCGGATCACGGCAACGGGATCCACGGGACGGCATTCGTCGCTGAAGGACAGGTGGAGTAAATATTCAATATTCCCCTCGGTCCCCCGCACAGGAGAAAACGTGAGCCCCTGCACAGAATAACCCAAAAGCATTGCGGCATCCAAAACCGAGCGAAGAACCTCACGGTGGATTTTCGGATCACGAATCACACTTTTACGGTGGCGAACCTCAAACTGAGGCTTGACCAACGCCACAAGATCCGCAGATTCGGCATAAGAAAGAAGACAGGGCAACACCTTAGTCAGAGAAAGAAAGGAAACGTCGATACAGATAAAATCGGGGCTACCCGAATAAAACTGCGGCAAATCCCGCACATGAACCCCCTCCAGATTATGGACACGGGGATCCTTTCGCAGGGATTCCGCCAGTTGATCATGGCCAACATCCACGGCATACACCTCCGATGCGCCCCGCTGAAGAGCACAATCGGTAAAGCCTCCCGTGGAAGCGCCGATATCCAACACGGTCTTTCCTTCCAAGGACAGAGAAAAAGCATCCAGGGCTTTTTCCAGCTTATGGCCGCCCCGCCCCACATATTTCAAAGAAGAGGTAAGTAAAACATTCTCAGTGCCCTCCACGGAAAAACTGTTTTTGTTACAGACTTTTCCGTTGACAGTAACAGCACCGGTGCGAATCAATTCCTGCGCGCGCTCACGGGATTCGGACAGACCCGATTGCACAAGAAAAACATCAAGCCTCACGTCCGCACATCCGTTCGGTCAACTCCTTCAAAAAGGAGGGCTTTTCGAAACCATCCAATAGTGAAAGGGCTTTTTCGGTCAGACGAAGCACTTCCTTCTGTGCTCCCTCCATACCGAGAAGATCCACAAAGGTGGTTTTGTTCTCTACGGAATCCTTCCCCGGAGTTTTTCCGAGGGTTTCCGGGGTACTGATCACATCCAAAATATCATCCCGAATCTGGAAGGCCTGTCCCACGGCTCGTCCGTAAGCATCGGCACGGGCTTGAGTTTCGGCATCCGCACCGGCGGCAACGGCGCCCAAAACACAGGACGCACTGAGCATGGCCGCAGTTTTCAGATCGTTGACCCGTTCCAGATAAGCACGATCCACCGCAACGTCGGAATTCTTGATATCCAAAACCTGCCCCGTCAATATACCCTCTAACCCGGAAGCAGAACACAGAACCTTCAGAGAATCCAGTCGCTGACTGTCGGAAAGGCCGTATTCGGCACCAAAATCAAGCACCGTTTCCATAGCCTTATCGTAAAGACCGCTTCCCGCAAGAAGGGCAACGGCTTCACCGTAGATCACATGGTTGGTGGGACGCCCTCTGCGGAGCGTATCGTTATCCATGCAAGGAAGATCGTCGTGGATCAAAGAGTACGTATGGATCATTTCCACCGCGGCGGCGGCAGGCAATGCGGCACGGGTATCTCCACCGCAAAGAGCGCACCAAGCAAGGGCCAAAACAGGTCGGATGCGCTTTCCGCCCGCAAGAAGGCTATAACGCATGGATTCCGTGAGAACAGAGGAAGGATCCTGCGGAAGAAAAACGTCAAAGGAAGCTTCTACCGCCTCGCGATAGACTCCATACTGTTCATCGAAGGTCTTCATCGGTCAAGGGAACCTCCTCTCCCTTACGGACAATGGTAACCTCGCCCCGAAACTTCTCCAAAACCTTGGAGCATTTTTCGGAGAGGGTCAGAGCTTCTTTATAAACGCGCATAGTCTCCTCAAGGGAAAGCTTGCCCGATTCCATCTGGGCAACAATTTCCTCCAGACGCGCGATCATTTCTTCATAACTAACGGATTTCTTTGCTGTCTGCGACACAACCGATCACTCCATCCTGAAAATTCAATATTAACCGATCTCCCACATTCACCCCGTCTGCAGAAGAAAGGGGCACACCGTCCTTTTCCGCCAACGCATATCCACGAGAAAGAACCGCCAGAGGATTCAACGCCGTCAAACGGGCAGCTAACCGGGAAAGATCGCCCTCATAGCGGTCGGCACAACGGGTTGCTGCTGAACGAAAACGAAAATCAAGATAATCCAGCTGCTGAGCTCGGTCATTTATAAGCGCCATCGGATCCGTGCGGGCAACAAGGGACCGCAGAACCTCGGTTTCCAGACGCAGGCGGTTCTCCGCAAGAGAGCGAACCGAGCGAAGGGCACGGGACAACCGCTCGGAAAGGACCTGAGCCTGTCCCACCGCCAACTCGGCGGCAACCGATGGGGTTGCGGCACGGGCATCGGAGACAAAATCCAGAATCGTAACGTCGGTCTCATGACCGATGGCACTGATCACGGGCAAAGGATAATTTGCCACATAGCGCGCCAGAGCCTCGTTGTTAAAAACCGAAAGATCTTCATAGGATCCACCGCCACGGGCAATTATGACCAAATCAAAATTACCGTGGGTGCGAAAATACTCCAATCCTTCCATGACAGAATTTGCACTCTCTGCCCCCTGCATAAGACAGGGATAGACGCAAAGCTTCACCGAAGGTGCCAGGCGGGAGCAGACGCTGAGAATATCCTGCACGGCGGCACCGGTGGGCGAGGTACAGACACCCACAGAACGGGGATACACAGGAAGAGGCTTTTTTCGATCAAACAGACCTTCCTCCTCCAGCAATGTCTTGATCCGCATAAATTCCAAATAAAGACTGCCCAAACCGTCGGGGAACATCTGTTCGGTATAAAACTGATACTGTCCGTCCTTCTCGTAAAGAGAAACTCTTCCCCGCAGAAGCACTTGCATACCGTCCTTCGGAGCAAAGGAAAGGGAGGATGCCTGCCATTTAAACATAACCGCCTTCACGGAAGCGTCCCGATCCTTCACGGAAAAATAGCAATGTCCGCTTTTTGCATTGCAGACAAAATTGGAAAGTTCTCCGCGAAGCCACACAGACTTGAGGTTGCGATCCCCTTCCAAAAGGGACTTGACATAAAGATTCAGTTGGGACACGGAAAGGGCTACGCGACTCATTAAAAGCTCCCTTCGTGCCGCAATTTTGCAAGCACCGCAATCCCCGCCGCATTGTCGCAGGAAAAGCCGTCTGCCGCAAACAGGGCACCGTAACGATCGGAAAGACGACGGCGGATAATGGTATTGGAACAAACGCCGCCGATCATCAAAAGAGGAAGATCGGGATAAAGAGACAGGGCATAATCGATCATTCCCTGAAGCTGAGAAGCAACGGTATTGATGGCGAAATAAGCAATCTCATCCCGCGAAACGCCGTCCTTTAGCATTTTTTGCGCTTTATTTTCATATCCGGACAAGGAACAGCAACCATCCTTCAAGCGAACCGTCGGACGCAGAGGATGCTCAGCACGGCAGGCATCCGCATCCATATGGGCACCGCAAGGAAAAGGATACCCGAGAAGCACACCGATGCGATCGATCAGTTGACCTGCATGCAAATCCATTGTATGACAAATCACACGAATGTCATCCATGCCGTTGACCAACAAAAGTTCTGTGGTGCCTCCCGAAACATGAAAGGCCAAAATCCGTTGTCCAAACAGGTCTTCCCTGCCCGCAGACCAGAGACCTGCCGCAATATGTCCTTGCTGATGAGAGAACTCGTACAGAGGACAGTCATAAAGATGGGCGATTGCCCGTGCTACTCCTTGACCGGTCAAAAACCAGGGCATGTAAGAATCCTCCACGCTCCGAGGGCGGGTAGACACACCCACGGCAGAGGGTTGCACGGGAGAGGGAAGGCTTTCAATCAGATCGGGGAGCTGCTTTGTATGCAGAAAAACGGCATCGCTCTGTCGCAGACCCCGTTCTCCTTCTTTTACCGGAAGAAGTTTACGGCGGCTCTCCATTCCGTTGGGGGAAAGGAGCGCCACCGATGTGGTATAATTACTGGTGTCGATGCCGAGATATTCACTTTTCACGGACATAAGAAGCCAAAACACCGTTTCCGTAGGAGGCGGATTCGGGCGAATCGTAGGTTTTGATAATATTCAAAGCCTCGTTAATAGCCACTGCGGGCTGCGTCCCGTCGTACTCCATTTCATAAACGGCAATACGTAATGCGGTCAGAAGCATTTTCGACAGGCGGCGGGGGGTACGGTTTCTGCAATATTTTGCAAGAATCCCATCGATCTCAGTGAGGTGATCGAGAACCCCGTGGAAGAGCTCGCATACAAAATCATCCAAGACGATTTCATGATTCTCCGCGGCAAGGCTGAGAATATCTTCCCTATTCGGCTCAGCAGAAAAGGAACTTTCGAACAGCAGAATAAAAGCGTTATTCCGCGCCTCGGAACGTTTCAACATAGCAAATTCCTTCCGTTACTGCGCAGAATTTCGACGGCTGCCACGAGTGGCAACGATACCGACGACGGCAACATTGACACGGCGAACGGCGATCCCGGTCATATCGGTAACCGCTTCCGCAACCTCTTGCTGAACAGCGGCGCAGACCTCTTGAATCTTGCAGCCAAAGCGGACAGCGATCTGAACCGTAATGTCGATACTGTTCTCTGCGGGGGCAAGGGTGACACCCTTTGCGATGGTGACATTGCCCGAAACAAGGTTGCGAGCACCGTCAAACACGCCCTGGCGGACGCCGACAACACCGGAAACTTCAAGCGACGCCTTGATGGCAATATCGGCAATAACCTCGTCGGAAATACGGATTGCACCGTTGTTATTCAATTCCATAAGAAGACCTCCATGGGTTATTTGAATCGTAGATTCATGCTATATAGAATATTATAGCATATTTTTCCGCAAATGTATAGAGGTTTTTTGGAATTTTTTTTGAATTTTGTATAAAATTTCATCATTTTTTCATGGGTAACTGACAATCTTCACAGCGCCCGACACAAAACCGGTATGAGAAAGAACCGCATCAAAAATTTGAGCGGACTGCTGATCATTTAAAGATTCCGCAGCAACAACCACCGTGGCGGTATCCGATGTGAGATAGACAATGCAGTCGGAAAAGCCCTTTGCCTTCAACACACTCTCCAGCGACGCCTCCCCTTCCGTAATTTTTGCATACGCGACGATTTCCTTATACGCATTCTCCCGAATCCCTTCCTCCACCGCCTCGTCCGAAGCAACGGAATTCAGAAGAGCAATGGCTTCCTCGCGCGATTTATCACGAGTATATCGAGCCTCCTCAAAATAATTGCTCTCAACGGTGGAGCCACCCACCGGGGAAGAAGGCTGCGGGGCGGGATCTTCCGAGGAAAACAAATTGTTAAACAATGAGAATTTCCAATTCACCGCCACAACAACAAGCAACAAAAGAGACATTACGGCAATAGTAATATACTTTTTCTTTTTCAAAACCAATCACTCCTGTACAGTACGTTTTTTTACGGATATTCGATCTGCGGTTATGCCCAAAGTCCCGGACAAAACCTCGGTCACATCACTTTTTACACGAGCGCTATCACCTCCCTCGCAAATCACAGCGATTCCCCGAACCGCAGGGGTATAAACCTTCAGGACTAACCCATCAGAGCGGGATGAAATCAAAACATACTTCTTACTTTCCGTTATTTTTCCGCTCTCGGAGGTGCTGCCATCCTCGTCACAGGCATAAATCCATTCTCCACTGTCGACGAAGGTGATCAGCACGGTACATCGTCCCACTCCTTGCATCTGCGAAAGGGTAGTCTCCAGTTCCCGCTTCAGGCTCGTCGAATAGGCATAAAGATCGGAGGAATCCTTTGGCTTTTCTGCACTTTCCTGTTGCGGATCCACCAGAAGAAAAAGAAGAATCAGCACAAAAAAACCAAGGATAAACCAAAGGCGGTATTTACGGAAAAACAGAGAAAGCTTCACCGGATCCGTTGATTTCTTCGCAGAAGACAAGGAACCCTTCGAAGGAAAAACGGCGCCTAAGTTCATTCAATACCCCCTCCCTGTCTCCGCTTCGAATTACGACTCGAATCTCGGTCAAAGACACATCTTCTCCCTTTATCGAAAGATCACTCTCCACCGAAATAGGACGTTCCCCCGTAACGGAACACACCGCAGCGGCCACGGCACTGTGCAGAACCTCACGCTCCGCATTGCCAACCGTCACAGAGGGCTCCGAGGGAAGCTCTATAGAATCCAAGGAAAAATCAAACCGCATATTAAACAAAACAGAAAGAAACAAAATAACAACCAACAAGAGGCGAATCCATTCGCCTTTCCGATCCTCGGGAAGAATCATGGAGATCAACCCGAAAAACAGAACAAACAACACCAACGACCGCAGCATTTCAACCTCCCGTCAGCATCAAAAGTCCCGTGGAAAGTACTACAAGAGAACACACGGAAAAGCTTGTCATCACAGAAAAGGTATCCTTGATGTCAGCAAAAAAATCCTGCAAAAGAGGCACGCCGAAAAAAGCACCGAGGGATGACAACAGAGAATAAAGAAACACAAAGAACAATCCCATCACACAGGGCGTCACAAACAGAGCAAACAGCACAAGCACACAGATCACGCCGATTCTTCCGCTCAAACTGCGACCGCAGGAATATACGGTTTCGATTCCATCGGTCAAAACGCCGCCCGCCATGGGAAGCAGACGCATCAAGGCAAAGCGAATCCCGCGGCGGGTCACGGAATCAGAGGCCGCAACTGCCGCCTTCTGAACACAAAACACCCCTACCGTTAACCCGGAAGATATCTCAACCCCTCGGACACAGAACCGTTTTACGGAAGAAATCAGAGGGCGAAGAGTTAATTCCCCGCGGGTAAAGCCGCAAAGAGATGCCGCATAGCAA
>JAGAOU010000008.1 GCA_017623595.1 Clostridia bacterium
CTCCCAGGAAGCAATGAAGTACTGGCTCCCCATCGACTGGTACAACGGTGGTATGGAACACGTAACCCGCCACATGATCTACTCCAGATTCTGGCATCACTTCCTCTACGACATCGGCGAAGTTCCCGTGGACGAACCCTATGCAAAGCGTACCGCTCAGGGTCTGATTCTCGGTCCCGACGGCGAAAAGATGTCCAAGTCCAAGGGCAATGTGGTTGACCCCAACGATGTTGTTGACGAATTCGGCGCAGACGTTCTCCGTGTGTACATCCTGTTCATGGGTGACTACGGCTCCGCAGCTCCGTGGAGTGAAAACAGCGTAAAGGGATGCAAGAGATTCCTTGACCGTGTGGCCGGTCTGACCGAAATGGTGAAGGGAACCGGCGCTACTCCCAAGCTGGAAACTTCCTTCCACAAGACCATCAAGAAGGTCACCGAAGATATCGAAGAAATGAAGTTCAACACCGCAATTGCGGCTATGATGGCGCTTCTCAACGAAATCTACGAAGTCGGCAGCCTGACCAAGGACGAGCTGTGTGCCTTCATCGGCTTCCTCTGCCCCTTCGCACCTCACATTACCGAAGAAATCTGGGAATCCCTCGGCGGAAACGGCTTCCTTTCCATGTCCAAGTGGCCTGAATACGATGAAGAAAAGACCAAGGACAATGAAATCGAAATCGCCGTACAGATCTCCGGCAAGCTGAAGGGTACCATCTGGGTAACTCCCGAAACCACCAAGGACGAAGCAATCGCTCTTGCCAAGGCTGACGAAAAGATCGCCGCTCTCATCGCAGGCAAGCAGATCGTCAAGGAAATCTATATTCCCGGCAAGATTGTCAACATCGTTGCAAAATAAAATCCGAATGTTTTTGCGAATATTTTGCCAAAACTATTGACAAAAGCGCTTTGATCCTGTATAATACACAAAGGGTAAAATAATAGAAATTTACCTTTGCCAAAAGCGAAGGGAGGGAATAAAAGATGGCAGAAATCAGAGTTAAAGACGGTGAATCTCTCGACAGTGCTCTTCGTCGTTTCAAGAGACAGTGTCAGCGTTCCGGCATTCAGGCTGAACTCCGTAAGAGAGAATGCTATGAAAAGCCCAGCGTAAAGAAGAAGAAGAAGTCTGAAGCAGCAAGAAAGCGTAAGTACAAGTAATTCAGACAACTTACACAATCGCATAATCAGGGAATCATTCCGCAGGGACTGGTTCCCTTTATGTTTTTCAGGGGAACGGTTCCGATAAAATTCCGTAAAAATTGCACAAAAACCTTGACTTTGGCAGTGCGTTTTGCTATAATGATACCAACATGGGCAGGAGGAACGCTCGAATGTCCATAAACAAAATTCATGTCAGCCCGGGAATACCGACCGTCCGGCGGGTGGGCATATATATCAAATGACGGAGAAACGGAGTAATTATGGCAAAGATCAAGGCTGCTTTTATCGGATGCGGCGGACGTAACGGCGTGCATCTTCAGAAGTGCGAAGCAATGGGTGACGTGGAATATGTAGGTTTCTGCGACATCGAAGAAAAGAAGGCTTATAACTACGCGGAAAGAACCAAGACCGATC
>JAGAOU010000009.1 GCA_017623595.1 Clostridia bacterium
ATTTCGGAATCAACAGGGTACAAAATTCACTGTTTAATTTTCAAGGTTCATCCGCGTCTCATCCGAGGTTTTTGCCCCGTTTTTTTGGCGCTTGAGTATTATACCACAAATTTCACCGTTTGTCAACCCCTTTTTGAAAAAAAGTTTTTTTGGCCAAAGACGGCGCAAACCGTTGATATTATCAGTTTTTTTCGACTTTTTACTCCTTTTTTGAAAAAACTTTTGTTAAAATTCACCCTTTTTCAGTACATTTTTCAAAAAGCCATGGTCAAAAACACCAAAATATGCCACAAAATACATACTTGACATTTTGCAAAAGATATTATATAATAGATATGTAAGCATTCTGTTTGCCAAAACATGGGAAACAGATCACAGAACCGATGAAAAAAGATTTCGGAGTGACAAGAATGAAAACCGAACACAAAAAGTATCTGTCCCTGGGAATCGGCGTCTTCCTGCTCTACCTCTGCATCCGCTATTGGGATCCGCTGATTTCGGTAATCTTAAGTTGCCTGAGTGCCGCCGTCCCTCTGCTTGTGGGATGCGCTTTGGCTTATGTGCTGAATCTGCTGATGACATTTTACGAAAGACACTATTTTCCCAAGTCCACCAAAAACAGCGTGACGAAATCCCGTCGCCCTGTTTGTCTGTTGATTGCCTTTTTGACCTTGCTGGTCATTCTTGCGGTGGTGATCGGATTGATCGTTCCTCAGCTGATTTCCTGTATCGGTCTTTTGGCGGAGGAAATTCCCGAGGCAAGCCAGAAGACGATCGCATGGCTGGGAGAGCATCACCTACTCACCGATGAGGTCCTCAAGCAGTTGAAGGACTTCGATTGGACTACTCTGCTGAACAATGTCAGCGGATTGCTCACCTCGGGCATCGGCAGCGTATTCAACATTGTGGTCAACACAGTAAGCACTCTCTTCTCTACCATTATCACGATCTTTGTTGCGGTGGTCTTTTCCATTTATCTTCTGTCCTCCAAGGAAAAGCTGGCAAAGCAGAGCGATCGACTCATGCGTCGCTATCTGAAGCCTTGTCTGATCGACAAGATTGAATATGTTTTGGACAATCTTAACACCTGCTTCCGCCGCTACATTGTGGGACAGTGCACCGAAGCGGTGATTCTGGGCGTTCTCTGTCTGATCGGAATGCTGATTCTCCAGCTTCCCTACGCAACCATGATCAGCGCACTGATCGCATTCACCGCTCTGATTCCCTTTGCGGGGGCATACATCGGCTCCATTGTGGGGGCATTTATGATTCTCACCGTTTCGCCCGGAAAGGCGCTGCTCTTCCTGATCTTTATTATTGTGCTCCAACAGCTGGAAGGAAATCTGATCTATCCTCGCGTGGTGGGCTCCTCTTTGGGTCTGCCTCCCCTTTGGGTGCTGGCAGCCATCACAGTGGGCGGCGGCATGTTCGGCATCATCGGAATGCTGCTGGGCGTCCCCCTCACCGCCACGCTCTACCGCATTGTCCGGGCAGACATCCGCAAAGGAAAGGACACTCCCTCGGAGGCACCGAAGGAAAGGGCAGAAATATAATCCCTACATAATATGGTAAGAAAAGCAAGAGAACCCGAGAATGACTCGGGTTCTCTTTTTTATATAACTATTTTACGATGTTGCGGTAGGCGCCTTCCATCATTCGGGTGAGTCGAATGGCATCGTCAATGCCGCATCCGATTGGAGTCTGTCCCTGCAGGAACGCATCCAAAGGCGAAGGCAACTCGGGAAGGGTCTCCACCTCCACCGCCTTCTTCTCGGTAGCAAGGGTGGTCTTTCGCACCGCTTCGCCCCGTTTCCAAACGACATATCCCTTGGTGCCACCGACCTCCAAGGTTTCGGGGCATCCCGTAGAAACAAAGCCAGTCTCATTGAGAGCGATGGCACCGTTTTCATACCCCATGACAGTGACGGCATTATCTTCCACGCCGTCGGAATTCTTTTCAATGGGATAAGAAAGGGTAAAGGTAGAAGCGTAGGTCTTGGGCTCCCCAAAAAACCAATCGGCAAGATACATCCCGTGAGCGCCGAGATCGATCATGGCACCGCCGCCGCATTCCTTGGCATCGAAGAAATGTCGAGGCAACCAACCTCCCGTGCTGCCGTCATGGCAGTTGCGAAAGCGGAAGTAATTGAGCGAACCCAATTCTCCGCTGTCAGCGATGGCCTTGACCGTGCGAATGCCGCCGCGGAACATCCACGGATAGGAAATAACAAAGCGAACATTGTTTTTCTTCACCGCCTCCGCAACCCGCAGACAATCGGCCTCGGTGAGGGAAAGAACCTTTTCGGTAAAAATATCCTTTCCCGCATTGGCGATGGAAACCATCACATCGGCGTGGGTGTCGGAAGAGGTGCAAACGATGACCGCATCCGCATCGCTGTTCAGCAGATCCTCGGGGGAAGCAAAGGCGGGAACACCGTATTTCTCACAAAAAGCGTTACGAAAATCGGGATTGGGCTCATAAACACCCACGACCTTGCCGTATTGGGCGGCAGTTTTATAATAGGAAGGGGCATGGACATGCCACAGACCGTAGAGAGCAATCTTCATCATTCGAAAATCACCGGCTTTCCGGTCTTGCTGGAAGTATAGATCGCTTCGAGAATCTCGGAAACCACGCAGGCCTGCTCGGGCAGAACCACGGGATCGGTATCGTTGATGATGGCATCAATCCAGCGCTTGGCCTCCACCTGGGCGGGAGACCCCTTAGAGCCGGAATAGAAGGCAACACCCCCGGCGGAGGTATCCACGGTGGTATCGACAGCGCGGCCCAGCAGGATCTTGTTCAGCTTCAGAACATTGTTTTTCAAGGAAAGGCCTGCCTTACTGCCGCACAGAACGCAAGAGCCTTCCTGAACAGGCTCGTCGGTGTTGATGGCCCAAGAAGTTTCCAGCATCACCGTAGCCCCGTTCTTCATAACGATCATGGCATCGGCGGCTTCTTCAAGGGGCGTGGTGCTAACCCCATTGTCCCCCCAGATGTTTCCCGCTTCAGGATGCTCCAGCTTTTTGTGGGTTTTACCGAGAACTACGGCAGGCTCGTAATTATTCATCAAATAAAGGGTGAGGTCAAGGGAATGGGTAGCAATGTCGATGATGGGGCCACCTCCTTGCGCCTCCGCATCAAGAAACACACCCCAGTTGGGGGTTCCTCTGCGGCGAATGGCGAGACAGTCGGCATGATAAATCTCTCCCATCTCACCCGATTCGATATATTGCTTTGCGTAATCGCTCTCTGCCTTGTGACGGTGTTGATAACCGACGGTCAGCTTTTTACCCGTTGCCTTGGCGGCCGCCACCATACGGCGGGCATCGGCGGCTGTTTTCGCCATGGGCTTTTCACACATAACATGTTTGCCCGCATAAAGAGCATCGATGGTAATGGGCGCATGCTCCCGATTGGGCGTCAAGACATGAACCACTTCGATGCTTTCATCCTTCAGCAATTCCTTATAATCGGTATAAACCTTGGCATCGGGAGTACCGTACTTCTCCTTTGCCTTCTGTGCGCGTTCGGGAATAATATCGCAGAAGGCCACCAATTTCACATTGGGAAGAGCGGAAAGAGAGGGCATGTGCTTTCCGTTGGCGATGCCGCCGCAGCCGATGATACCGATTTTCACGATTCGTTCCATAATATGATTTCCTTTCTGTGGCAAGAAATGAATTTTTTATGTATTTTCCTCTTTTATAGTAGCATTTTACAAGAAAAAATGCTATAATAAATCTGCATAAAAATATAAAAAATTTGTCCTTTTGGAGAAATCACATGAGAACCTACCGTTACGAAACCGAAGAACCCCTGGTAGTTCAGCGGGACATTGACTTTTTTATTCAGAATATACGCCGAAAGGGGAGGGGCTTTACCGCCCATATTCACACGGCGGTGGAGGTTCTGTTCCTCCGAGAGGGACAGATGCGCGTCCTTTCCGAGGGGGAAGAATTCTTCGTAGGGCCCGGTGCCACGGTACTGATTCGCTCCAATACGGGGCACACGGGAGAGGTTGTCTCCGAAGATGGGTGCATCTATTGGGTACTGAAAATCAAGCCATCCTACCTGTATGATATTTCCTTCCGCGACCGTTCCAGTCGTTACCTTATGGATTTCACCCTCAACCGTGCAGGGAAAAAGATCGTCTGGACTGCAGAGGAATCGGAGACCTTGGGGATCACGGCGGCAGTAGACGAGCTGATTCGGGAAAGGGAGCAAAAGGATTACGGATACGATATTGCCATGAAAATTCACGCTTCGACGATCCTTTTGGCGCTGCTTCGGGGAATGCAGACGGGGCAACCCCTTTCCGACGAAGGGGAGCAGACGGTACGAAACATTTATGACACCATGATTTACATCAACGAGCATTTCAGCGAGGATCTTACCGCCGAGGCCTGTGCGGAGCGGTGCTATCTTAGCTACAGCTATTTCTCCCGTACCTTCCGCAAGGTGACAGGAAAAACCTTCCGTGAATATCTGAACACTCTGCGCATCGATCGGGCGGAACGGGCACTTGTAAGCTCCGAAAACCCCATCACCCAAGTGGCCGCCGACTGTGGCTTCAACAATGTGGCCTATTTCATCGCCACCTTCCGCAAGCAAAAGGGCGTGACCCCTCTTTCCTTCCGAAAGGCCTATAAGAAAAACAAGGAAGAATCTTGATTGAAGATAAAGGCGCAGGATGTTTCGACAGTCGACACTTATGCAGCAGCGAAGCGGAGCCGGGGAATTTTTTCTCTTACGGTGAAAATTAACCCTGAAATTCCGCCGCAAATATGGTATAATACATCTGTGATAAAAGGTGTTTTCTCGCTTTACTTATATCTTCTCGTGGATAGAATGCAAATTGTGCGACAACAATGAGGGATGCACTTTTTCGGTGTGTCTCTTATTGAGGCACACTTTTTTGTTTATACTTTTACGAGCTCCCATTGTCGTAAAACAAAACTGAAAAAGTGAAAGAACGCCGCCCTGTCCGATGGGGCGGCGTTCTCTCTGAAAAAGCATCCATATTATCTTACAGCTTCACCGAAATCCGCAATTTGCCGTACAAAAACAGATGAGTCTCGCTTCCCGGAGTACCGTCGGGGGCACAGGGGAAGGTGGCCAGGTCGGCATTGCGCAGCCATTGCACCGAATTCATGGAGCGATAGACCTCCCGTTGCGCGTCGGTGAGATATTCTTCCACCCTGCCGCTCTTCAACAATTCCAACAGCCGTTCCCGATCGGGGCGGACGGCCTGCCATTCCGCAGGGGTGTGGCAGCGGTCAAAGGTGAAAAGATCATAACAAAGCAATGCTTGTGCAGTTGCTTCCGCATCCCCCGTCAGACATGTTTTCAGCCAACGGGACATGAGGGCAAAGGCACGGTTGGGAGTATGGGAAAGATAAAATTCCCCCTCCGCCTCCAGTATGCGGGACATCTTGAGGAAAAAGTCAAAGACGCCGTCGGGATATTTGTTGGAATACCAAGAAAGAAGGTTGCGGCAAAGTCCCGAATTCCAATATTTCTCCAGCACCTTTTCCACGCCCTTCAGCGCCGAAAGATCCTCGGAGGAAAGCCAGCGGTTTTTGAGAATTTCATAGGGCGGCGCATCGGAATACTCCGCACCGTCCTCCCTCTGCCACAGGGCGGTCCCCTTCAGCCGCTTGAGAAAGCCCAACTGAAGACAATGGGATTTCAACGCAAAAACCCGATTAAAGGAGGCTTCGAAGGATGCAAAATCCTCATAGGGCAACCCCGCAATCAGATCGGTATGCACATGGCAGGGTCCCTCGGAAAGGCGGGCAACATTGGCGTAAAGCTTTTCGGGGTCGGTCTTTCGGGTAATGGCGGCAAGGGTATCGTGATTGGTCGATTGGATCCCCACCTCCAGAAGAATCTGCCCGGGGCGCATGGACTCCAAAAGCGCCATTTCCTCCTCCGACAGAAGCCAGGCAGCGATCTCAAAATGGAAGGCGGTAATGCCGTTGTCATGCTCCTTCAGATACTTCCAGATCACAAGAGCTCGCGCATGGCCGCAATTGAAGGTGCGATCCACAAACTTGACCAGACGAACCTTTGCATCCAAAAACCGTTGCAGGTCGGCACAAACCCGTTCCACCGAACGGAAGCGTACCCGCCCCTGCACGGAAGATAAACAATAAATGCAGGTATAAGGACATCCCCGACTTGATTCGTAATATAATATACGGGAGGTCAAATCAGGCAACTCCTCCCCATAGGGGAAGGGCAACGAATCCAGATCGCAAAGAGGCGGACGGTCGGGGTTCTCCCGATATTCCCCCTCCGAAAAGACGGAAAGCCCCCGAGCGGTGCAATCGGACAGTGCGGCACGGGGATCCTCGGCGCGGGAAAGAAACTCCATAACCTCGGCAAAGGTCTCCTCCCCTTCTCCCCGAAGGATGCCGTCCACATAGGGATGGGTCCGCAAAAAGGACTCGCAATCGTAAGACACCTCGGGGCCTCCGCAGAGAATCACCGCATGGGGCTTTATCTTGCGCAGGTCGGACAGAAGCTGACAGGTCAAGGTCACGTTGAAAATATAGACCGAAAAAGCGTATACGTCCGCCGGATAGGACAAAATTTGCCGCAAAATCTCATCCTTAGGCTGATTGACGGTGCATTCCAAAATGCGGGTATCCTTCGGATAAGCCCTCAGAAGACAACGCAACGCCAAGGATGTGTGAGTAAACTTACTGTTGAGGGTGACGAGGAGCGTCTTCATAAAATCCCTCCCTTTCCCTTTCATAATACAACGGGTTTAGGGCTTTCGTGTGTCAAAAACGGCACGTTTTCGGTTCATTTTATGTGTTTTTTGCTCCGACTCTTGACTTTTTCTTAAAAATATGATAACATAAAAGAAATACAGAACAACAATCCCACCGAAAGGCAGGTTACGTATTCGAATGAAACACCTCTCCATCACAAAGGTTCTTCTTCTCGCATTGTTGCTCGCCCTTGCGCTGACCGTCACGGCATGCAACTCCGACAACGCCCTTGCAGAGTATTTCTCCCTCTCTGCGGAAGAGTTAACCGTCATGAACGGAAAGACCGCAACCCTCGCGGTCAATGATCTGAAAAATGTGGGCAACGAGGCCTATACCGTGTTCTGGACCACGGACAATCCTGCCGTTGCCACGGTGGACAGTGCGGGAACCATCTCCGCAAAGAGCGTGGGCAACGTCAACGTCACCGCAACCATCCGCATGGACGAGGAAGAAATCGCCCTGAACTGTGCCGTCACCGTCACCGAGAACAATACCTCTCTCACAGGGCTTTCCTTTAAAGCAAGCATCTATACGCTGAGCACCGATCAGACCCTTGATCTGAACAAGGAGCTGCAGCTTGCGCCCGCAGGCGCTGTTGCGGAAAGCCTTGCATGGACCTCTGCCAACACCGCCATCGCCACCGTTCGGGACGGCGTTGTGATCCCCGTTTCCGAAGGGATTTCCACCATCAGAGTTTCCAATGCGGAAGGAACGATTTCCGCCTCCTGTGTGGTTCAGGTCTCCGCCGTCTCCATTCCCGCAGAGGATTTGGCGCTGGACACCAAGGAATTGACCCTTTCTCTGGGGCAGACCCATGTTCTGCAGGCCATCGTCACCCCCGAAAATGCAACGGGATACTCCATCACCTGGTCCTCCTCCGATCCTACCGTCGCTACCGTTGACGGCGGCATTATCACCACCGTCGGAGACGGCACCGCAGTAATCACCGCCCAGATGAATACGGCAAACTCCATGATCTCGGTCAGTTGTGAGCTCACCGTAGAGCGCATCACCGTAGAGATTCCCGCCACCCGCGTCACCCTGACGCCCGACACCATGAAAATTCTCTCCGATGACCGCACAACTTACTCCATGATCGCACGGGTCTCCCCCGCAAACTGCACCCAGATCGCCTCCTGGAGCACCAACCGTCCCGATTTGATTCAAATCGACGAAAAAACCGGCCAATTCACCGTCATCAGCGAGCCTAAGGACGCCGACTCCGTGGCGGTTCTTGTCACCTGCGCCGTAGGCGACGTAAGCTCCGTGGCTGTGGTCTATGTGGAAAAGCCCGCAGCAAAGGTAATCGTAGAGCCGGAAGAGCTCTCCTTGTTCGACATGGAACCCAAGAACACGGCCCAGCTCTTTGCTTACATTGATTCCACGAGCAATCCTCCCTCGGATAAGGTCACATGGAAATCCTCCGACCCCTCCGTTGCAACGGTAGACAAGGACGGTAACGTGCTGGCGCTGAAGGAAGGCACCTGCACAATCACCGCCTCCTATGAGAAAGACGGCAAAACCTTTACCGATTCCTGCACCGTCAAGGTGGAAACCGCACCCTACCTTCTTCTCACCGTAGGGGAAAAGGTTTCCATTCCCAAGGAACTGCTTCCCGCCAATCCCTCTCAGGATCCCGAAAAGTGGTATTATGAAGACAACTTCCTGACCATCGATGTGGCCAACA
The DNA here is from genome assembly GCA_017623595.1 of Clostridia bacterium. Taxonomy (GTDB): domain Bacteria; phylum Bacillota; class Clostridia; order Oscillospirales; family UBA644; genus RGIG995. The sequence goes on from JAGAOU010000009.1 coordinate 8,471, forward strand.
AGACCATCGAAGCCAAGAAGAAGACCGATATCATGCTTCGTGTCAGCGTAGAATCTGCCGACGGCAAGGAATACGCAAGCTTTGATGTTTACATCAAGGCAGGGGCCGTCACCGACGATCCCACCGATTCCTCCGATACCTCGGATAATTCGGGCACCTCGGATACCTCCGGCACCACCGATTCCGATGTCTCCGACAACAGCTCGGCCTCCGAAACAACCTCGGACAACAGCTCCGACAATACCCCGAACACACAATCGGTAACCGATGAAACCACCGCATCCGATACCGAAGCTCAAAACTCCTGATTATTTCCCCTCGGAGATCCTTCTCCGAGGGGTTTTTCGTAAAAAACTTTGATATTTCCCCTCTGCCCCTTGACAGACTACGGCTTTTAGGGTAAAATAGTATCGTACAATTTATTGCGGACGTCGGACACCCGCAAAAAAGAAAACACGGAGTATAAATCGGACATGAAAAACATCGTTATCGGACAATCGGGCGGCCCCACAGTGGCCATCAACGCCACGCTTTCGGGGATCATCAAGGGATGCAGAGAGCTGTATCCCGATTCGGTTATCTACGGCGCCCGCAACGGCGTCAAAGGAATTTTAGGCGAAAATTTTGTTTGTCTCAATGAGCAGGTGCAGACCAACTCTCAGGCCTATGCCCTGGAAACCACCCCTGCCGCAGCCCTGGGATCCTGCCGTATGAAGCTGCCCGCAAATCTTTCGGATTCCATCTATGATAATATTTTTGCAACCTTCTATCGCTATAAGATCGAAGCCTTCTTCTACATTGGCGGAAACGATTCCATGGACACGGTGGAAAAGCTCTCTCGCAAGGCCGCAGAGCTGAATCACCCCATCCGCATCATCGGCGTTCCCAAAACCATTGACAATGACCTTCCCTACACCGACCACACCCCCGGCTTCGGCTCTGCCGCAAAATACGTGGCCACCACCATGCAGGAAATCGCCTGCGACTGTGCCGTATATCCGGAGCCCTCGGTCACCATCGTGGAGATCATGGGGCGGGATGCGGGCTGGCTTACCGCCGCCGCAGGCATCCCCCGTCTCTTCGGAGAGGATTGCGCCGACCTGATCTACCTGCCCGAGGTGGATTTTGACAGCGAACGCTTTTTGGAGGACATCCGTCGCAAATTCAAGGAAAAAACCAACCTTGTAGTCGCCGTTTCCGAAGGAATTCATGACGAAAAAGGAACCCTCTTCGGCGCCGATCCTTCGGGCAAGAAGGACGTATTCGGACACACCATGCTTTCGGGTGCCGCCCGCCGTCTCAGCGAGCTTGTCAAAGCGGAAATCGGATGCAAGTCCCGCTCGGTGGAGTTAAATATTCCCCAGCGTTGCGCCTCCCACTGCCTTTCCGCCACCGATATTTCCGAATCGGTTTCTCTGGGCCGTGCCGCCGTCAAGGCCGCCTATGAGGGAAAAACCGGTCTGATGATCACCTATGTACGTCGCCCCGGCAAGCAATATGCCATCGAATTCGGCTCGGTCCCCGTAAAGCAGACCGCAAACAAGACAAAGTACGTCCCCGTGGAGCAGATTCTCCCCGGCGGCAGTGACGTCAGCGACGATCTTCTGCGAGAGCTGGCGCCCCTCATCGTGGGCGAGATCGACGCCCCGCGCAGAGCAGGTCTTCCTTATCACTTCAAGATAAAATAATCATCTCGGGAGGAATACGCAATGGACATGAAACATTTTCCAAAAACCATCGACACGGGTGCCTATAAATCGGGCCACATTCAGGGCATCGCCATAGATCCCGTGAAGGGCTATGTCTATTGCTCTTATACCCAACTGCTGGTCAAGCTGGACCTGCAAGGCAACCTGATCGGCTCCTGCGAAGGGCTGACGGGGCATTTGGGGTGCATCGACTTCAACGACGAGGACGGCAAGGTTTACGGCTCGCTGGAATACAAAAACGATTCCATCGGACGGGGCATCCGCAAATTTTTGGGAGACACCGAAACCGAAGTGGAGACCTCCTTCTTCATTGCTGTTTTTGATGTGGATAAAATTGACCGTCCCCACATGGACGCCTGCACCGACGGGGTCATGAAAACCGTCTATCTGAAAGAGGTTGTAAAGGATTACAACGAATCGGGCGAAAACGGAGCCCCCCATCGCTACGGCTGCTCGGGCATCGACGGCACCACCTTCGGTCCAAAATTCGGGCAGACCGACGGAAAACGATATCTCACCGTGGCCTACGGCATTTACGGAGATGTCAACCGCGCAGACAATGACCGTCAGGTGCTGCTGCAATATGACGTCACCCAATGGGACAATCTGCTCAAGCCCCTCTCCCAAAGCAATTTCCACAAATCGGGTCCCGAAGTCCCCGACGGAAAATATTTCCTCTTTACGGGAAACACCGAGTGGGGCGTTCAGAATCTGGAATACGACGAAGGCGCAAAGAAATGGCTTCTCTGCGTATATCGGGGCAAAAAACCCCACAACCCCAATTATCCTCTCTTCACCGTCGATGCAGCCTCACCCGTGGAGGTCAACTGCGCAGGAGAACAGGAGTTGTCCCTCTCGGCCGATGGAATTCTTCACGAGCCCTCGGGCATCCGCGGATGGAACTTTCCCCGAGGCGCAGAGGGAATCTATGCCTTCGGCAACGGATATTACTACGTATCCCACCCCGACAAGCTGGAAGACGGTCGCCGCACCGCCATCCTCCACCTCTATAACGAAACAGACCTAAAGCAACTCTCCTAACAAAATCATAATCCAAAGAGCGCACCCTGCGGGGTGCGCTCTCTTTTGTTTATACAATTTTGACGTAGCGGCCACCGCAGAGGGAGACAGGCGGTTGGTCGGGCAGACAGATTGTGGCTTGGGTGGAGGGGGGAACGGTGATTTCGTACCGCACCCGCCCGTCGGGAAGATAGCGCCAATAAGATTCAATCCTTCCGTGACGGGACTCGATGGAGCCCTTGGCAAAACCCATGCGTTGGTCGGCCAAAGGTGTGACGGTGATCTTTTCGTATCCCGCGCCGTCCTCTTCCACTTGAATACCCAGAGCAACGCCGAAAATCCAATCAAAGACTGCACCGTAGGCATAATGGTTGAAGGAATTCATAGCGGTGGACCAGAAGGTGCCGTCCTCCCGCAGACTGTCCCAATGCTCCCAGATGGTGGTGGCACCCTGATTTACCGAGAAAAGCCAAGAGGGTGCCTTTTCCTGGAACAGAAGATCATAGGCCAAATCGCTTCTTCCGTTTTGCGAAAGCACATGGAGAATATGGGGCGTTCCAAGGAATCCCGTGGTCATCCGTCCATCGTTTTCCGATATCAACTCCGCCAACTTATCCACCAATCCCTGCCGTTCCTCTTCTTCGTAAAGTCCAAACCGAAGCACCAGAACAATGGAGGTCTGTGTCAGCCCCTTAACGGGACGGTTGGTGGAAAATGCGTCTCCCTTGGGATAAATGCAGGGGAATCCGTCCTTCATAAAGGCGGCACGGAAGGCCTTGCGCACGTTGGCATAAAGGGCTTCGAATTCCGCCATGTCCTCGCCCAGGATCTTACCTGCCCGAATCACCAAGGAGGTGGAATACGCAAAGAAGGCAGATGCGATCAGATCGGTCTGAGTGGCGCCCTCGTATACACCGTAGCCCGCATCCATGGCCAGCCAGTCTCCGTAATGACGGCCACCCACAAAAAGGAACTCGTCCTCTCCGAAGCCATGCATGTAGCCGATCCACTTTTTCATCATCTCAAAATTTTTCCGCAGAAGATCTTTATCTCCGTAGGCACGGTAGATCTCCCAAGGACAAATCACCGCCGCATCGCCCCAACCTGTGGCAATCCGACTTCCGGCACTACCCCGACAGGGGACAATTTCCCAAATTCCCCCCTCGGGGCTCTGCTCCAGAGCCATATCCGAAAGCCATTTGGTGAAAAACTTCTCCACATCGTAATTGATGGCGGCGGTGCGGCAAAAAACCTCCGCATCCCCTGTCCATCCCAGACGCTCGTCCCGCTGAGGACAATCGGTGGGAACGTCGATGAAATTACCCCGTTGCCCCCAAATAATATTACTGTAAAGCTGATTGATCTTATCGTTTCCGCAGGAGAAATCCCCCGTCCGCTTCATATCGGAATAGATCGCAACGGCGGTGAAATTCTCCTCCGAAAGCTCGGCATCCTCAGGGAATTCGTCCAGACGAATGTAGCGGAACCCCTGGAAGCTGAAGGAGGGCTTAAAGATCTCTTCCCCTTCCCCGGAAAGGATATAAATATTGCAATTTTTTGCGGATCGCAGATTTTCGGTGTAAAAATTCCCGTCCTTGTCCAAAACCTCCGCATGGGTCATAACAATGCGGTCTCCCCGCTTGCCGCAAATCTTCACCTCCACATAGCCCGCCAGGTTCTGTCCGAAATCCAAAACCCGCTCGCCTTTGGGCGTGGTGATAATCTCGCAAGGCGCAATCCGCTCCTGCTCTGTGACATATTCCCCCTGCTGAGGAATAATTTCGGGGCGGTCACCGAGATCCAAGACCGCACTTCCCAGGCATTGAACCTCTGCGGTGTGATCCACCGTCTCACCGTCATAAATATCCGACGCCAAAATGACCGAAGTCCAAACCTCCCAACTGTCATCCGTAGCAATGATTTCCTTGCTTCCGTCGGAATATTCGATGCAAATACACGCAATTAAAGAAAGATTGTCCGAAACAAAGTGACCGTTGGCATACTTCCGACCGCTGTATCCGATCCGCCCCAGAGCCCAGCCCTTACCCAAAAGGATCCCGACGGTGTTGTTTTCCCGTAAAAGATCGGTCACATCATACACCTGCTCCTGCACCCGATGGGAATAACTGGTCCAATAGGGAGCCAGCACTGCGTTGCCAACCTTTTCCCCATTGAGAAAAAGATTGTATACCCCCATGGCGGAAACGGTAATCGTTGCCCGCGTCACATCCCCCTTCCGACGGAAGGTTTTGCGGAATTCGGGGGACATTTCGCCACATGTCTGTTCTGTTTTTATCCATTTTGCCTGCAAATTCATAACATATCCTCCTTTGCCCTCTTGACAACATTATAGCACTTGTGTTATAATAAATCAATAGTTGTTTTTATGAAATTATATGGCTTTTTTTTAACAAGGAGGCTTCCATGGGAAAGACATTGGAGCGAGACCGTCTGCAGGGGGAATGGATTGCCGTGGCGGAATGTGCCGACGGAAATGTTCCCACCCATGGCCACGATTTTTTCGAGTTTGCCTATGTGGTGCAGGGACGGGCGGAGCACACCATCAACGGACGCACCTTTCTGCTTTCGGAGGGGGATTATTTTCTCATCAACCGCAACGACACCCACGCCTACCACGCCATCACGGCGGAAGGATTCCGCATCATCAACTGCATGTTTCTGCCCCAGTTCATTGACCGTTCTTTGACCGATGCCCCCGGCTTTCGGGAAATTCTCAACACCTATTTCCTCCCTCTCGGCGATCAAAAGGTCTCCGATCGGGTCACCCTGCAATCCTACCACGATCAGGAGGGCTTTCTCGGCATGCTAATCATGCACATGCTGGAGGAATATCGGGAGAAAAAGGCGGGACACCGGGAGGTGCTGCGCAGTCTGTTGGTAACCCTGCTGATCGACCTTGCCCGCCATGACACCGAACCCGACGGAGACGGCGAGCAGATCACCCGATACATCAAAAAATACGTGGCAGAGCATTACCCGGAGCCCATTTCCCTCTCCGATCTGAGCCGACAACTGAATTTCAGCCTCACCCACGTCAGCCTGACCTTTAAGAAGGACACACAAATGTCCTTCCGTGACTACCTTATTAAAATAAGAATGGAAAAGGCCTGTCGACTGTTGCGGATCTCGGACAAAACCGTAGCCCAAATCGCAGAAATGGTGGGTTATACCGACCCCGCATTTTTCTACAAGGCCTTCCGCAAAACTCTGGGACAAACACCCGCCGACTATCGGGCGCGGGAGAAAAATAGTTGATCTATCTCTCACGTTTTTAAATGTAACAAAAATGCAAAAAGTACCAAAAAACCCTTGACAAACCGAGAAAATGGGAGTATAATGTTTGATGGTTAGTGATGGCTAACCCAATGAAAAGCAAGCAAGGTGAATCCCATGACATTGAAGGATGCAAAAGAAGGAATCGAATACACCATCCGCGCCATTGAAACGGATGATGAGGAATTGGATTCCTTCCTGTTTTCTCTCGGTTGTTACAGCGGAGAACACATTACGGTCATCGCCCACCGCAAAGGGGGCTGCACCGTTTCGATCAAGGACGCACGGTACAATATCGACTACCAACTGGCAGATGCGATTTTGATCTGACAAGGAAAAAACAGACGGGTCTTTCCCGAATGTTTTTTTTAACCATCGGTTAGCATAAGGTAACTCAAAAAAAGAGGAACCCGTTTTTATAGCAAAAACATTGTATAAATTCAGGAGGAATCACACCATGAGAATTGCTTTTGCAGGCAATCCGAACAGCGGTAAAACCACCATGTACAATGCTCTGACCGGCAGTAATGAAAAGGTCGGCAACTGGGCAGGTGTTACTGTTGACAAGAAGGAACATCCCATCAAAAAGGCCTATGCAGGCGACGCACAGCTGATCGCCGTAGACCTTCCCGGCGCATACTCCATGTCTCCCTTTACCTCGGAGGAAAGCGTCACCAGCTCCTACGTAAAGAATGAAAATCCCGATGCCATCATCAACATCGTGGATGCTACCAATCTGAGCCGAAGTCTCTTCTTCACAACTCAGCTGCTGGAATTGGGAATTCCCGTGGTTGTGGCCCTGAATAAAGCCGACATCAACAAGAAAAAGGAAACCAAGATTGATACAGAAGCCCTTTCCGCAAAGCTGGGCTGCCCTGTCATCAACACCATCTCCACCTCCTCCAGCGGATTGAAGGAAGTGATTGCAAAGGCTGTTTCAATCGTCGGAAGCACTCAGAAGGCTCCCTATAAGCAGGACGATGTAGACCTGACAAACAAGGATGCGGTCATCGCCGCAGACAAAGCCCGTTTTGAATTCGTTAACAAAATCGTGGACGAGGTGGAATCCCGCAAGGTTCTGACCAAGGATAAGAACTATCAGGATAAGATTGATGCGGTTCTGACCAACAAGTGGCTTGGAATTCCCATCTTTGCCGTTGTAATGTGGCTGGTATTCTGGATTTCTCAGGTAGGTCCCGGCGTATGGCTGGCAGAAGGCTATGAATTCGCCAACGGAACCACCATTCCCGGCCTGGTTACCTTCATTGAAATGTTCGGCGAATGGGTGGGCGGCCTGATGGAAAACACCGCACCCATCCTGCAAACCATCGTTATTGACGGTATGATCGGCGGTGTCGGCGCCGTAGTCGGCTTCCTGCCCCTGGTCATGGTCATGTATTTCCTTCTGGCCCTTCTGGAAGACTGCGGCTACATGGCACGCGTCTCCGTTGTTCTTGACCCCATCTTCAAAAAGGTCGGTCTCTCCGGAAAATCGGTCATTCCTCTGGTGGTCGGCACCGGTTGTGCCATCCCCGGCGTTATGGCCTGCCGCACCATCCGAGACGAAAGAGAACGCAGAGCCACCGCTATGCTGACTCCCTTCATTCCCTGCGGTGCGAAGATTCCCGTAATTTCCCTGCTTGCAGGTCTGTTCTTCCCCGAATCCGCATGGGTCGCTCCCGCAATGTACTTCTTAGGTCTTGTACTTGTCTTCTTCGGCGCACTTCTGATCAAATGGATCTCCGGCTACAAGTACAAGAAATCCTTCTTTATCATCGAACTTCCCGAATACAAATTTCCCTCCCTGTGGAATGCCTGCAAATCCATGTGTGCCCGCGGCTGGTCCTACATTGTAAAGGCCGGTACAATCATCCTTGTTTGTAATGCCGCCGTCACTATCATGCTGAATTACTCCTGGTCCTTCGAACAGGTAGATGCGGAAGGCTCCATCCTCCACACCATCGCCACCCCCTTCGCATTCCTCCTGATCCCCCTGGGCTTCGGCCTGTGGCAGTTGGCCGCCGCCGCAATCACCGGCTTCATTGCAAAGGAAGAAGTGGTCGGCACGCTGGGCGCCGTCTTTACCGCGTTGGCCGTCAACGAGGATTTTGAACTGCTGCAGACCGGTAACGGAGAAGCCGTCCTCGGCATTACTGCCGCCGCAGGCCTGGCATATCTGATGTTCAATCTGTTTTCGCCTCCCTGCTTCGCAGCCATCGGTGCCATGAACTCGGAGATCAAGAGCAAAAAATGGCTCTTTGCAGGCCTTGGACTTCAGCTGGCCATCGCTTATGTCCTTTCCTTCTTTGTCTATCAGATCGGCACCCTGATTGCTGCGGGAACCGTGGGTGAAGGATTCGTGGCAGGGCTCATCGCCGTTGCCGCAATCATTGCCGTCGTGATCTTCCTCGGAATCCGTTCCAACGCAAAGGCAAAGAAAGAATACGCAAGAAAAACCGTAAAACACGCTTGAAAGTAGGAATCTATCGTGGGCAACATCATTGCTACTGTCATCGTGGTGGCAATTCTCGGCGCAGCCATCGCCTACATTGTTAAAGCCAAAAAAAGCGGCAAGAAATGTATCGGCTGTCCCGACGGTTGCTGCACCGCGACCAAAAAGGAAGCCTCTTGCTCCGGCACCTGCAGCTGTTGCTGCGGTTGCCCTTCCCAAGAAAAATCCGAATAACACCAAAGAGCGCACCCCGCGGGGTGCGCTCTTTATCTTATCTTCGATTTATCGAATTTCAATCAAGCGGCAGATGCCCTTGAACAAACCGGGGGTTACATACACGGGCACGCCCGCAGGAGTGGAACGCACCGTTTCACCATGCCAATGACCGCTGAAGGTTGCCTTGATCAGGGGACAAGTGTCGATAAACTCCAAAACTTGATCACTGATCTTGTAGACCTCATCGGGCATCCGAACAACGGGATGGGGTTCACGAATCCGCAGAAGTCCGTGATCGGCAAGGGGATCATGCATAAACAGAACCATGGGCAGACCCTTTTCCGCCTCGGCCTTCAACTTGATCAGAACCTCTTCGGGGAACCAGTCACGGCTGTTGTCCACGGTGATAATGTTGACACCGCCGATGACACGGGAATCGAAGGTAAAGTTCAGATGGGGGAAAGAAGCCTCCAAGGAAGGACGAATAACACGGTAACGGCCGTGATAATCATCTCCCTCCTTGGGAGAACGGCAGAACTTGGCAAACTCATGGCTTCCCGGCGTAAAGAGAAAATCCTTTCCGTCGGAAATGCGATGAAACTCCTCAATGTTGCCAATACAATGGACGTCGATCACGTCCCCCGTCACCACGGGGAATGCCCCCTCTGCCTCGGCAAGAGCGAAGGCCTCCTCGAAATATTCATTGGGGGTGCAGGGAGGATAATTCGCTTCCTTGCGGAAGACTTCGCGGCGGTGATCCATATGCTCCTGCTGCTCCACAGGGTCCCGAGGATCGGTCTGGGTCAGATGCACATCGGTTATCTGCAGAATCTTCACAGGGGCAGGCAAGCCAACCTCCAACACGGTATGAAGAATATTTTCCATATTATCTCACCTCAATCAGTCGGCAAATTCCCGCATAAAGCCCCGGCGTTTCATAGCAAATGGAACCGCTTTCCAATTTTTGCTCAATCTCCGCATGGGAATGGCCCGTAAAATAGGCCACAACCTTGGGATCGTTGCGGATCAAGCCGATCATTTCATGGCTCAGTTTGAAATCCTCCTCGGTCAGAGTGATATACTCACACCAGGATTCCTTGCAATTCAAATGTCCCGTCCGCATGGGATCGTGGGAAAAAAGAATTATGGGCAAGCCCTTCGCCTGTTCTTCCTTAAAGCGGCGCAACGTCTCGGCATTATAGTAGTCCAAAGAGTTATCGGCACAGATCAGATTCACCCCATTGACGATACGGTTGGAGAAATCCATATCAAATTCGGGGAAGGCGGCTTTCAATTTTTCGCGGGAGCCGATCCAATAGGCGTCGGGCTCTTCCAAGGTGCGATGGCAACGCTTCTGCATTTCATGGCCACCGGGAGTGAACATCATATCATGTCCGTCGGCGATGCGGTGGAATTCCTCAATATTCCCTTGCGTCTGAATATCCATCACATCCCCCGTCACCACAAGAAGAGCATCCAGCTCCTCTGCCATACGAATGGCCTCCTCAAAATACTCCGAGGGAGACATGGGAGGGAAGTTTCCCTCCTTTCGGAAGGTATCCCAACGGCGTTTTTCCAGCGCAATATGATCCTCGGAATCCTTTTCGTTGGTAAACGTCAGATGAACATCGGTGATGTGAAGAATTTTAAAGGGCTTTTCCGCCCCCACGTTCAGAACGGTATGAATAACCTTTTGCATGCAAAAACTCCTTACTTCAATTCGATCAAACGGCAGATGCCTTTAAACAGACCGGGGGTGCAATAGGAGCGGAACTTCGCGTCGGGGACAAACTGATCGTACTGGGCATGCCAATGTCCCGAGAAATAAGCCTTGACCAAAGGAGAGGATTTGATCAGATCTATCATTTCATGACGGATCTTGTAATCCTCTTCGGTGAAATAGGGAATCTTGGGATCTTCCCAAGCCAGCAAAGCACCGCAAACAATGGGATCGTGGGAGAAAAGAACGATGGGCAGTCCCTTTTCCAATTCCAACTTAAAGCGGCGAAGAGTCTCGGCATTGTAATGATCCAAAGAGTTGTCGGCGCAAATAATGTTGACACCGTTGATGATGCGATTGGAGAAATCCATATCGAATTCGGGGAAGGCATCCTTCAGGCGCTGACGGGCCCCTTCCCAATAATTGTCAGCCTCTTCCATGGTGCGGACGCAACGTTTCTGCTGCTCGTGTCCACCGGGGGTGAACATGCAATCGTGGCCGTCAATGATGCGATGGAATTCCTCAATATTTCCGTAGGTCTGAATATCCATCACGTCACCGGTGATCATCAGCAGTGCGTCCAGCTTTTCCGCCAAAGCCACAGCCTCTTCAAAATACTCCGAAGGGGTCTTGGGAGGCTGACTGCCTTCCTTGTAGAAGGTCTGGTAGCGATTGGTCTGCAGTTCCTTGTGATAATCCGAGTCCTGATCATTGGTTTTGGTCAAATGAACGTCGGTGACCTGCAGAATCTTCACGGGCTTTTCCAAGCCGATCTCGATGGGGGTGTAAATAATACTTTCCATAACACATTGCTCCTATTTATTTAATTTCAATCAAGCGGACAATGCCCGCATAGGTTCCGGGAGTGACAAAGGTGGGAGGTTGATGATCGGGATAAAGGCTTTCGCAATGCCAATGTCCCGCAAAGGTCGCCTTGACCATAGGGCAGGATTCGATGAGATCCACGGTCTTGCGGCTGATTTCATACTCCTCTTGGGAGAATCGGTAAAACTCATAAGGCGCCACGTGAGGCACCCGTTTCAGCGTCTCACAAGTCAACGGCACATGCATGAAGAGAATCATGGGAAGCCCTTTTTCTATCTCACACTGCAGTTTCCCATAAGCATCCTCGGTAAAAAAGCCCTGAGAATTGTCCAACGTCACCAGATTGATACCACCAATCACACGGCTGTCCGAGTCCCAATTCCACGGAAATTCCGCCTGCAAAGCGGCACGGGTGTCCTCATAATAGGTGCCGGGCTCTTCGAGGGGGCAGCATTTGGGGGTGCAGCTGCTGCGCTGGAATTCATGAGTCCCCGCAGTGAAGAGAAACTCCCGTCCATCCAGACATTCATGGAGCGCAATGCGGCCTCCCGCAGAGTTCAGATCCGTAATATCCCCCGTCAGCACGGAATACGCCCCCTCTGCCTCGGCCAATTCAAAGGCCTCGATCAGATATTCCTGAGGGGTGCGGGGCGCATAATTTCCTTCTTTTATAAAGGTTTTACGACGCATTTCGATCAGATCCTTCATACGCTGATCGTCCTCGTCGTTGGATTCGGTGATGTGAGTGTCGGTAATGTGCAGAATCTTAATGGGACGTTCCAACCCAAGATCCAGTTCGGTGCGAAGAATTTTCACCATCACACAGCGCTCCTTCTTCGGATCCGAGGATCCGTTCTTCTCCGTTTCATTATAACAAAATATCCTGCGATTGTCAAGGGAAAAACGCAATTTTTCCCCTTCTCTTTGTTGTTTTTTTCCAATGGCCACAAAAAAAAGAAAGTCTCCCTCTGCGATTGCAAAGGGAGAGCTTGTGTGTGGGTTCTTCTACAATCTCAATGGCGTTTTCGAGTGGGCATAGCTTGACACAAGCAGAGGGAAATGTCAGGGGTGTTCTTTTATTGATATTACAGTCCACTTACCGTCTTTTTTCTCTAATTTCCATTTGGAAAGAACATCCCACGAACCAAAAGCAACTTTCCCATTTTTGTCATACGCTTCACTTGAATATTTCACCCAAATATATCCTTTATTACCTGAAAAATCGGCCGCTATAAACTTTAATTCATGCTTTTCAGTAGCGGCTTCATCATCAGTAATGCATAAATAACCCAATTTGCCAAAATCATTTTTAGCAGCTTCACGGCTCGTAATAGTGGATAATGCCTTGTCTGCTTCCTGTAAAATTTCTTTCGCGGTTATGTAGTCTGATATTGAAGTCAAATATATGATCTGTATGTATTCATCGCCAAAATAGTCTTTGTTCGGAACACTGTTACCGAAATAAAGAATGGCGGCTCTCAAGGCCAAAACAAGCAGTAAAATGAAAACGATTGAAATTATTATAATTGTCATCTGAATCGTCTTCTTCTTCATATCTGCCCACCTCTTTTCATACAATTTTCCCCTTCCTTGTTTTCAGTATAGCATATTTCGCAATAACTGTCAATGATTACGAATCATTCTTACAGAAAATTCACAATCCGCAAAAAAAAGAACGAATCTTAGTGTATTACCCTAAAGGACAGTTTTCAGAAATACGGTATATCTCGAAAGAGGTATGCCGTATTTTGCTTTTGTGGACACAAAAGCAGTGCTTGTAAGGAAAATTGACACATAACATGTATGACGAGAAAAAGACCCCGAACTGCGTTTGCACGCAGACCGAGGTCTTTGGTATTATTGTGGCGTGAATATTATACCATATCCAAAACACCAGAGAAGCTGTTTACCACTTTATCAATGTTATAATCTGTAACGTATTTAGGGGGGTATTCGGGAACTTTCACAGCTAACAATCTTGCCCCCTTAGGTTTTCTTCCATAAGAAAATTTGTAGCGATTATTGGTGATACATTGTGCATAAAACAATTTTTCCTGCAAACTCATTGCTCTTTTTGGAATTAGCACCGAAACATCACTATTGGCAACAAACTCAGTTGTAGAAACATATGAGAACGTATGGCTACCTTGACCGTTGGTAGACACATATAAAGTCCCTGCAGGGAAAACTTTGTCAGACGGAACAAGGTTTTTATTAACGTATGCATCAATACTGGTTTCTTGTCTGTATGATGGTCTAATATACGGTATCCAGTTTTCACTTTCTTTAATATCACTACGAATAACTTGAGAAGAGGCAATGCCGTTTTCTATATCAAACAAATCTCCTACCGAAACGCTCTTGGTGCATATAGGATATGTTTTTTCGTTTGAAGGAATATCTGCTTGTCTTATTAAGTTTTTTCCATAATCCTTTATTGAAAGTTCATAGACATATGTCGGCACACTATCCAATGTAGGGATCATTAAGCTCCCAAGTGTTGCATTGGCTTGTCTTCCATAACTGTATTTGTATTGATTTGCCCTAATACAATGACAATAATATAGTTTGACAGAAGTAGTCATTTCAACTTTGGGTGAAAGTACCATTACATGAAAACCAGTATAGAAGGGGGATTGTTGTAGAAAGGTTTCTAATACACTACCGCCTACTGCAACAGTAAGCACCCCCGCAGGGAAAGGTTTTTCTGTCGGAATCAATTTGACTTTTCCAGAAACGCCATTTCTTTTGGCTGTTCGAGAAACGAAATTAACACCATGAGGATCTTTTTCAAGATATATCAGCTCAAGAGAATTTCCGTATTGAATATCAAATAAATCACTAACCTTACACGTCTTCATTATCCTCGTCACCTCCTACAGCACCAGTCATATCCATAAAATTAAACATGAGATATTTTTTCACTGTGGTTTCGTAATCCTCGAAAGTAAATTCGTCGTAATTGGTTTCAAGGTAAGCTTCTACACACCATTCATCTTTTGCAGTAACTTCACGCATCAAACTGAATTTAGGTATTGCTTCACGGTTTCTAAATGCTGTTACCCACTTTTCTTTTATATCATTCCAAGTATGATTTGCATCTATTCTACCCTTGTTCTTCATCTTTATAAATCCATCATCTCGACAGTATGCAAACCAAGTTTTTTTGCCTTTAGGATGCGGCTTATGTGCAGTCATAATAACGGCACAAGTGACGGTGTTTACTTTAGAATTATGGAACAGTTCTTCTGGCATTGAAAGAACAGCTTCAAGCGTATGTTTTTCAAGTAATCTCTGTCGCAAGTTTTCTGCAATAGTAGTCTTTTCAATGACACAGCTTATCGGAATAATGGCTATGCACGTTCCACCAGACTCCAACGCATCCAGATTATTGAGGATAAATTCGAACTCCTCTATATCGGAAGCTTTACTTTTGTAAGGTGGGTTTAGAAGTCCAACTGTAGGCTTAAAGTTCTTTTTTACATCTTCAATCGCTGTGAAGCAATCACCCCAGTAAATGTTAGTTCTACCATCACGATGAATAATCATATTGGAAATCAGCAAGGTATAAATATCATCTTGGAACTCAATTCCAACTAACTGTTTGCCTTTAATATCTCGCTCTTTAGCTTGATCTCCTTTTGCATCTATAAGCATACGCTTCATAGCACTAATCAAAAATCCACCAGTGCCGCAACAGTTATCAAGAACTACGCTGTTTTTGTCAACGCCTGCTAACTCGGCAAACAATTCCGTTATATGAGGCGGTGTTAAAACAATTCCCAGACCTTTATCGTTGTTGGCATAACGCAAAAACTCTATATAGAACTGGCTGACTGTATCGACATATTGATGTGTAACCATAAAACCGTTAATCTCACGGTCAATTTCATCAATAAGGTCTTCAAGAAACTTCTTGCCAGTTTTAGTATCCGTCAACGCAGGATTGGTTTTAACAAAGGAGAACGCTTGTGTCAAAACGTCAATTTTCTTTTGGGGGATTTCACCACTTGCCAACTGTCCCTCAATAGCTGTATAAAGTGCTTTTACAAGCTGTGTCACCTTATCGTACTTCTTATAACCATCCTTGAATGCTCTATCTTTAAGAGCTATCAAGATACCACTAATCAATAACGCCCTCTGCGATTCTTTAATTTTCTTGGCATGGAGAGTTTCATTCAAGGTCTTTGTGTACGCAATCAGCTTGGCATAATCTTGATTGAATTTATAATTACTTTTGTTTATGCCCTCAAAGTATTCTTTGATCGTCAAAATCTTGTCATCAAATAAAGGATAAGACTTCTTGTCTTCCTTAAGATGCAGATAGTGCGATATTCTAAAACGGTTTTCATCCTCGCCGCTTATTCCGATTGTCAGAACATCAAATTCTTTTGAGAGGAACGACGCATACAATAACGCTCCATCGACAGCATAATCAGCGTAATTGTCTTTGGTGTCGCTCTCGTGCTTGTTAATATCTGCTTTTGCTTCTACGACAATCAGCAGTTCCGGATATGCCTTTGAGTATATAATGAAATCGGGATAGCCTTTATGATTTCCTTTTTTAGATGCGTTTTTCAGCAGTTTGTCTATTTTGAGGTTGTCGCTTTTCTGTTCTTCAACAACAACATCGGTATCATCATAATAACCTTGGCTTCGGAGCATCTTTCGAAAAATAGCATAGGTTTTAGCTTCATTTGACATTATTACGCCCTCATTCTTTCTCTAATGTTATCAATTTCGGCGTGATTGTGGGTAAGGTAATCCACAATATCCTTGGGAAGCTCGTTTCTTCCTAAAGCCGCTTTGTTATAAAATTCGTTTTTCTCAACACCTTCTAAATGCAAGAGATCGACTATGCGATCCTGCATGTCTGGCGTGGGCGGTTTTACTCGACCATTGAACACATCAAATAGATATGTTTTGGATACGCCCAAATCGGTAGCAAATTTCGCTTGTGAGTATTTGTGAGCCTTGATAAGCTCTACCAAATACGCACCGAAGCTACCTTCAATATATTGCTTTTTCGCCACCTTGCCACCTCCTAAAAGTACATTAGTAAGCTAACTACTTTACTATTATAACATATATTTCCGGAAAATGCAATAGGGCAGTTTGAACTTTTTGCTCAAACCGCCCTATTTTGTCAGGAAACCTTACATATTGACCGCTGCTGGTGTGCTTGCCCGCTTTTTGGCGGTACGCTCCCCCCCCAAAAAAGAGAATCCAAGCCATTTCATTTTCTTGTCGGTAGGTAACGCACCCCAAAACTGTCCTTAAGAGTACGTACCTTTCTTTTGTCCCTTCTTTTTCCCGAATCCGATTGACAAAAACCGGTCTTTGTGGTATAATAAGAAAAAAAGCATCCTGCGGAGGTTTTCTCATGAAACGCATTTTGCCCCTACTGCTGATTTTGACGATTCTGTTCAGTCTGACGGCCTGTCTTCCCGAAGGCCCCACGGAAAACACCGACCCCTCCTCTCAATTCCCCACCGTTGACGAGGGCACCGGGTTAAAGGAACAGATCAAGCTTCCCACCACCCACACAACTGTCTCCGAGGAGGATTATTATCAATATTCCTTCCTTTCCGCATCGGAAAAAGTCGCCTGTGATCGGTTGCGCAAGGGAATTTCGGAAGGAAAAAACAATGTGGACGTGTCCGATCTGAAGATTCCAAAAGATACGGCGACCCGTATCACCCGTGTTGTCACGGCGGACAATCCCCAATTTTTCTATCTTTCCAAAACCATTTCCTATACCTATAACCCGGACACAAACTGTCTTTTGGCCTATCAGCCCATGTACACCGACGGCACCGCCGTGGACACCTTTGACGGAAAAACCTTCACCGAGGCTGCAGATCGGAGCAAGATCGATGGGCAGATCCGTCAATTCAATGCAAAAATCGATGAAGTGGTTTCCGCCATTCCCGTCACCGCCACCCAAGAGGAAAAGGAAAAGCAGATCCACGATTATATTGTTTCCCATGTGGAGTATGACACCGACGGAGCGAACCACAGTGAGCAGGCGGTTTTGCCGCGGGGCTACGACGCCTACGGAGCCCTTTGCGAAGGGAAAGCGACCTGTGAAGGATATGCAAAACTGTTCCAATATCTCTGCTACTGCGTGGGCATCCAATGCACTCAGGTATCGGGACAGGCAGACGGAGGGCCCCACATGTGGAATGCCCTTCTGCTGAATGAGAAATGGTATCTCACAGACATCACCTGGAACGATCCCGTAGGCAACGAATCCCAATTCCCCACTTATGACTATTACAACCTTCCCATGACGGAAATGAACAAGAATCACGTTCCCGACGCCACAAGTCTGCATGTGCCCGAATGTACCGCCGACGATCTGACCTATTACAAAAACTACGCCCTTTACACCAACGGCACAGGCGCACCCGTCAATTATGAATCCATCCTCGACCGACTGGCGGCGGAAAAGGGCACCTATGTGCCTCTTTACACCGCGAACCTGACCGAGGATGTGCGGGAATATGCCTCCTATCACTTCTTTGATGCCAACGCCCCCATGATGAAATATATTGCGCAAAAGGGATACGACTTCTCCTTCCAAACCTCTTTTGTCATCAGCGGAAGCTACATCTACCTCCTGCTGGAAGAATAACACTGCATAAGATTGATCCCCCGCATCGGCGGGGGATCTCAGTTTGTCGACAAACCATAAAAATAATCTTTTTGTCCCATACAATCCTTCAGTCTCGCCTATGGCGAGCCAGCTCCCTTTGCACAAGGGAGCCTAACCGTTGCGCACGAACTTCCTATTATTTTACTGTCTGAGAGCGGCTCTTGAACAGCGAAAAAACATTGAGAAATGCACAAAAATAAAGCCTCCCTTGTGTAAAGGGAGGGGGACCGCAAAGCGGTGGAAGGATTGTTTCGG
>JAGAOU010000060.1 GCA_017623595.1 Clostridia bacterium
ATTGTTAACCGTAACCTGAACCGAAATCTTGATCTCGGAGGTATCGTAGTCCATGTATTCCACAGACCCCTTCACCTCGGTGACGGTGTAGTTGAAGGTCTTGCCGATATCCGCGGCGGTGTAAGTCAGCGCGGAGAAGGAAGCGTCGCCCTTCGCATCGGACTTCACGGTGAGAGGTGCAGTCAGTCCGTCGCCCACCAGCTTGAACTCGAAGCCGTCCAGACCGATCACTTCTTTGGTATTGTTGGTCAGAATCTTCTTCACGGAGAAGACGGTGGTGACAGAAGCGGGAACAAAGGTGTTGGTAAAGGATGCTTCCACCTTTTCCACAGCCTTGCCGTCCTGCTTGATCACGGGAACGATGACCCCGTCCTCGGTGACGGTGATTTCCACCGAAACCTTGATCTCACTTTGGTCGTAAACCATATTGGGAACATCGCCCTTGACCTCGGTGATCGTGTAATTAAAGGTCTTGCCGATGTCGGCGGCGGTGTAAGTGATATCCGAGAAGGATGCGGTGCCGTCTGCCCCCGACTTCACGGTGAGAGGCGCGGTCAGACCGTCGCCCACCAGCTTGAATTCGTAGTCTGCGGCAGAGATGGGCTTGAGGGTATCGTTCTGAATGTTCTTCTTCACAGCAAAGGAAACATCCACGGGAACGGGAGTAAAGACATTGACAAAGATGGCATTTTCAGCGTTGTTGGGATTCTTCGCCTTGTAGGAGAGAGATGCCGCCAGCGCACCGCCCACATCGGTGACGGTAACGGTCACGGTGTAGACATTGTCGTCATAGTTCACGTGATCGATCTTGGAAGAAGCATCCTCAATCACAGTATAGGTGTATACCCCTGCGGCAGAGAAGTTCAGCAGCTTAAAGGTAAACTTGCCGTCTGCACCGTTCTTTTGGGTATCAATGATATTGCCCTGAGCATCCACAAGGTGGAAGATGAATTCCCCATCCTTCAGCTTACGGCCTTCCAGCGTCTTCAGACCGGAAACGGTAGCAGACACATCGGCGGGATCGTAAACATTCTTGAAGGAAATTTCCTCGGCAACGGTAGCCCCCTTCTTGTAAGAAACTGCGGCGGAAAGGGTGCCCTCCGTGTTGTCGGTGACAACAACGGTGACGGTGACGGGGGTTTCATCGTAAACGATGTAAGATTTCTTGTTGGACAGATCTTCCTCTACGGTGTAGGTATAGGTACCGGTCTGCGTAAAGGTCAGGGTTGCGAAGGAGAACTTGCCGTCGCTTCCGTTGGTGACGGTTTCCACAACCTTACCGGCGGAATCCAGAAGATTGAAGGAGAATTCCTGATCCTTGGGATTGCGGACGGTCATGGTCTTCAGACCGTTCAGGGTAACGGTGGCAGCGGTGGGATTGTATTCGTTGGCAAACACAATGCCCGTTGCGGCAGCAGAACCCTTAGTGTAAGAAACCTGAGAGGAAAGGATTCCGTCATTGTCATCATCGGTAACGGTGATGGTGACGGTATAGACCGAATTGTCGTAGCCGATATAGCTCTTCGGGTTGGACCGGTCTTCCTCCACGGTGTAGGTGTAGATACCCTTGGCGTTCAGCTCAATCGCCTTGAAGGTGAAGCTACCGTCCGCCAGATTCTTTGCGGTATCCAGAACAATACCGGCAGAATCGGTAAGAATGAAGGAAAATTCATCTGCCTTGGGATTGCGGAAGGTCAGCGTCTTCTGTCCCACCAGAGTAACAAAGAGAGAATCGGGATTGTAAATGTTCTTGAAGGAGATACCGGTGGCGGAATTGCTTCCCTTCTGGTAAGAGACCGAAGCGGAAAGAACGCCCTCGGTGTTGTCGGTAACGGTCACGGCAACGGTGTAGACACTCGTATCGTATTCCATGTTGCCGACGTTGGCGGGCACCTCCTCGGTGACGGTGTAGTAATACACACCGGCGGCGGTATACTGCAGCGTATCGAAGGAGAAGTTGCCGGAGGCGTCGTTCTTCGCCGTATCCAGAACCTTACCGTTGGCATCCGCCAAAACGAAGGTGAAATCGTCTGCCTTCAGCTGACGGCCTTCCAGGGTCTTCAATCCGGAAAGGGTAACAAAGGCATCGGCAGGATCATAGGTATTGCGGAAGGTAACAGAGGAAACAGGTGCACCGTTGTGGCTGTATGCAACCGATGCGGACAGAGCTCCCACCGTATCATCGGTAACAGTGACGGTGACGGTAAACTCAGAAGCATCGTATCCGATATAAGTCTTCTGAGCGGACAGATCTTCCCTCACCGTGAAGGTATAGACGCCGACAGCGGTAAAGGTCTGCGCATCAAAGACGAAGGTTCCGTCCGCACCGTTTTTCGCGGTGGCAACGGGATTCCCCAGAGAATCCAACAGGAGGAAGGTGAACTCGTTTGCCTTGGGATCACGGACCGTCATGGTCTTCCATCCTGCGAAGGAAACCGAAACGGGTGCGGGAACATACTTGTTCTCAAAGGAAACCTTCGATGCATCCGCAGTGCCCTTCTTGTAAGCAACGCTGTAGGAAAGCTTGCCTTCCGTATCGTCTTCCACGGTGATGATGACGGTATAAACCGATTCATCATAGACAATGTAGGACTTTCTGTCGGACAGATCTTCTTTGACGGTATAGGTGTAAACACCCTTTTCACCGAATTCCAGCGCCTTGAAGGCGAAGGTTCCGTCCGCACGGTTGGAAACGGTATCGACCACATTGCCCACGGAATCAACCAGAAGGAAGGAGAATTCACCCGCCTTGGGATTGCGGACAGTCATGGTCTTGCTTCCGCCCACAGAAACGAAAACAGGCTCGGGACTGTAATAGTTCACAAAGGAAATGCCGGAGGCAGCGGCAGAACCCTTTTCATAGGTCACATTCGCCGTCAGAACGCCGTTGCTGTCATCGGTGACGGTGACGGTAACGAAGACACGGTAGGGATCGTAGTGGATGTAACTCTTGGCGCCATCCAAAGATTCCGTGACAATGAACTGATAGGTTCCTGCCTTGGTAAAGGTACGGGGGGTGAAGGCAAATGTGCCGTCGGCGGCATTCTTCACGGTCTCGAGATGAACACCGGCGGAATCGGTCAGAATGAAAGCAAACTCATTGTTCTTGGGAGCCCGACCCGTCATGGTCTTGACGCCTTCCAGGTCTACGGTAACGGGGGCGGGCTTGTATTCGTTTTCGAAGACAATACCGGCCACAGGCTGGGTGCCCTTAGTGTAGGTCACGGTCTTGGAGAGATTTCCGACACCGTCGTCCACAACCTCCACCGTTACGGTGAAGACCGAATCATCGTATTCAATATAGGACTTGAGGGCAGACAGGTCTTCCTTGACGGTGTAGACATAGGTTCCCGCAGCGGTAAATTCGATTTCATCAAAAATGAAGTTACCGTTAGCATTATTGGAAGCGCGGTCGATCTCAACCCCAAGACTGTTCAGAAGCAGGAAGGTGAATTCGCCGTTCTTGGGATTCCGTCCGATCATGGTCTTGGCACCGAAAATGGCAAGATGGGTCGCATCGGGAGTGTAAGTGTTGTTGAAGATCACATCGGCGGGCGTAACAGCCAAGCCGTTCTTGGTAACAGAAGTAATCTCTGCCTTCAGAGAAGCGCCCGTGCCCTTGGAGACCTCCACGGTAATGTGGTATTCGGCAGTATCGCTGGTCACATGGGGCAGCGAGGAAGGAGCTTCCTTGACCACATAGTAATAGGTGCCTGCAACGGACAGAGTGTCAGAAAGGGTGAAGCCGTTGCCCACATTTTGCTGAGTATCAACGGGAGAAGCATTGATTGCGAAGGTGCTGTCGGTGCGATAAAGCTCGAATACAAATTCGCCGTTCAAAAGATCGCGACCCGTCAGATTCTTCACACCGGAGATTTCAACCTCGGCAGGAAGCAGAGCGTAGATGTTGGTAAATTCGGTGTTGTAAACGTTGGTGTCAACCCCGTTCACCTTGGCACGGACGGTACCGTCCAGATTGTCTTCCAGTTCCACGGTGAAGGTCTTTTCGGATGCGTCATAATGAACGCCTTCCTTGCCGCTGTTGACTTCCACGACCTTGTAGGTGATGGTCTCGCCCAGACGGTTTGCGTCAATGTCAAAGACAAAGACGGTTTCCCCGTTCACATCGGTGGCAACGGTAGAGCCCACAAAGGTCTCCACGGGGCCGTGAACCTCATAGATTTCAAAGACGAATCCGTCTTTTCCAAAGGGAACGCCGGTGTTATTGATAATGTTCTTGGTCACATTTACGGTGACAACAGCAGTGCCGAGCACGGAGTAAACGTTATTGAAATGGGTGGTAACAGCCCAAGTGTCGGCGGCGGTATCATGGGAAACAACCGTACCGGACTTGGTATTATAAGCGTTGGGAGTGCCGGTGGTGACGTCTGCAATCTTCAGCTTTCCGGAGAAGGCATCGTCCACCACGGTAATGGTGAAATTCTTCTCGGATGTGTCGCAGACCAAGCCGCCGATGTCCACATGGGATTCCATCACACGGAACTGATAGGTTCCCACATGGTCGAAATCAAAGGCGGCAAGCAGAGAATCAAAGGTGAAGGAATAGGATGCGGTATCCTTGTTCACGGTGCGGGTTTCGGAAGAAACGGGAATCCAGTTGACACCGTTGAAATACTGCAGAGAGAAGGTAAAGACATCGCCGACCTGCCATTCACGGCCGTCCAGATGCTTGACACCCACATGGGAAACATTCAGCTCCGCAGATGCGGGGTCATAGGTGTTGACCAGAAGAGCCTCTGCGTTTTTGTCATCGCTGATAATGCCCGTAAGACCGCTGCCGCTGAGCGTAAAGCCGTCATAGGCCTTTTCGGTTACGGTATAGGTTGCATCGGCGGGAAGATCGTTGATGACGATGGTCTGGCCATGCTTAATCTTCAGATCCAACTTTCCGCCGGAAACGGTGGTGCCGACGCCATCTACCGTAATCGTGGTTCCGTCGGCAACGCCATTGAAGGAAACGGTGATGTCAAACAGCTTCTCGGGCATGGGGTAAGAATCGCCGAAGGGATGCTTCACAGTCTTGTTGATCAGAAGGCTTCCGTAGGTAGTCGGAGTGTTTTCAAAGGAAACGGAACGGAATTCATAAAGAGCAACGGTGCCGGTAGTGCCGGAGGAGGTATTCACCTTCCAGAAGGAGCCTGCGGGAAGAACCTCTACAACAGAGTACTGCGTATCGGTGGGAATCCCCGTCACATAAACCGTCTGTCCCGTTTTCACCTGAACCGTCAGCTTGTTACCGGAGGCAAGGGTTGCGGTAGAGAGCAGGTTGCCGTCATAGTCGTACACAGGATATTCGGAGGGAAGTCCGCTTCCCGTAAGGGTAATTTCAAAGGTAAAGATTTCGTCCTGACCCAACTCGGGATATTCCATCGTCTTGGTCAGCGCGATGCCCTGGGCAGGCGCAAGAGTAAAGCGGCCGTTGTTGCCAAGGCAAGCAGTAATGGAATAATCCACCTCATCGCTGGGATGGGTCAGAGAGGGATAGATGGAGTACTCCAGCGTACCGGTGGTGTTGGCCGTTTTGGTCTGGGCGTATTCCACGCCGTGGTCATCAAAGAGGCGACGGTAGGGCGTTCCCTTGGGAATCACCCATTCCCCGTAGGTGGTATACTCGGAGAGTGCCAGGCTTTCGGCAGAGATCTCAACCAAAAGCTCGGTCATCGACGCAGCATCCCCGCTACCGGTGGCTTCAAAGATAACATGCTTCCAGTAATACTTTCCGGCGACGGTCTTGGGATCATAGGTAACCGCATTCCCGGCCGCATCAAAGATGGGCATATCCGCTACATAATAGTAGCGCTCGTTTTCCAAAGAAGGTTCGAAGGCAAAGGTGGTTGCATCGTGGGAATCGGGTGCAGCAACCTCACTGTGCGCATGGGGCGCCCAGGAGTTGGTGTAGAAGGTATATCCGTTTGCACCCTTGTACTTGTATCTGGTGTCAATCTTATCGTTGACGTTGATGGGATTAATATCGGAACGCAATCCCAACTCATAGATCAGACGGAGAGGCTCGGTAGCACCGCCCACCGTCAGCTTGAAGTTGGTGCCGGTTGCAAGCTCCGTACCGTCAAAGCTGATTTTGTATTCCACCATAGGAACCAAAGATGCGGGAATTCGATACAGAATCTGTTCGTGGCCACTCTCGATATGCTTATGAACTTGAACGCTGACATAGAGCATGTCGGTCTTGTTGTACGAAGCATCGGAGCCGACGGTCCCGACAAAGCCATAGGATTTATTGACATAGGTGGCGCCCACAGAGGGATCCGCCGCACCACCGTTCCAGTAACCGAGATAATTCCCCTTATCGTCAGCATACCAACCAATGTAGTTGCTGTAGTCGGAATCGCTGTTGTAATAAAGTTGTCCGTCTGCGATAGCGTTTTTCGCAAGGGTCAGAGCATCGTCTTCGGAACATCCGATACGGATCATAATGGCCTTGACCAACTCACGGCCTGCAGTGGTCAATTTTGCGGGGTCGCCGGAGGAAATATCGCCGAAGACCGTTCCGCTTGCCACGGATTGAGCCAGCGCAGATCCCTTGTAAAGAGATCCGGCAACGGTCAAACCTTTGATGTCTTTGACCTCCATATATTCGCCCAGCTCGTCGGTGAAGGTAACAAAACCGTCCAGGTTATGATCTCCGCTTTCCACGAGGGTGGGATAATATTTGGACTGGATAATGATCTGATCCACAATGTTGTCGAAAGCATCGATCAGTTCATTTCCACCGTAAGAATTACTGGAAGCCTGGAAATACGCGGTGACATAATTCTTTGCGGCATAGGTATTGGGAGCCGTTTCAAAGAAGTTCTTAACGTCGCTGTTCACCGCAACGGAAAAGCCGCTTGCAGTATAAACCGATCCGGAAGCGGAAATATAATTATTCCAATGGTTCTCCAGAGCCTCGGTGTTCACCATAGGGTTGAGAACCGCACGGGCAGTATCGTTATTCTCAACATCCAGACCAAGGGTATAGAACAAAGGTGCACGTCCGTATTTTTCCGCCATCTGCGTGCGAACCCAAACGGCAGAAAGCTGGGTCAGGAAGGAATTGGTGGTGCTGATTGAGCCACCGTTCCCGTGGGTAGAATCGCCCACGTTGGTGAAGCTTGTGGTAGCGGCGGTGGGAGCACCGTCACTCATCAGAACCAAAACGGGCATGCGGACGGTCCCCTTCTGAGGTCCGTCGGTAATGACCGTATCGGTTACTGCTTTAAATTGATTCCACGCCAACTGAAGGCCGGCCTGGATATAGGTAGCACCGTTTGCGGCCTTGGAAGGATTTCGCTCTCCATAGCCGAGATCAAGAACACCGTTAACAACAGAAACCGTGTCGTTGCGGCTGCTGTAAGTCAAAAACGTCTCTTTACCGCCCTGCATCACACCCTCATAGCGATCGAGAGGCAAAAGCACTGTGGCAGATTGGTTCAAGCCAAACGAATTTCCGTAGTTGGAAGCACGGGTCCCTGCGTAAACAATGACCGAAACACGGTTATTGAGGTTCAGAGCCAAAAGTTCACGGAGGGCAGCATTGGTAGCTTCCACCATGTCCGCCAAAGAGGATTCGGACATACTGTTGGAAAGGTCAAGCACCATAACCGTGTCGGTGGGCAGGGCAGAATATCCGACAATGGACTTATTGGCTGCCATGGCGGAAAGAGCCACAAGGAAGTTTTTATCCTTGTCAAGCATGGAAATGCCGTAGTCATTGAAGGCGTCGGCGTTGGTGAAGACCGATTTGTCTCCCCACACACCGCCGGCGTTCTCCGTACTGGGAACGGAATCGCCGAAGAACTTCGACCAGTCGTTCATCGTGGACGCATCGGTCACACGGGTGTCGACGTCAGCCGAAGAAAAGAACGGCATCACGGGCAAGAAGGACAAAAACAGGGCAAGGCTGAGAAGCAGGCTCAGCGCTCTCTTTTTGAGCTTTGTCTTTTTCATTGATTTACCTCCGGGTTTTTGCAGATTGCGATTGGATGAACAAACAGAAGAAGCGCAGATAATGCCACGTCAAAACGCTCGGCCTATCTCTACATATTATAGTATATCACGCGCCCGCGCGCAAAAGAGGTTTCAAAAAACAATGAAAAATCACATTTCCGATATAGGAATAAAAGCGGCGAAAAGGTGATGTTTTCAACGAAATTCATCAATTGCGGAAGACAGGCTTTATTGCGCTTTTCTTATAAAAAAAACATGAAAAGATATATATTTATTGCATCGTGTAAAAAAAACACATTTTCGTTACAAAAAATCGAGAATCCCTCATTTTTTGAGGGATTCTCATGCGTTATTTTTGAACAATCATCAGCGCATCCGCCACGGGGCGCTCGGGGGAAACACAAACCCGATTGCGGAGGGTCTTCTGTCCTGTTTCGTCGCAGGTCACCATGGCCGTAGACCCGCCGCCGTCCAAATTGATGGCATCGGTAATGCCCACGTCAAGATCCAATAAAAACTGTGCCTGCTCTGCCAAGGTCATACCCACCGACCAATCCGCCTGCCGTCCGTCGGTAATAGCAAGGGCCACGGTGCCGTCGGGTGCGTAGCCTACCCAGGTGCGGGGTCCCGGCTTATTTTCGGGATCGCAGACCACGGTACCATCCTTCAAAAGCAAAACACCGCCGCCCACCGCATTTTTCAACAAACCAACATATGTTCCGAAATAGTCCTCCGCATCCCCGATCACAGGCGTTCCGTCAAAGGTCACGCCGAACCAAAGATTTCCGTAGCGCTCTCGGGTGTGGGGCTCATAAATCACAACGCCATCCACGATCTGAGCTCCGTAAGGCGTCAAGGTTCCCGACGCAAGATGAAAAAAGTCCGCATTTGTGGCCGCCAGCACCTTTTTTCCCCGTTTCACGGCGGTGTCAACATGCTCTCCCACCGTTCTTGCAGTGCCCCACGGTGCCGTCTGCACGGCAACCTCCGCATGCTTCGGGTCGGCAATCACCACCCAACAATGCACAGGCCGCCCGTCGTCACGCTCGCCCACAAAGGAACGCAGTTCCACTCCTTTGCCGAGCATCGACCGCTCTTCCGAAACAAAACGCAAATCCATATTCATCCGCCTCCCGTTGTTTGTTTCAGTATATCACAGCATTGTGGCGTTTTCTTGTCAAAGGCATGTAAGATCTATTATATTTTTTTTCTTTTTTTTCGCATACTCCAACGCTTTGTAAGCACCGCCAAAATCATGTGTTACATAAGAAATAATCAAGTCGGAATGATCCACAATCCATTCATTCCGTTTTAAAATTGCATATCTGGGAGGACAATTTTCAATTGGTGGATAAATCATACTGTCATACAACCCTAAATCTATAAGCTCCTTCGCTTTTTTCAAAAAAGATTCGGTGCCATAAGGCGAAATAAAAACCATCTCTCCTTGAGAATAATGAGATTTAACCTCGCGACAAACAGAAGCACACAATCGATCGAAATCTCCATATCCTCCGCAAAAGAAAAGAACGCTTTCCTCTCTTGGCAAAAAACGATCGAGGACTTCCCGCAGCTTTTGATACAGTTCGGCCTCCCCGGATAATTGGCCGTGTCCGATAAAAGAAATAACCATAACCCCTCCGAAAAATCGTGGAACTCCGTTATTTCTTCATTATAACACAACCCGTTTTTCTTGTCAATATCGTGGAACTCCACGAGATAAAAAGTTCGATTTGTTGTATAATAATTGTGGAATTCCATGAAACAGAAAGGGATCCTTTATGAAGCTGAATGAAGCCATTATCCAACGAATCCAAGAAATATGTGCCGAAAAAGGTATCAATGTCTGCGATGCCTCGCTGAAAGGAGGCATGTCCCCCTCCGCACTTTACGACCTGATCAAGGGACGGACAAAATGCTCCAAGGTCATTACCGTCAAGCGTTTCTGCGAGGGCGCGGGGATTACCCTCTCGGAGTTTTTCGACCGTGACTATTTTAATGGAATAGAAGAATGAGAAAAGCGGTGCCTGTCAGGCGCCGCTTTTGCTGTTGAAAAGGACATTGTTCGAAAGCCGCTACGCCGCATTGCGGACTTGAATGGCAAGCACGGTGAGATCGTCAATGCGGTTGCGGCCCGCCCTTTTTGCCTCCCGCAGGATGCCGTCGGCCAGAGACACGCAATCCTTTGGATGGGGAAAGCGGTTCAGGTATTCCGAAAGCCACTTCTTGTCTTTTCCCAAAACGCCGTCGGAGATGAGAATCAGATAATCCTCCGCCGCCAAACGGCAGGTTTCATGCTTCACATCCACCTCCTCCAGCATCCCCACGGGCAGCGTTTCGCTGCCGATCTCATAAACAATGCCATTGCGCAGAATATAAGTGGGCGCCGCCCCTGCCTTGTACAGGTCGCACACACCGCTTTTCAGATCTACCGCCGCCACATCCACCCCCAACACTGCCTCCTCGGAGGCCGAAAGGAGATTGCGGTTCAGAACCTTGAGAATATCCTCCTGAGACAAGCCGTTTTTGGCCAGATTTTCCATCACTCGCACCGCCTTGACGCTCTGACGTGCCGCCTTTGTGCCACTGCCCATGCCGTCGGTCACGGTGAACACATACCGATCGTCCGCCGTCCGAAAGCCCCCTGCCGTATCCCCGCAGAACAGCTCCCCCTCCTTTTGGGTAAATGCCTTGGCAAACTGCAGACCGAACACCGTCTCCTCCTCGGTGCGCAAGGCGGAAATCACCTCGGGGAACCGCACGCAGCGATCCAAAAATTCCCGCGGAGGTCGCAGATCATGCTCCCTCACCCCTTTGCGGATTACGTCAAAGGCCTCCGCCGTCTCGGTACGGAATCGGGTATGACAAAGAATCCGCTTGGCGCAACGGCGACAGACCGCCCCCTCGCCCCGCAACACCTCCGTCGCCCCCTTACTGCGGAATCGGAAGCGCGCCTCACGCCATCCCTGTCCCAAAAATCCCCCCATGGGGACGCTCTCCCGTGTCAGACGGGTCAATATACGGCCGGGAAGCATCAAAAACAGCATGCCCGCAAACAGAACGGAGCTCATGGCCGAAAGCAGTCCGAAGCTTCGTTCGGAGCAAAGCCAAACGGTCAGCACCGAGAGAAGATAGGAAAACACCTGCCCGTATTTTCCGAAGGGCTTCAGGGCGGCGGAAAGCAAAAGACCCAAAAACAAGGATAAAAACCACAACAATCGATCCGAAGAAAAGAGGCAAAGCACCAACCCCACCGTTACCGCAGAGGAAAAGGTATAAACAAAGCTACACTTATGTCCCACACAAAGGATCAAAAACAGTAACGCCGTCCGTCCCGCAGACTCCCAGATGCCCCCATAATGCATCAGCCCCACCAATACCGCAGAAAGAGACAGCAGACAACAAACATACCGCACCGAGGAATTGCCCAAAGGGCGTCCCGAAAAAGAGGAGCAGGCAATGCAGAAAATCCATGCCAGCCCACCGCTTAAAAGCCCGTTGACCATGAATGCCACATTTTCCTTCGGCGTATACTCGGAAAAGAAGAACCCCATCAACCCGCCCAGCATGGTTCCCCAAAGGGTAAACAGAAAATAGGACAAGGGCTTGTCCGCCTCGGAAAGAGAGGTCATGCTCCATCGAAACACCCGCGCCATAAAACAGGAAGTCAGGATACGTAGCACGTCCCGTCCCGAGACAAGATGCCCCAGGAAGACACCGCAAAAGCCGGGGAGAGAACCGACTGTCGCATAGGCGACTCCAAAGGGCATAATGCCACGGGCGAGGATGATATTGGAGAAAAGATAGCCCACAAAGGCTTCGAATAAGCGAAAAGCAACGGCTTTCGGCGTAATCGCCGCCGTCAGAGTGCGGATTCGGTCCCGAATGATACATTCCTCCCCACGGATGATGGGTTCATTGTAACACAAAAAAAGCGAAAAAAATGTCGGTATTCGGACGAGACAAAAAGAAGTTCTCGACAAAAGGAGCAAAAAACTTGACAAAACCTCCTTTTTGTGGTATGATAAGCAGAGATTCAACGATTTTTCCGTCGAAAGGAGGAGTACGGTTATGGGCAAGCATTCCGCCCCCCGCCGCCGCAAACCGAAATGGTGGAGACGGCACAAGACAACCATACTTCTTTTCGCACTGCTTCTTATTGCCGGCACCATCCTCACGGTGCTTGTGCTGGATCATAACCCCTATCGGGACTTTCTGCAGGAAAAGAACATCCCTTTCATCGATTGCACCGTAGACGGAGACACCCTCTCCATCACCCTACAGGGAGACGAGGAAGGCGTGCTTATTTGCAGAAGAACCTTGAATCTTCTCCGTGCCTCGGAAAATCCTCCGGAAAACCTACACTGGATTTTCACCGAAAATGACACTGTGCTTTCAGAGGGTACCGTGGAGCATTTAACCTACCTTCCAACCCCCACCTCCCCTCGGGTAGAAACACTGGAAGAGGATCTTACGGTGCTGAAGCTGAAATATGAACTGGAGCAAAGCGGTCTTTCTGCAGCCGTAGCCGCGGATTCCGACGAAGGTCCGGACGGCAAAGCCATCTCCGTTACCGTGGAAACCTCTCAAGAGAAGGTAAAGAACGTCCTCGTCACATTGAGCGCCGCCGTTAATGCCGTCAACGAGGAAGGCGGAGGCATCGGACGGTACAACGTTCTTTTCACCCAAGACGGTGCGCTTTTCGCCGCCGCATCCCTCGACCTGACCTACGGCGACACTCTCTACTCCTCCTTCTTCAACCAACCGTAAAAATGATACAAATATACAAGAAAAAGAGGCTTCGGACTTACCGAAACCTCTTTTTTGTTCCGTGAATTTAATTGAAGTCGAAGGAGATGACGGGGATTTGGTCGGCATCCTCGCCCCAACTTTTTTGCGGGACAAGAACAAGACGGTCGAAGGTCTTGCCGAGATTCAAATGATAGGCGCGCTTGCGGTTGTCCGAAACACGGAGAAGCTCGGTTCGCTCGCCCCTGCACTCACCGTACAAAACAAACTCCCGACAAAGGGTGGTGGGCATATGCATCATAGGACTGTCAAGACGCTGATTGCAACGAGTGGAATGAATTCGCTCACAATGGGAGCCGGGCAAGGTTTTGCGATTCAGATCGGAGGAAAAGACAAGGTGGACGCTATTGATCTTTGTCTCGGGGAAGGAATAGGAAATTTCCGTTTCGGGAGCCACGGCGCAATAATCCCCGTCCTCATTGCCGTAAATTTCATGTGCCCGATCCTGCCCGTTGCGCAGACGGTCGTCTCCGCCCTGCAGAAGAGCATTTTTGCAGGTCTCGGAAACAATTCTTGTTTTGGAGGGTAAAAAACTGTCTTCTTCCAGGAGCAGGGTCTGAAGATCGGACATTTTTTCCAGATATACACCGTGGGGCGTCAACCCGTGCTTTGTTGCCAAGGCGGCGGCCTTCCCCACCGCCTCGCCCAAAAGGGAACAGGTTGCCATGACACGGATGCTGCTCATAGCCATGTGGGTCATACTGATGTTTCGGCCCGCAAAGAAAAGATTTTCCACATTTTTGGAGTAAAGCGCACGATAGGGGAGTGAATAGGGCGCCGGGGTTTTGAAATTGGTGTTGGGAACGCCCCGATGATAAAATCCTCCGGGAAAATGATCATCCAAAGGCCATCCGCCAAAGGCAATTTCATCGTCAAAAACCACGCCGTCGGAAATATCCCGCTGGGTGATCATGTATTCCCCACACATGCGGCGGGATTCCCGCTTCCCCGGTAGAAATCCGAGGAAGTCCAGATCCCAGTTTTTGGCATCGTGTTCCCCTGAATTTTTCAGATAATCCCAGGTTCCCGCAGCAAGAGCAACCAGTTCATCCCGCAGTTCCTCCGTGTCACCGATGGAATCCCGATTGCCGCCCAGCTCCAAATACCAGAAATTCTCGGAATCCTTGTACAGATTCGGCTTGCGATGAGCAAAATTCTCGGAGGTAAGATGGGTGCTCCAAGAAGGCGGGATATATTGAATTTCCCGTTGGGTCTCCCGTCCTTGAAGAAGGCAGGACATGCCCATGGTCATGCGGTCAGTCTGTTCGGTGGTGGTGTCCTCGCCGAACTCCTCCCGATCCTCCCGTCCCAGACGGAAGTCTGCTCCGGTCAGCGGGGCTAAAATGCTGTCCCCCGAACAATCGCAGAACAGCTTGGCTTTGACCTCATAAAAACGTTGGGTAGTCATCTGATAGCCCTTAACCGAGCGAATGCGGCGCTCCCGTCCGTGGGCAAACTTCCCCTCTTCTACCGTGGCGTCAAGGCAGGTGCAGTTGAGAAGCAGGGTAATATTCTTTTCGCGGCGCACAAAGTCATAGAGCACCGTATCCCAGACAGCAAAGCTCTTGGTGGGGTTTCGGTAGAGATTTTCCAGCGCAATTTCTTCTAAAATGCCCGTTTCCCGATTGTTTTCTCCGTGGGCACCGCAGATCCACATACGGATCTCCGAAGAGGCGTTTCCACCCAAAACGGGACGCTCGTGCATTAAAACCACACGGCACCCCTCCCGTGCGGCGGCGATGGCTGCAGTCATACCCGCCAACCCGCCTCCCACAACGCAAAGATCGCAGGAAATCACTTTTTGCTCTAACATAGTGCTCCATCCTTTTCCGAATTCTTTGTTCCTATTATAGCAGATTTCTCAAATGATTGCAATACCGAAATGAGACAAAAAAGAGAAAAAGTGTCTCTTGAAGATATCTGTTGTGGGCCTCAGAGAAGCCGAAATCGGTTTTTGTGATAATCGATCAATCCCTCCCCCCTCATGCGAGACAGTTCCCGGGACAGGGCGGAGCGGTCTGCGTTCAGATAAGCCGCCATGCCGTTGCGGTCAAAGGGCACCGAAAAAGGGTCCTTCGGTGTTGCCTCGTGATCCTTCAGAAAGGTCAGAATCCTTTTGCGAAGAGACACAATGGAGCAATAACGGATCTTTTGATGGAGGGCCCAATATTCGCTTCCGATGAGAGCAAGCAGGTTGCGAATCAAGCGGGCATCGGTCCGTTGCAGATCAATGGGCCCCAGCCAAAGGATCCGACAATCGGTCAGGGCGGTGAGGGTCACGGGAGAGGGCTGATCGGAAAAAATCAGAATCTCTCCGAACATCATCCCCGCAGACAGGGTGGATACCACCGAAAGGACCCCGTCCTCATCCACCCGATGCCCTTGCAGGGTTCCCTCCAAAAGGATACCGCACCGTTCGGTTTTTTCCCCCTCCCGAATAAGAATATTTCCTTTTTCCTCCCGACTGCGAAAGCCCCTCAGAGCATCCGCCTGCCGTGCAATTTCTTCCTCGGTCATTCCCGCAAACAGGGGAAGATGCTTCAGTTCTGCCGTTAAGGTACGCATACAATCCTCATTTCGTTGCCAAGGCAACAGATTTTTTCTATATTATATCGTATAATTGTGTTAGAAAAAGAATCGAAGGATGATTTTTCTGTGAACAATAACCGTAAGGAGAATATATTATGAAATTCAAATCCCTTTTGGCTCTTCTGATGGCGCTGGTGCTTTCCGCAGCCCTCTTCGCCTGCACCGCACAACCCACAGACAACGCAAGCACCGACACCGATACCGACACGAATACCTCAAGTGTTCAGGGCACCGACAACAACACCGGTGATGCCGTCACCGTCCGCGTGGCGGCTCTGAGCGGCTCCACGGGCCTCGGTATGGCCAAGCTGATGACCGATTCCAAGAACGGTACGGCCAAAAACACCTACACCTTTGAAGTTTTTGATGCCCCCGAGTTGCTTCTGCCCGAAATCACCGCAAAAAAGTATGACATTGCGGCGCTTCCCACCAACGTGGCGGCGAAGCTTTACAACAAAACCAACGGGGAACTGCAGATTCTTGCGGTGAACACCCTGGGCGTTCTGTATATGCTGGAGATCGGCACCACCGAAATCAAGAGCGTGGCCGACCTGAGAGGAAAAACCATTTATACCACAGGTCAGGGCTCCACCCCCGAATATGCGCTCCGCTATATTCTTGAAAAGAACAATCTTGTCCCCGGAACCGACGTGGAAATTGTCTACGAAGCCACCGCCGACGGTGTTGTTTCCCATGCCAAGGAAGGGGCTGTGCTGATGCTCCCCGAACCCAAGGTCACCGCCGTGAAAGGACAGGTGGAAAATGTTACCGTTGCTCTTGACATGACCGCAGAATGGAACAAGGTCTGCACCACACCTATGGCCCAGGGATGTGTTATTGTCACAAAGGAATTTGCGCAGACTCATCCCAATGAGGTGGCAAAATTCCTGGAAGAGTACGAAGCATCCATCAATTTCGTCAAGACCAATGTGGAGGAAGCTTCTGCAATGGTGGCGGAGCATGGCATCATCCCCAAGGCTCCCCTTGCCGCAAAGGCCATCCCCAACTCCAACCTTACCTTCTCCGCAGGCGCTGACATGAAGGCCATTTTGGTTCCCTTCTATCAGGTACTGTTTGATGCGGACAAGACCTCCATCGGCGGAAAGATGCCTGCCGACGACTTCTATTATGGAAAGTAAGCCAAACCATTCTCTTGTGAAACGAATCGCCTTGGGTGCCGCTGTCGCATTGTTCTGGATCGGCGTGTGGTACCTGGGGGCCCTTTGGGTCGGGAAGGAACTATTCCTCCCGACCCCTTGGGCTGTTCTGCAAGCCCTGATCGCACTGATTCCCTCGGCGGAGTTTTGGACGATTGTCGGAAAATCTCTGTTGCGGGTGCTGCAGGGATATGTACCCGGATTGATCTTCGGTGCCATAGGGGGACTTCTGACCGCAAAGGTGTCTTTCCTCGGAATTCTGTTTTCCCCATTGCTCACCGTCATCCGCGCCACCCCCGTCTCCTCCTTTATTATGCTCATTTTCCTTCTTTTGGGAAGAGATTCCACCCCCGCTTTTATTGTGTTTCTCATGGTTCTGCCCATTGTTTGGGCTAATGTGGAGCAGGGGATCAAAACCGTGGATCCTTCCCTGAAGGAGGTCTGCAGAGTTTATCAGATGCCTTGGACAAGGCGCCTGCGGATTCTGGATCTTCCCCACTGCATGCCCTATTTTTCCGCAGGGGTGCTCACCTCCTTGGGACTGGCATGGAAGGCGGGCATTGCCGCTGAGGTGCTTTGTACTCCGAAGCAGTCCATCGGAAAAATGGTCTATGATTCCAAGGTGTACCTGGAAACCGCCGAGCTTTTCGCTTGGACGGCGGTGGTCATTCTTTTGAGTCTTATTTTGGAAAAGCTGCTGAAATTTCTTTTGGAAAGGGGGAAGGCCCGTGCTTCGGGTGCATGATCTTTACAAATCCTTCGGCAAGACCGAGGTTCTGCGCGGTCTTTCCTTCGAAGTGAACCAAGGGGAAAAGGTTCTTGTTTCCGCGCCCTCGGGCGGAGGCAAAACCACCCTTCTGCGGATCCTTTGTTCTCTGGAAAAAGCAGACAAGGGCGTGGTGGAGGGGGTTCGTCCCGAAGAGATTTCCTATTGCTTTCAGGAGCCTCGCCTCTTTCCCCAGCTGACCGCCCTGCAGAACGTGACCTGCATTCTCGCCGATCCAAAATCAGGGGAAGCCCGGGGGCTGGAATTGCTTGAGCAAATGGACCTAAGAGATGCGGCAGATAAGTTTCCCCATCAACTTTCGGGGGGCATGAAGCAACGGGTGGCCCTTGCCCGTGCACTGATCTCCGACCGCCCTGTGCTTCTGCTGGACGAGCCCTTCACCGCCCTGGATGAGGAACGAAGAGACGCCCTGCGGCAAAGGGTGAAGGAGTTCTGTCAAAACAAAACACTGTTTTTGGTGTCCCACGATCCGAAAGACGGCGAAGTTTTGACCGAACGCACGATATTTCTATAAAAAAGTCGCTCTTTCCCTTGACGGGAAGGGCGATTTTTGTTATAATAGGGGCGATTGAAGAGGTGAATAATTATGATCCAATGGATTTTGCCCGAAGAAGGAACCTTTTACAAGGCGAACCTGCACTGCCACAGCACCGTATCCGACGGAAAGCTTTCTCCGGAGCAGCTGGTAGAGTTTTATCAATCCCGTGGCTATTCCGTTTTGGCCATAACCGACCACGATGTAACAACAGACCGAAGCGCTCTGAATCGGGAGGATTTTTTAGTCCTGCAGGGATATGAAGCCTCCCACCATTCCGCCACCGATCGGGGACGGTCGGTTCACATCGGAATGATTGCCACCACACCCGATTGCATCATGCCGCCCCGCACCACCTTTGCAGTGGGGGAATACGGCGACAAGGCCTTCTCCGACGGGGTCAACGAAATGATCCGACGGGGACGGGACAGAGGTTTTTTGCCCATTTACAATCACATGCGCTGGTCGCTGGATACGGAAGAGGACCTTTTCTCCTACGAGGGGTTGTACGGCATGGAGCTGTTCAACCACTTCAGCGAGGTTCTCGGCATTGAGGAATACAACCTTTCTCCCTGGCTGAACGCTTTGCGCCGCGGCAAAAGGATGTTTGGCATCATGGCGGACGACAACCACAACATCCCCGCCATTCCCTCCGTGCAATTGGCGCAAATCGACCCCATGGATCTCTCCTGCGGCGGCTGGATTTGCATTAAAGCCCCCGAATTGACCTACTCCGCCGTCATCTCCGCCCTGCAGCAGGGGAATTTCTATTCCTCCTGCGGCCCCGTTATCGAATCCCTCTGTCTGGAGGACGGCGTTCTGCACATAAAATGCTCCCCCGCAGGAAGCATCGCCGTTTCCACCGCAAAACGGAAGGGCTTCTCCTGTTGGTCTAAAACCGAAACCTTTACCGAAGCCCACTTCACCCTGCGGGGCGATGAGGAGTTTCTTGTAGTAACCGTAACCGACCGCCAAGGGAAAAAGGCAGTCTCCAATCCCTTTTTTTTAGAATCCTGATACGAGGTCCCCTATGAAGATTTCTCCCGCCGCAAAAAATGCGGCAATGATCGGCAGTATTTGTGCCTTCTCCTACCTTTCCGTTTATATTGTCCGCAATATTTTGAGCGCCGTGTCACCCCAAATGATTGAGCAGGGCGTGCTCACCACCGAAAATATCGGAACCATGTCCTCCGCCTATTTTACCACCTACGCCTTCGGACAACTGATCAACGGGATGGTCGGAGACAAAATCAAAACAAAATATATGATCAGCGTGGGGCTGATTCTTGCAGGACTCTGTTGTGTTGCAATTCCGCTCTTTTCCGCCGATTCCGCCACCGTGGCATACATGTCCTACGGTGCCATGGGATTTTTCCTCTCCATGATCTACGGTCCCATGACTAAGGCCGTGGCGGAAAACACCGATCCCCGCTACACCACCCGATGCAGCTTTGCCTATACCATGGCAACCCTGGTCGGATCTCCGCTGGCAGGGCTTCTTGCGTTGATTTTGGCATGGAACACCTCCTTCTTTGTGGGAAGCGGACTTTTGGTCTTCATGGGAAGCTTGTTTTTTATCGTTTTTTCCGTGCTGGAGAAAAAGGGCATTGTGGTTTACGGACGATATCGCCGTCCGCGCCGCGGAATGGAAGGCCTTCAAGAACTTCTTCGCCGCCGCATTGTGCGATTCACCTTCATCGCTGCCTTGACGGGTATCACAAAAACCACCGTTGTTGCATGGCTCTCCACCTATTTTGCCCAATATCTCGGCTTTTCCTCCGAACAGTCGGCCCTGCTCTTCACAATCTGCACCTCAGTGATCTCTCTTACGGTGTTCGTTTCCATGGCCTTCTACACCCTCTCCCGCAAAAATATGGATTTAGTGCTGTTTGTCTCCTTTTTGACAGCAGCCCTGTGCGTGCTGGGGGCTTTCTTCTTCGAACACCCCATTGTGAACATTATCTGCATTGTTTTGGGGGTCATGGGCTCCAACAGTGCGGCGGTAATGCTCTGGAGTCTCTACTGCCCAAGCCTGCGGGACACGGGGATGGTATCCTCGGTAACCGGCTTTCTCGATTTTATCAGTTACATGGCAGGCTCCCTTGCCTCTACCCTTTCCGCACGGGCGGTAGGGTCTTTGGGCTGGCAATGGCTGGTGCTGATTTGGTTCGGCCTGATGATCTTCGGTGCCGTAATCTCCCTTCCCATAGGGAAACGAAACAGGGAATCCAAAACCGAAGAAATCTGAAAATTCTTCCCGAAGGCGTCTGCTTTCGGGAATTTTTATGCGTATATT
This sequence comes from Clostridia bacterium, assembly GCA_017623595.1. GTDB lineage: Bacteria > Bacillota > Clostridia > Oscillospirales > UBA644 > RGIG995. The sequence goes on from JAGAOU010000060.1 coordinate 20,142, forward strand.
TGTATTTTTATTCAACAAGCGTGTATATTTTATAATAATTATACATTTTTCGTCCCGCACGGAATTTTCCGAGAAAATAACTATGAATTTTATGTGAAATAAGTCTCTTTTCCCTTGCAAAAAATGAAAAGGTGTGGTATAATTATTCATATTTTTTCTCAACAAGACCGAAAGGCGGAATTTAAATCATGAAACGGGTATTTATTGACGGAAGCGCCGGCACCACGGGTCTGCGGATTCGAGAACGACTCTCCGGCCGAGAGGACATCGAACTGATCACCCTCAGCGAAGAACTGCGCAAGGATCCCGCCGCGCGAAAAGAGGCCCTCAATTCCTGCGATGCAGCCTTCCTCTGCCTGCCCGACGCTGCGGCTGTGGAAGCGGTCTCCATGGTGGAGACGAACAGTGTCACGATTTTGGACACCTCCACCGCCCACCGAACCAATCCCGCCTTTGCTTACGGCTTCCCCGAATTGTCGGCGGCCCATCTGGAGAAGGTAAAGACCTCCAACCGCATTGCCGTCCCCGGCTGTCACGCCAGCGGCTTTATTGCTTTGGTTTATCCCCTCGTGGAGGCGGGGGTACTTGCTCCCGATGCCTTAGTTTCCTGCTTTTCCCTGACGGGGTATAGCGGCGGCGGCAAAAAGATGATCGCCGAATATGAGGACAAGGATCGCAATCCTTTGTTGGGCACCCCCCGTCAGTACGCTTTGGGACAAACCCACAAGCATCTGAAGGAAATGTGCGCTGTCACGGGATTGAACAATGCCCCTCTCTTTTCCCCCATCGTGGCGGACTTTTACAGCGGTATGCAAGTCTCCGTTCCCCTCTTCGCCTCTCAGGTGAAAGCCACACCCGACGAGATCCGCGCCATTTATAAGGCCAAGTACACCACTCCCATGGTAGAATATATGGATATTGCCGATCGGGACGGTTTTTTGGAAGCAGGGACATTGATGGGGCAGGATCGGATGATTGTCACCGTGGACGGAAACGACGACCGCATCCTTCTTTCCGCTCTCTACGATAATTTGGGCAAGGGGGCCAGCGGTGCCGCCATCGAATGTATGAACCTGCGCTTCGGTCTCTCTGCCACCGAAGGATTAAAGATTGACTAAGGAGTTTCACCATGCAACAGATCAAAGGCGGCGTTTGCGCCGCAAAGGGCTTTACGGCCAACGGAATTCATTGCGGAATCCGCAAAAATAAAACAAAGCGGGATCTCGCCCTCATTGTCAGCGATGTGCCCGCCGCGGCGGCCGCCGTATATACTTCCAATTTGGTGAAAAGTTCTACCATTCTTGTCACCAAGAAACATCTTCGGAACGGAATTGCCCGCGCCGTGATCTGCAACAGCGGCAACGCCAACACATGCAACGCCAACGGCATTGAAGTGGCCGAAACCATGTGCGATCTTACGGCAAAAACCTTGGGCATCGATGCCGAGGATGTGATCGTCTGCTCCACGGGGGTTATCGGTCAGCCCTTGGATCCCGCTCCCATTGCCGCCGCACTTCCCGAACTGGCCAAAGGCCTGGGGGATCACAGCGATCTTGCGGCGGAAGGCATTATGACCACCGACACCGCCATGAAAGAAATTGCATTCTCCTTTACCGTAGACGGGAAAGAATGTCATATCGGCGGTATTGCCAAGGGATCGGGGATGATCCATCCCAACCTGGCCACCATGCTGGTCTTCATCACCACCGACTGCGCCATCTCCGCCGAAATGCTTCAGAAAGCCCTCTCCGCCGACGTGTGCGACACCTTTAACATGGTCAGCGTGGACGGGGACACCTCCACCAACGACACGGTGGCGGTGCTGGCCAACGGACAGGCAGGAAACACCTGCATCACCGAAGAAGGGGCCGACTTTGACTCCTTCCGTCAGGCCTTGAAGGCCGTCACCGTCTATCTCTGTCGCTGTATTGCAGGGGACGGGGAAGGGGCCACCAAGCTGCTGGAATGTGTCGTTGCCGGGGCAAAGGACGAGAAGACCGCCAAGACCGTGGCCAAGAGTGTCATCTGCTCTTCCTTGACCAAAGCCGCCATGTTCGGTGCCGATGCCAACTGGGGACGAATTCTCTGCGCCATCGGTTACAGCGGTGCGCAGGTGGATGTGACGAAGGTTGACGTGGCCTTCCGATCCGCTAAAGGAACCATTCCCGTCTGCAAAAACGGGGCAGGAATCGACTTCTCCGAGGAAATTGCAAAACAGATCCTTTTGGAGAAGGAAATCGACATTCTCATCACTCTGGGCGACGGCGACGGTGCCGCTACCGCATGGGGATGCGATCTGACCTACGAATACGTTAAGATCAACGGCGACTACCGCACCTAAAAGGAGTTTTTATCATGTCTTTGGAAATCACAAACGCTCAACGGGCGGAGGTTCTGACTCAAGCCCTTCCCTATATTCAGAAATACAACGGCAAAGTGGTGGTCGTCAAGTATGGCGGCAACGCCATGATCAACGAAGAACTGAAGCAGCAGGTCATGGAAGACATTGTCCTTTTGTCCCTCATCGGGGTCAAGGTCATTTTAGTGCATGGGGGCGGTCCCGAAATTTCCGAAATGCTGAAGAAAATCGGCAAGGAATCGGTCTTTGTGGACGGCCTGCGGGTTACGGACAAGGAAACTGCCGACGTGGTTCAGATGGTTCTTGCGGGGAAAATCAACAAGAGCCTTGTAAACCTTCTTCAGATCAAGGGTGGCAAAGCCATGGGCCTTTCGGGCATGGACGGCCACATGATCGAAGCCACCGTCAAGGACGAACGGCTGGGCTATGTGGGAGAGATTGTCAAGGTCAATATTGAACCCTTGACCGATCTTTTGGAGAAGAATTATATTCCCGTTGTCTCCACCGTGGGCTGCGACATGGAAGGAAATGTTTACAATATCAACGCAGACACCGCCGCCGCATATCTTGCCGGTGCCCTGGGGGCCTACCGTCTCATTTCCATGACCGACATCAACGGCATTCTGCGGGATAAAAACGATCCGACCTCTCTCATCAGCTCCATCGACCTGAAAGAAGCTCAACAACTCTTCGAAGAGGGCATTATTTCGGGGGGCATGATCCCCAAGGTGGAATGTTGCATCGATGCCATCCATCGGGGCGTGGAGAAGGTCTTTATCATGGACGGCCGCGTACCCCACTCCCTGCTGATTGAAACCCTCACCGACGAAGGGGCCGGCACTATGGTCATGAAGGAGCGGAAAATAAAATGAACACCTTTGAAAAAGATCGGCAGTATGTAGCCAACACCTATGCCCGTTTCCCGTTGGAAATTGTTTCGGGCAAAGGAAGTGTTGTGACCGATGTTACGGGGAAAGAATACATTGATCTGGGCACGGGCATCGCCGTCAATACCTTCGGCCACGGTGACAAGGGCTGGATGCAGGCCGTTACTGACCAACTGGGCAAGGTTGCCCACACCTCCAATTTGTTTTACACCTCCCCCTGTGCCTCTCTTGCAGAAACTCTCTGCAATCGCACGGGGATGAAAAAGGTCTTTTTCTCCAACTCCGGTGCGGAAGCCAACGAATGCGCCATTAAGGTGGCAAGAGGTTACGCCGCCGCAAAATGGGGAAAGGATCGGTACACCATTGTCACTCTGAACAATTCCTTCCACGGACGCACCATCACCACCTTGGCCGCCACGGGGCAGGAAGTTTTCCATCAGGACTTTACCCCTCTCACCCCCGGCTTTGTTTCGGTGCCCGCCGACGATCCCGAGGTTCTGCGAAAAACGGTGGAAGAGACCCAAGCCATTGCCGTCATGTTTGAAGCAGTGCAGGGCGAAGGGGGCGTGTTGCCCCTCAAGGCCGAATTTGTCAAGGCCATGGCCGAGCTTGCGGAAGAAACAGGTCTTTTGCTCATTGCCGATGAGGTACAGGTGGGCAACGGCCGCAGCGGTCAGTTGTTCGGATACATGAACTTCGGCATGACGCCCGATATTGTCACCACCGCCAAGGGATTGGGGGGCGGTCTTCCCATCGGCGCCACCCTTTTGGGTGAAAAGGTGCAGGATGTGCTGATTCCCGGAAGCCACGGCTCCACCTTCGGCGGAAATCCCGCCGTCTGTGCGGGGGCGCTGAACATTATCAACCGCATTGATGATGCCCTACTCGCCTCGGTGCGGGAAAAGTCCCGTTATATTTTCGATTCCCTCGCAAATGCCGAAGGGGTTGTCAGCGTCAGCGGTATAGGGCTGATGATCGGTGTGGAAACCGTGGGGGATGTAGGAGAGATCCTTTCCCGTTGTCGGGAGAAGGGCGTCATCGCCATCAAGGCCAAAAACAAAGTGCGCCTCCTGCCCGCCCTCAACATTCCTCAAGACCTGTTAGAGCAAGCAATCACCGTATTGAAAGAAGTCTGCGCAGAGTGCGCGAAAGGATAACCGTATGAATCTGAAAGGACGAGATTTTCTCAAACTGCTCGACTATACTCCCGAGGAGATTTCCTATCTCATCGACCGCGCCGCAGAACTGAAAGCACAGAAAAAGGCAGGCATCGCCCATCGCATCCACGAGGGCAAGAACATTGCTCTGATTTTTGAAAAGACCTCCACCCGCACCCGTTGTGCCTTTGAAGTGGCGGCACGGGATCTGGGCATGGGCGTCACCTATCTGGATCCCTCGGGATCTCAGATCGGCAAAAAGGAATCCATTGCCGACACCGCCCGCGTCATCGGCCGCATGTATGACAGCATCGAATATCGGGGCTTCGGGCAGAAAATCGTGGAGGAATTGGCGAAATACGCCTCCGTTCCCGTTTGGAACGGATTGACCAACGAATTCCATCCCACGCAGATTTTGGCGGATTTTCTCACCATTCGGGAGCATTTCGGAAAACTGAAGGGAATCAACTTCGTTTATATGGGCGACGCTCGCTACAACATGGGCAATTCTCTCATGGTGGGTTGTGCCAAAATGGGGCTGAATTTCACCGCCTGCGCCCCCGCCGAATATTTCCCCGATCAAAGCCTGATCGACACCTGCAAGGCTATTGCCGCCGAGACAGGTGCCTCCCTCACCTTTGAAACCGATCCAATGAAGGCCACCAAGGGTGCCGACGTAATCTACACCGACGTGTGGGTTTCCATGGGCGAGCCCGTGGAGGTTTGGGAAAAGAGAATCAATGATCTTGGGCCCTATCAGGTCAACAAGGCCCTCATGGACAACGCAGGAGAACAATGTGTGTTCATGCACTGTCTGCCCGCCTTCCATGACATGAAAACCACCGTGGGCAAGGAAATGGGCGAAAAGTTCGGCCGCGACAGTATGGAAGTCACCGATGAGGTCTTTGAATCGTCTCGCTCCATCGTCTTCGACGAAGCCGAAAACCGCATGCACACCATCAAGGCCGTCATGGCCGAAACCCTCTGATCCCAAGGCTGCCGCACGTTATGCGGCGGCCTTTTTTGCGCGCATTTTGGAGGAAAAAGCCTGCGGATTATGACTATTTTACGAAAAAAAGTCCGGCGGGCTTGCATTATGGGAAAATCTTTGCTATAATTGCTTTAGAACCTGTTATTATGTCTATAATAACCATATATAAAGAGAAAGGACAAGCAACTATGATGTTCCGAAATCACAGATCTCTGGACGTTCTTCACGAAAACTGCCTGCCCCCCCGCGCATACTTCATCCCCTTCGGGTCGAAGGAAGCTGCGGAAGCCGCCACCTCCCGCGAGGACAGTGACCGCATTCAAACCCTTTGCGGTTCCTGGGCGTTCCGTTGGTATGAGCACGAGGCCGCCATTGACGTGGATCCCTCCGATGCCGATCTCTGCACCGAAGGCTTTGAAAACATCCCCGTCCCCCTGTCCTGGCAGACCCTGATTGACCGTGGGTACGACATTCCTCAGTACACCAATGTCAACTATCCAATTCCCGTAGATCCTCCCCACACCCCCGATGTGAACCCCTGCGGTCTTTATTCCCGCACCTTCACTCTGGGCAAAACCTTTGCCGCCCGTGACGTAATCCTCACCTTTGAAGGGGTGGATTCCGCTTTCTATGTCTGGGTCAACGGTCAGTATGTGGGTTACAGTCAGGTTCCCCACAACACCAGTGAATTTGATCTGACAGGCATCGCCAAGGAAGGCGAAAACCGCATCACCGTGCTTGTCTTCAAGTGGAGCGACGGCTCTTATCTGGAAGATCAGGATATGTACCGCTATTCCGGTATTTTCCGTGAGGTTTATCTCCAGTCCCGTCCCAAGGATCGCATGGAAGATCTGCAGATCCTTACCGACGTGAATCCCGAGGAATTGACCGCCAACATCAACATCGACCTCACCGTTAAGGGTGACAAGGCGGTGGAATATGAACTGGTCTGCCCCTGTGGTATCACCGTTGCGGAAGGCACCGCAGAAGACAATAAGATCGCCGTTGCGTTGGACGATATTCATCTTTGGAGTGCTGAAATTCCCGAGCTTTACGATCTGTATCTGACCGTGGGCGAAGAAACCGTTCTGATCAAAGTGGGTCTGAAGGACATCCACATTGACGAAAAGGCTGTCATTTGGTTTAACGGCAAGAAGCTGAAGCTTTTGGGCGTCAACCGTCACGATTCCAACCCTTGGACCGGTCACACCGTCTCCATGCTGGATATGGAAAACGATATCAAGATCATCAAAGCCCACAACGGCAACTGCATCCGTACCTCCCACTACCCCAATGATCCCCGTTTCTATGAGCTGTGCGATAAGTACGGTATCTATGTAGTGGACGAAGCCGACATCGAAACCCACGGCTTTGCCCATGTGGGTTGGTGGAATCAGGTTTCCGACTCCCCCGATTGGGAAGAAGCCTATGTGGATCGTGCCGCCCGTCTCTATGAACGGGACAAGAACCACGGTTGTATCGTGTTCTGGTCTCTGGGCAACGAATCCGGTCTGGGACGCAACCACGTGGCTATGTACAAGTTCATCAAGAGTCGCGATCCCAAAGTGATCATCCACTACGAAGGCGCAAACAAGGGGCGGGCAGGGGTTTCCAGAATGCCCAGCCGCACCCGCGACTTCTTCAGCGAAGAAGGCAACAAGCTTTGGAGAGATTATGTGGACTGCCCCTGGCCCGAGCATGACGCCAGCGACGTGGACAGTTACATGTACCCCACCCCCGAATTCTGCTTCCGTCACGTCACCGATAAGAAAATGACCAAGCCCCTCTATCTCTGCGAATATTCCCATGCCATGGGCAACGGCCCCGGGGACATTCAGGAATATGTGGATCTGATCTGGAAATACGATCGCTTTGTGGGCGGTTGTATTTGGGAATACTGCGATCACTCCGTAGAAATCACCGCACCCAACGGTCGCAAGGGCTTCACCTACGGCGGCGACTTCGGCGAATATCCCCATGACGGAAACTTCTGCGTAGACGGTCTGGTCTATCCCAACCGCAAGCCCCACACCGGCATGCTGGAAATGAAGAAGGCCTATCAGCCCTACACCATGACCCTTACCGACGGCAAACTGCAGATCCGTAACCGCAACCTCTTTACCGATCTTTCGGAATACGATGTCTGCTGGACCGTGGAACGCAACGGCGTTGTTATGGCACAGGGCAGAATTGCCACTCTTTCGATCCCCGCAGGCCGCGCAAAGACCTACAAGCTGTGGGATGAAATGCCCACCGACCTGCCCGGCATCTACACCTGCACCGTAAAGATGATCCGCAATCTGGCCTGCCCCTGGTCCGACATCGGCGACGAATGCGGCTTTAATCAGTTCACGCTGGCAGAAGTGAAAGAAGAAGCTCCCGTCAAGGAAGCCCTTCCCGTGATCACCGAAATCGGCACCTATACCATCAAGGTCTCCTGCGGCAGCATCACCTACACCTTCGATACCTTCCGCGGCATGCTGAAGGGCATTAAACACGCCGGCCGCGAATATCTGGAAGAGCCCATGAAGCTTCAGATCTGGCGCGCACCCATGGACAACGACCGCAACGCCAAGAACGACTGGGCCAAGGACGGTCTGAAGAATGTGATGCAGATGCTGGATTCCTGGGCCATTCTGGAAAACACCGAGGAGTGCTTCTCCATCCTCTTCAAGGTCAAGCTGGGTGCGGCTCCCCACCGTCCCGCCGTCTTTGCTGACGTGACCTACACCGTCAAGGGCGACGGCGTGATGCAGGTTCATACCGATGTCACCGTTCGTGACAACGTCCGTCATCTCCCCCGTTTCGGTGTCCAACTGGTTTTGCCCGAGGATTGCCTGCGCATGAAATACTTCGGCTACGGCCCCATGGAGGCCTACTCCGACAATCACGGCGCCGCAAAGCTGGGCCTGTATGAAACCGATTGTGACAAGAACTTCGAGCATTATGTGAAGCCTCAGGAAAACGGCGCCCACTGGGGAACCTCCAAGGCAGCCGTTGGTACCCGCATGGGCTTTGGTATGATCTTCACGGGCAGCGAAGAAGATGCAACCTTCACCTTCAACGCCTCCCGCTTCA
>JAGAOU010000061.1 GCA_017623595.1 Clostridia bacterium
GTCGAACTGCTGACCCCCTACGGGAAAGTCGTTTGCGAAATGAAGGAGGGGAAAAAGCCATCCGTGACACACCCCTCCCAAATAACGGTTACGCTTCCATAAAAAGCGATATCTTTTTCGGTGCGACGTGCCAAAGAAAAAAGCAGTCGAAAGACTGCTTTTTTTCTTTGGTTGCTATCCAAGCCGCAGGCTTGGCATATCATCACCGCGCGAAGCGTGGTGTATATCATCAGCCCCTCTGGGGCTGTATCTCATCACGCGAAGCGTGCATTCCCCTGCGGCTTGATGATATGCCGCAACAAGTTGCGGATGATATACAACACTCCGTGTTGATGCTATGCAAGACTGCGCCTTGATATAAATCTTTCCAAACTCTCTACTCCCCTTAGCGCAGCGATCTAAAAAATCAAGCACCAACGGATGCGCCGATTTTTTAGGGAACCGCAAGAGGGCAAGCAAATGCGCAGCATTTGTGAGACGAACCCGAAGTTTGTGGAAAGATAACAAACCGCACAATACAAACGATGCCGCAGTCTTATTGACAAAGAATCTCTTTTATGATATGATATTTTTGGAAGGACGGTAAACGCTTTGAATGCAAAAAACTTCAAAAAATACCTGCAACAAGGGTTGGGGCGTTGCGTCCTTGTGTTGCAAATCATCCGACAATATTAAAAATTATAAAAAAATCGTGTTATGAGGATGCTTGCATATAATCTGTTTAATAAATGAGAGTATAGGGAGTATAAGACAATGGACATACATTTATAGGGAAATGGATCACGAATTCGGAATTTGCCAACTTAAAACCGAGAAATGTTTTTCACAAGCAATCCGACAAGGTCGATCTGCCCTGTGACGAGCACAGATTCCAACGAAATTTTTTATCTATGCTTGATAAAAACAAAATCAGCTCTCTTTCTTTCTTCTGTACATTCCCCATTTTAATTGGGCTTGTACGAAACCATCAATATGACCTTATAAAACAGTGTCTGCCGGATGACGGCGCATGGAAACGCATTTTGCAAGAAGACGGAACAACTACTTTTGAGGGCTGGGGAAAAGATACCAAATGGAACACCTCACTTTTCCACTTGACTATGTCATACGCGGCAACTTTTATGGCAGATATTGATTTGAATGCGTTGTTTTACGGTATCTAAGTATTTTTATCAACTTGACAAACAATATCTTTTTTTTGGCACGATGTATTCCGACACTGCGAAACGTGATGCGCACCACGTGCGTGATATGGATGGTTATAAGGTACGGGCTGGAGGACACGATTCCAGAAACTATATGGAATTCAAACGCTTTTTAGAGCTGTTTATGTCGCTCTCCGGGGAAACGCTGCAGCAAAAGGGCGAAACCTTTCTTAAACAATACGCAGATCTCACGGATTCGGAAATGGCGACAATCCGCAACATTCTAATTGAAAAAAAAAGCAAGTCCGAGAGGCGTAGATTTCCTTTCAATCACAGGAACGCATTCGATGTAATTTGTCAAACGAAGCTCCTTACAAAGCAGATGTTACGGATGCAGTCCGTGGCGGCAAAACGCTTCGTGTTACGCTTGTCGGCACACGACGCAATCTCTTCGGTCCCCTTCACTATGCGCCGCGCTTTTACAAAGGCTGCGGTCCCAAATGTTTTACCACGAAAGGTGCCAACTGGACCGATAATTACGCATTGACCGATAGCGGCCTGCACGGTATTACACTGACAAAGCATCGCGCACATGAATAAAAGGCATCGGATCTCACCTCACAAAAAGATATATTATCAGGGCATCTTCCTTACTGAAGATGCCCAAAATACAAGGACACAGTTTCAAGTCAATTAAAAACAGAACACGATCTTGATAAAATAAACTATTGATTTTCCTGATCGTTTCATGATATAATAAGACGTAAAAAAAGCGAAAGGATGCTTTTTATGAAACCGGGACTTCGAATTTATTTTAACGACGGAAGCATTTTATATCTGAATAAGGAGCAACTGACGGCTCGGGAGGACGGTGTCTATACCGGAACCTTCTGGGGAATTTCTATTATCTGGCGGTTGGAACCCATAGACGGAGGCTTTGCCGCAGAGCTGGAAATTTCTTCGGAAAAGCCCCTGAACGTGTGCCGCATGGATAGCATCGTTCTGGGCATTGGCAAGCAGGAGCGGCCGATTCGGTACAGCTTTTACACAAACGATCTCACATACGGCGAAACCCGCTTCCCCGATGAGGTAGGCATCGATCGGGAATACGTGGCAGATGGCGTGGGGGTGTATGAAAATTTCTGCACGCCCGGTCTCACCGTCTGCGGCATGGCCCCTTTCCGCAACATCTGCAAGGCAGGAGTGGTCACCCGACTTTCGGGAGATGCGGAACTGTTTGTCAAGACAGAATTCACAGTAGAGGCCTCCCGCGAAAACCGTCTTATCACAGAGCGGGCATACTTTTTTGAGGGGCTTACGGCGGAAGACTTCGGAGATTGGTATCGGCGCACACTGCCCCAAAGTTCCTTTCCCATGCCAAAACTGACGGGCTGGAACACCTGGGACTACTACCTGCAAAAGGTTACGCCCGAAGACATTCTGGAAAACTTGGCGGCGCTGGAAAACATGCCCTTCCGCGACGCATTGGACTATATCGTCATTGATGACGGTTGGCAAAAGGAATGGGGCATCTGGACCGAAAACAAGACCTTTTCCTGCGGCATCGCATCGCTTGCCGAGGCCATCAACAGAGCCGGGTTCAAAGCCGGCATCTGGATGGCGCCGTTGGCAGTGCAGAAGCAGGATTCGTTGTGGAAAACCCACCCCGAATGGTTCTGCAAAGAACCGGACGGGAGCTTATTCCTGTCCGGAATGTACTACCTGGATCCCACCCATCCCGAGGCACGGGAATACATTCTGAACAACTACCGCTATCAATATCAAGCAGGCTACCGACTGTTCAAGATTGACTACGTCTCCCCTATTCTGCAGGTCAAAACCTTCCACGATCCCAAGGCAACGCCCTATGGAGTTCTGAACGATCTGATGCAGCAGATCCGAGAGGTCACGGGAGACGACATTGTTATTCTCGGATGTTCACTGCCTGTGCAGTGCGGGGCGGATGTGGCGCCCGCCATGCGCATTGGGGTGGATATTCACAATTATTGGGATCACGTATATTGGATTGCCGACTCGCTGAAATACACCTGGGTCTACAACAACAAAGTCACCCGTATCGATCCCGATTTTATGGTGGTTCGAGGAGAAGAAACCGCAAACGAGGAGTTATACCGGGAGGGCGGCTACAACGGATTTGTTCCCCCGCCACGGGCAGTGGAGAGCGAGAAAGAATTTTTCCGACGCCACTGGTATCATGGGAATCAGTTCAACGCTTTGGAGGCAGAGACCTGGGCAAATCTGGTAGCAATCTGCGGCGGAAACATCTTCCTATCTGATCGAATGTCGGCTTTGAACGAGAAAGGGATTTCCATTCTGCGGAACGCCCTTGCCATTACCGGCAACGAGGGCCGTCCCCGCTATCTCATCACCGACGAACGTCGCCCCTCGGTATGGGAAAGCGAGCGAAGCATGGTGGTCATCAACTGGAGCGACGAAGAAAGAACCCTTTCCGTCCCAAATGTAACCCACCCTCTGACATCGCAAAAACCCTTCACCCTGACAGAAAACACCCTCACAGTTACTCTGAGCCCCCACGAAAGCTTTGCCGCTTTGTTCGGAGAATAAACAACATCTGAGGATATGTAAATACCGATATTCTTTTAAAAAAGCAACCCACACGATCCTTTTCTGCAAAAAAAACGCTCCGGCAGACATCGCTCCCGGAGCGTTTTTGAATAACGACGGAAAGACAAATGATTCGAAAAAAACGGCCTCTGACCAGAAACCGATTCTCCGTAAGAAAACGCACCCCAAAACCTTGGCAAAAACAGCGAAAGCAGTATTGGAAAGATTTATGTTCATAAAAAAGCACCTTCTTGACAAAATCTTAAATCTATGATATAATCATTTTATAAAGCAACACCTTTTTATGGAATACACTTGAGGTTGGAGGTGAACACTATGAATTTCATCCTTGATTTTCTTTCCCAAACCCCGATTCTTGCGCTCTGCATCTGTCTTGCACTCGGATACGGAATCGGAGCCATCCGAATTAAAACCTTTTCATTAGGTGCAACCATCGGAACTCTCATTGTTGGATTTATCTTAAGCCGATTCACCTCATTCGCGATCCCCGGAATGCTTGTGACACTATTTTCCATTCTCTTTTGCTTCACGCTCGGTTATGAGGCGGGACCTGCGTTTTTCAAAAGTTTGAAATCTAACGGAATCAAATTTATACTTCAAGCCGTCTTTTTCTTCGCAGTGTCGTTTGCATTTTTGTACGCAATTGGAGCCTGTAACATAATTGACAAAGACACTGTTATAGGCGTTGCAGCAGGCGCTTTAACACAAACGTCTATCCTAACAGTAGCGGACGGGCTCGGTGATATGGCATCTGTCGCCTATGCGATGACCTATATAACCGGTACGTTGCTCGCAATTATTTTTGCATCGGTCATTGGCCCAAAACTGATTCGTACCTCTCCCATTATGGCAGCACACCAAAAACTTGCAAAAACGCAGGGAGCGAACACGGTTCATGAAGACGAAGACATCAGACTTTCTCCGATCTACCCAAGGGCTTTCCTTGTTGAAAGCGGCGCAACATGCATAGGACAAACCATCGAGCATCTTGAAGATTGCTTTAATCATTCACTTGAGATAGTTAAGGTGTTCAGAGCCGACAAGGAGATTGACGCAGATCAAAACCTTGTTATCGAAGTTGGAGATATTCTTACCGTAATCAGCACAATTCGTCAAATGGTTGCGATTGATGATGAATATATGAGAGAAATCGCTGACAGCAAATATCTCTCCCTGCAGATTACAACAAAAGAAATAATTATTACCGAGGCTCCGGATTCTTCACTTGTGGATATTTTAAGCGCTCGTGGAATTGTTTTGAATTCCATTACATTGAAGAACGGGAAAAAAGTAACCGTTACCGAGGAAGTCACGCCCCAAAAAGGTATGACTGTAAAAGTATCGGGCGTAGAAGCTTCTATTACGAAAGTTGCATCGATACTCGGTTATGTGAAAGAAATAGGAAACATCACCGACGTACCTTTCATTTTCACAGCCCTGGCTGCGGCTGTTGTATTTGGCGCATTAAAATTTTTTGGTTTTGGGCTTGGCGACAGCACTTGCGCGCTCATTCTCGGTCTCGTTTGCGGATGGTACCATAACAAGAATCCCAAATATGGGAAGTTTCCGGAAAGCACAAGATGGTTCCTCAAGAGCGTTGGGCTCAATCTTTTCATTGCAGCAAAAGCACTCTCTACGGGATTCTTCGCATTCGATACAAAGATGCTGATCATTATGGGGCTCGGAGTGACCGTTACACTCGTTCCCCATATCGCAACGCTCTTCTTTTGTAAGTTCGTATTAAAAATGGAGGACGCCGACACACTCGGAGGACAATGCGGAAGCGGTACGTGTACAGCAGCGCTCAATTCACTTACAGAGGCAACAGGCAGTTCCGTTTTCACCGCAAGTTATGCGATGACAAATGCGGTCGCAAACATTCTTCTAACCGTGCTGGGCGTATTGCTTTCTGTTTTTCTGTAACAAAGAATCGGTTGTTATATGCTTACATAATAAAACTATATCAGAGATCAGGTGCACGTATGGACTATCATCGTATTTTTATCAGTTACCGTCGCGACGGCGGGGACATAACAGCAAAGCTTATCTCCGAAGCATTGAAGAATCAAGGTTACACAACCTTTTACGATTATGATGCACTCAAAGGCGGAGTCTTCGACGATCAAATCCGAAATGAGATTATTAACTGCACCGATATGATTTTGGTTTTGCCTAAGAACGCACTTGACCGTTGCAACAATGAAAATGACTGGGTGCGCATGGAGATTGCTCTTGCACTGAAACACGGTAAGAATATTATTCCCGTAATGCTTCACGGATTTGAGTTTCCCGACATGCTCCCCGAAGATATTGACAAGGTCCGGTACTATAACGGTGTTCGTTTTTATATGGAATTCTTTGATGCTGTTGTAGAAGGAATCACCAGAAAACTGTCTCCCCTTCCACAAAGCTATATGACCGAGTCTCAGCCCCCAAAGGAGAAAAGCAAAGAAATAAAAGTAAAAAAAGAACGTCGCCCTAAAATAGAACATGACGAACCGGCAACATCCAATAATAAGCAACAAAAACCCATAAAAACGTTTTTGCAGATTGCTTCCATGCTATTGTGGGTTCTCTCGATAACACTGTTGATTCCGTCGGGATATTACTATTCAAGATACGTTGAGTTGGAAATAGTCTTGCCTTGTCTGTTTTCCGGCATATTATCAGCATACGTTGGCGTTGTCTGCTACATGCTCTTTCGGTACGGAGCAGTAAAAAAGAGTTATCGCATATGTTCACTTGTTGCATTTTCGATAGCCGTCGTTATGTTGATTGTCGGACTGACTTTTTTAGATTCATTGTCTTTCTTAATCATCTGCAAAGTACCGTTTATTTGCTTGTTTACCCTCCTCGGTGTACTGTTCCTGATTTTACATTTTTCGCAAAAAAAATCAATTTTCATTACCGTTCTTTACCCTGTTTTGAGTGTAATAATATCGGCAACGCTACTGTTTGGAGTATATCCGTTTTACCATCATGTCGATTATGAGTATGACGCAAACCGGGGAGATTCCTATTCGCAATACTATTTAGCGATTTTTTACGAGTCCAGCCTCTCTGATTATGATGCAGCATTCCTATGGTATAAAAGATCCCTGAGCGGAGGAAACCAAGATGCAGCAGAGGCTTTAGGGGATATTTATTACCATGGACATGGAACGGTCAGAAATTACCCTAAAGCGGCAGAACTGTACTTGTATAGTTGTTATGATTCTAATTACAAACGGACACAAATAAAGAATCGTTTAAAATCCACATATGGAGAATTCATTCCGGAACTTTTGACGTGTGATTTTAATCTTGATGAGCTTGATGCAGACACCGCATATTATTTGGGAACAATGTATCTGATGGGCATAAGAAGCAATTCGGACTATGACTCGGCCGACGAAATCGCAATCAAACTTTTTGAAATTGCGGTTGATGGAGGGCACGCTTCCGCACCATTCTTTCTGGGGCAGTATTACCTATTAGGAAACGGCGTGCAAAAAGACGAAGAAAAGGCAACCGAATTGTTTAATCTCGCGACTGAAAGAGGATATCCATATAACATCGAAAAAGCCATCGAAAACCTATCAGATTGAATTAGTATTATTGGCTGGAGAGCGAGAAAGATTTCTCAGTGTAAAAGCGAACAAAAAGCCTTGACAAAAAAACAGTGTCGGAAGGATATTTCTTTTGCAAACCCGCTCCCATAAATTCACGAAACAGAAATCAATCATTCGGAGGACATTATGGCACAATTGATTATGAACTGGTACAATGACGGAACAGTCCCTGTCTTCCCTGTTTTTCCCGAAGGCGTTTCCTTGAAGAGACTTCCCGATCTGACCGATGGCCCCACCCAATGGCTGGACATCATCCGATTCATGGAACAGAAAGAAAAAACCGAAGTCCCCTATGAAGTGTTTGAAAAGAGCCTTTTGAAGCACCTCGATTTCGATGAAAACCTCTGCTTTTTCCTTGCCGTAAAGGGAGAAATCGCCGCAACGATTACCGTCATCTGTCACCGCGAACAACGGCAGGGTTATATCCACATGGTGGCCTGCAAGCCGAGCTTCCGAGGCATGGGCCTGGGACACCTACTGAACGATGTAGCGGTGTATACGCTAAAAAAAGAAGGCATGAAAACAGCATATCTCACCACCGATGATTGGCGTCTGGCGGCCATCAAAACCTATCTGAAGGCGGGCTTTGTCCCCGACAAAGAAAGCAACCCCGATTTTGCGGAACGATGGAAAAATATCGACGCCGCACTGAATCTGAAAAATCAATAAAACGAAGCTCCTTACATAGCATGTAAGGAGCTTTTTACGGCTTTGCAGTCAGCGTTCGAAGATATTTTTCAGGAGATAAGCCGAAATAATTTTTGAAAGCCTTGCTGAAGGCGTAAGCGGAGGAATATTCCAGCGTCTCCGCCACCTCACAAACGCGACCCCCCTTTTTCAATTCCTCCAGCGCAACATTCATAATACGCGCGGTAAAATACTGCTTGGGAGTCACATGATACATGGCATGAAAGGATCGGGTGATGTGCTCTCTGCTATACCCCAAAACGCGACTCATTTCCTCCATATTCAGAGAGACACGATCCATTTGATCCAGATATTCTCGGGCCTGCTCCGCCACGGAGGTTCCCCCTCGCATAACTTCTCCGATACAGGAAAGTATCAACTGCACCATCCCGGACAGCACTTCACTGTCCTCGGTATGGATATGATTCCGCCAAAGAGCCACCGCATCCGCCAAAGGACTTCCCTCTGCCACGGGAATCTCCGTAAAACGGTCCACGGGAGGGAAGGTACGGATATGAGTATAGGTACGAATCAGCTTATCCCGGGAATTTTCGATCAGAGAATGCCGCTTCTCCACGGGAGTCAGATAAAGATACCCCGGTTTCAACCGTACTTTTTGGCCATTCTCCTCATAATAGCCTTCGCCGCCGACGATATAATACAACCGGGAAAAATTGATACAGATATCGGGATACGCCCAATTGGGGTAAGTGAGGCCCTCCGAAGCACGCCAAGCATTTTGAACAATCATAGTGAAATCATTATACAACAGGATCTCCGATTTGTCAACGGACCTTCGGAAATATTAAAAAATATATCACAAATTGATATGTTTATGGTCTTTGCAGATATTTACTTTCCCCCGATTTTTCTTTATAATAAGAGCAGTTGAAGGGCTTGTCCCTTTGAAATCACCGCCGCAAGGAATCGGGGAGGAAGAACCATGGACGTAGGAAAACGCCTGACGGAAGGCAATGTCTACCGTAACTACATCATGTACTCCGTTCCGCTGATTCTGTCCTCGGTTTTAGCCAATCTATATAGCACCGTAGACGCTGTCATTGCGGGGAAATACATCGGAGAGGTTGCCTTGGGCGCAATCAGCGCCACGGGATCGGTGGAAAACATTCTCAATGCCCTTTTCGGCGGATTTGCTGGGGGCTTTTCAGTTTATCTCTCCAATTTGTTCGGCCGTCGGGACTATAAAAAAATCAAACACCACACCCTTTCCACGATCATTTTCATTGCGGGACTGGCAGCTGTGATCGGAGGACTGGGAATTGTTTTCCGTAATCCGATCCTGGATTACCTGAACGTAGATCCTGTGTTACGGCAGGATGCGGAAATTTATTTCATCATTTCCATGGGCGGAAGCATCATAAGCTATGCCTGCCGCATCCTGGCACAGGTTCTGCCTGCCATGGGCATCACGTCCTATACCCTTTACATCGCCGTCGGATCTTCCCTGCTGAACATTGCGGGAAACATGCTGACCGTGACCGTATTCAATATGGGAGTTGCGGGTCTTGCCATTGCCACGATCTTTTCAACCCTGTGTCAGCTCGCAGTATATGCCGTTTTGTTTTTCCTCGCATTCCGAAAGCGCGCCGAAAGCAAAACGGGCTACCGTTTCCGTTTTTCGCACGTAACCTGCGCCTTCCGCTACACCCTTCCCGCAGCAGCGCAAATGGTTGCCTTCCACGGGGTAAACTTGGTAATCGCCCCCCTTATTAACGGCCTCGGTGCGGCAGTAACCACCGGAAACGACGTAGGATCAAGAGTATACGGTCTCACCTCCCTGGCCTTCTTCAACATGACCTCCGCAATTTCTTGCTATACCGCCCAATGCGTGGGGGAAGGAAATTATAAAATCATTCCGCGGGGACTTCGTGCAGGTTTTATCCTGAACGGTATCACGCTGATTCCCGGTCTGGTTGTTTGTACCGTACTGGGAGAAGCGGTGGTTTCCATCTTTTTCCCCGATGGATTTGCAGGAGACTCCTTCGAATATGCTTTGCGGTTTGTACAGATTTATATGCCCTTTGTGCTTCTCATCCAAATGGTAGACCATGTATTGCATGCCTACCTGCGCAGCCTGGGAGCATTTACACCCGTATTTTGGGTCAGCCTGCTGGGAAGCGCGGTGAGAATCGTCACCATTTTTTGGTTGACTCCCACCATGCACATAGACGGTGTATATCTCAGCCAGATTCTCAGTCTGAGCGCAGACATGCTGGCCACGCTGATCCTGTTCCTGTCCCGCTACAGAACCACAGAGCACATCCAAAAACGCACACAAAAGCTTGTTTAACAACACATTAAAAATAAAAAATCTCATCCGAAAACGGATGAGATTTTTTATGGAGAAAAGTCCAAATAAGAAGGAATCAAGTGTTCATTCAGGATGATACGGGATGCTTTTTCTTCGGGTTTGTTTCATGCAAACCAAGCACTATAAACCAAACCAAAATCACAACCCCTGCAAGGAACAGAAACACATAGTTGGTCATGCTGCTCACATCAAAAACGCCGATACAGACAAAATCATATATAAAATAAATCAGTGCACAGGCGGCTAAAATGGCCTGATTGTAGGTTGCCAACAGTGAAACACTCACAAGAACAATGGAAATGGAAAGAAGTTCTCCGAATTCTTCTCCAAAGCGGAGCTTGTCACCGAAAAACACGGAAAACAGAAAAAACACCATTCCGAACAGCAACATCGCAACGCCAATCACAATGCGGGGAGAGGGAATCGGAAATACGGGCCGAGGCGGAGGCTCAGACGGCGCAACTTCTTTCTTGCCGTAAACCAGCTCATCCAAGGTTACCTGAAAGAGCTGTGTCATGCGGATCAATTTATCCAACTCGGGCACTGCCGAGGAATTTTCCCATTTGGATACCGATTGCCGAGACACTTCCAACGCATCGGCAAGGCCGCCCTGCGACAGTCCCAGCTCGGTGCGATACTTATAAATGTTTTCCCCCAGCTTCAATCAAACCACCCTCCTTCTCTTTTTTTCTGTCTTTATTATACCACATTTCGGCATGTAAAGTCAACCAACTATTCTTTAAAAATTAGCAACCGCAGGTTGCACCCCATTAAAAGAGAACAAAAAATGGGGCTCCCGCTATACGGGAACCCCCTTTTATAAATGAACTCTATGTAATTTTTATGCCGTTTTTACGCATCTTCTGTTTTAGAGATCAGAACGCTGGCGAGGATCATTGCAACGCCAAGAGCTGCGGAGGCAAGGAAGGAGGTAACGGCCAAAATGCTGGTCAAAGCAGAAATGCAATTCAAAATCCCCAAGACCATCAGCCATCCCTTTGCGGCACCGACGCGGCACAAGGGGGTAGTTCCGTCATAGAAACGGCAGTAGAGAGATTTTGCAAACTGATGGATGTAACGATATCCGAACAAGGTCAGAATCAGCATAACTGCGCCGATCAGCAGGAAAACCAGCAAGAACACGATGGGATGAATTTCAAGAATCGAAAGAACCAAGTCGCCATAGAGTTCAGCATACTCGGCACCCAGTTCGGCTTCCAGCTCAGCCAAAAGCTCTGCCTTGCTGATCATATCAAACGCATTCTGCGCAAATCCCCACACGCCGTAGAAAAGGAACCCGAACAAGACCATAAGCCCGGCGCCCACATACTGAAGAATGCATTGTGCAAACACGGTTCCGCTAACATTCCGCAAATGCGAAGCGCTCAAAGAACCGGATCTTGCCTTTGCAAAGGCGATCCAAAGGAAAATGGTAAACAAGATAGAAAACAGTTCAAAGGAGAAGAGCGCAGCGGCGCTGACCAAAATGCAAATCGCAAGCATCAAGGGGCCGCCGATGGCCTCCATAATTCTGCTCCGTACCACAGAAGCCGGATCGAATTCGGCAACGTAGGGATTCTCCGCAACTTCTGCGGTCAAGGAACGCCCGCAAACAGGACAAAAGACACTGCCGTCCTCCATACCTGAGCCACAATAAGGACAAAACATGAAAAAATCCTCCTTCATCGGAAAGTTTATGCTTTTATTATACATTATTTTCGCCCTATTGTCAAGATGTTTCCCAAAAAATGTTACAACCCTTTTCCCAATTGACAAGTTGCATTTTTTTTGGTATAATGGGTGCGAAAGAATGTGAGGCCGTGAAAGGATGGTTTATCTTGGTACGCAAAGTCCTTCCCCGACAACGGATCAGCATCGTCCTAACGGTCTCGACCACCCTTCAATGGGCGATCTTCCTCGGGCCTTCCCTAATTATATTGTTGTCGATTTATTACCCGATCTGCGAAATTGCAGGATAATATCACAAAAAAACACCTATATTAAAAAAATATAAAAAATAAACCAATATGGTTTAAAAAATAGGGAGAAAACCATGATCATTCGACGATCACAAACAGAAGATCTGAACAGGCTGATGCCGATTTTCGAAGAGGCCCGAAAAACCATCGCCGCCTTGGGCATCGATCAATGGCAGAACGGTTATCCCTCTCGAGAAGTCATTGAAGACGATATCCGCAAGGGGATTTCCTATTTGGTAGAGATCGACGGTGAGATCTGCGGAACCTTTGTTCTCCTTTCCGACGGAGAACCCACTTACGATAAAATTTATGAGGGCAACTGGCATTCCGACGAGGGGTATATCGCCATTCATCGAGTGGCCATTGCCGTCAAGCACCGGGGGCGGGGTATTGCGGAGCAGATCATGCATTTTGCCGCAGATTTTGCGAAAAATAAGGGCCTAAATGCCCTGCGCATCGACACTCACCGTGGCAATGCCGTCATGCGGCGCATGCTGGAAAAGAACGGCTTTGTCTATTGCGGAATCATCTATCTGAACAATGGCGACGAGCGGGTCGCATATGATAAAACTCTTTAACAGGGAGGACTTTTTATGGCATTTCTGGAACTGCACTATCACTCCGACGCCCTGGGCATCGGTGTCACCGTCAATGTAATTCTGCCCGAAAAGGCAAAAACCCTCATCGGCATGAACGCCGAAGGCGGAGACAATTACAAAACCCTTTACCTCTTCCACGGCCTTTCCGACGACCAGTCCATCTGGATGCGCCGCACCTCCATCGAGCGTTATGCCGCCGATTACGGGATCGCCGTGGTGATGCCCTCGGTAAACCGCAGTTGGTATACCGATACGGTTTACAAAGCAAAGTATTTTACCTTTGTCACCGAAGAATTGCCCCGTGTGTGCCGCAGTTATTTCCGAGGCATGTCGGACAAGCGGGAAGACACTCTGGTGGCGGGGCTCTCCATGGGAGGATACGGTGCGGTGAAGTGCGCTCTGCGTTGCCCCGAGAAATACGGATACTGCGCCTCGCTTTCGGGAGCCATGGACATTGCGCTCCGCGCTGAACGGTTGATGGAAGAAGGAGTCTTCGGAGCGGAATTTTTGGACGAAAGCAGTCAAAGACGAAAGGAATGCGACCTTTTTATGCTTGCGAAAGAAAACAAGGAAAAGTGTCTTCCCTTCCCCAAGCTTTATCAATGGTGCGGCACGGAAGACCGTCTGTTGGATGAAAACCGCCGCTACCATGCCCTATTGGAGCAACTGGAAATTCCCCACAAATACGAAGAATCGGAGGGCAACCACTCTTGGAAGTGGTGGGATCTGCACATTCAAGACGCCCTGCGCTATTTCTTTGAAACTTAACTTTTCCGACAAGCAAGTGCCGACGGAGGTTGTCCGTCGGCACTTGCTTTTTATTGCTTATTCCGATAAATCAAGCTTCATCAAACCGAGTGACCAGCTCGGCACTTATGGTGTCGAATTCCGCCACGTCGGTAATATAATCGTCAAAGGCGCGCAGAACCCTGCGGCAAATGCTGTCAGCGGCGGTGCGATCAGCGGCAGAAAGGGCATGAAGAATCTCGTACTCCTCGGCGCCGCACTTCATTTGCAGAAAACGAAGGGAACGAAGAGGGCGATCCTTATAAGGATAGACAATATTCGTGTCCCCCGCAGGCAACCAGGCAGAAGCAGAGGTCTCTTCAAAAGGATCCTGATCACGGCGGACGTGATTGAATCCCCAATGGAGATATCCCGTCAAATGATAGCGATAGTTCCCCCAATGCAGAAGACGGGGATGGAGCAAGGGAGAATCCAGATATCGATTAAGGAATTTGCCGCCGGGCATGTTGCAGGTGTAGAACCAAAGCTCATTACGCTCGTCCCGAAGCTTCTCGAAATCGTTGCGATTGAGCTGGAAATAGTGATTCTTCGGAACGTAAATGTCCAGCGCTTCCTCCACAAACCAAATCTCAATGGCGTCAATCAGCTTAATGCCGGGCAGATATTTGCGGAAAATTCCCGCAAGAATACGGAAATCTGAGGCACAGCGTTCCTTCGGCTCGTCGCTGACGTGGACGATGGAAATGTCCCGCCACCCCTTTTGGGTCAGAAAATCATTGAACTGCGTCAAAAACGCCGTCAGATATTTCCGTCCCGGCACCGACAGACACTCCAACTGCTTTCCTCCGTTGGCACGGTCTGCAATCAAAAACGGAGGATCCTCCCAGCAGGGACGGAAAATGAAAGGCGCCCATTCCAGCGTCTCAATACCGCAATCCAAAACCAACTGTGCCCAGCGCTCCACATCGGAAAAATCAAATTTCAGCTTGCCGTCTATCCGTTCCGCCTTCAGATCATCCATGGTGATCCAGAAAATATTTCCGTGGCATTCCCGCATCAGCGCCACATAGGAACGAACCATATCCTTATGGGCATCGGAGCCATACTCCAACCCGTGAGCCCACGCCATGGTGGAAATGCTTGCCCAGTTGGTCATATTGAGGGTACGGGCGGGCAGAGATTTTGCGCCAACCGTCACGGAAAGGGGAATTTTTACCGAATCCCCGCCGCAGGTCAGACAAAGTTCTACGGTTTTTGCACCCGCCGGAACATCGAAGCCCGGGATCACGGAACAATAATATACCTCCCGTTCTTTTTCGGCCGTCAGACCTTCTGCGGGCAGGAGGGGATCATAAGTGCGATAAGGCGCACGACGCACCCGATCCCGACACACTTCATCCCAATCGTCGGTGGTCAAAGCTCCGTTCTGCAGGGAATTGGTGTTGCGGTTGACGCAGACTTCCATTTCCCGATAGAAAGCCACCGAGAGGCCCTCTTCACCGCAGAGGCTCCATGTCACAGGCTGCCCCACAAAAAGCCCTGTCACAAGGATCTGCACACCCCCCGTCTGCCCCTTTAAAAGGGTCAGGGATGCGGAAGCAACCCCCTCCTCCAAGGTCGTATCGGGGAAAAGCCATCGGTTTTGACTGAAAAGAGAGTAGTTCATACGAATATACCCTTTCTTTGTTCTTTTTTCTTTCATTATACCTATTTTATACAAATTGTCAATCACGAAATTGCTTTTGTCAAAAAAAAGCGCAAAATCCAGTAAAAAAAGAGTTGACAGAAAAGTTCCTTTTTGATATAATAAAGATGCCATCCAAATTCCCGAGACAGAAAAACGGATCATTCAAAAGGAGCAAGAAATTATGCGCTACCGCTTTTTACGTTTCCCCGAAGGGCGAGCAAAGGCTGTCACCCTGAGTTATGATGACGGGTGCAGACAAGATGAAAGATTTGTGGAAATCTTAAACCGAAACGGTTTAAAATGCACCTTCAATCACAACAGTGATGAGTCCAAAAAAAGCCATTGTTTCAACGCAAATCAGGTCAAAGAGCTCTTTCTGAATGAGGGACATGAAATCGCCGTCCACGGTTACTGGCACAGAGCCAACGGATCCCAGCGTCCCATCGACGGAATTCGGGACGTTCTGGACAACCGCCTGCAGCTGGAAGCGAAATTGGGATGCATCATCCGCGGCATGGCATATCCCGATACGGGCATCAACTATTTGGAAAACGGAACCACCTATGACATGATCAAGCAATACCTCACGCAGCTGGACATCGTCTACGCCCGCACGCTGGCAGGAGACAACGACAAATTTGAGCTGCCCCGAGACTGGCATGCATGGGTCCCCACCGCCCATCATCAGAACCCCCTACTGATGGAATACATTGACAAATTCCTTGCCTTGGACCTCTCCCCCGCCCGTTATCACGCCCGCAGAGGTCCCGCCCTCTTCTATCTGTGGGGACATTCCTACGAATTTGACCACAACAACAACTGGGATTTGGCGGAAGCCATGTGCGAAAAGTTGGGCAACAAAGAGGACGTCTGGTACGCCACCAACATGGAGATTTACGAGTACGTCACCGCCTACCGTTCTCTGATCTACAGCGCCGACGGTTCCATGGTGAAAAATCCAACCCTGCACAAGATTTGGTTCGACATCGACGGCACCGAATACGTCATCGAACCCGGACAAACCCTGCATCTGTAATATAAATTGATCCCGTATGACCGATAGCCATACGGGATCGCCTTTTATTAAGAAAAATTATTCTTCGTCCCGAATATCGTCGGGAGTAAAGGTCTTCAGCTGAATCCCCTTCTTCTTGCGATAAACCCAGGCTCGGGCATTTCCATGGCCGCCAGCTCATCATAATATAGCACCATATTCCGTCAAAAAATGCAATAGATAAGCATAATAATTCGTGAAAATGTAAAAAAAGCCATCCGTGATCCAAAAGATATTGACAGATCGGCAATCCTATGGTATAATCATACATATATATGAACGAGAAAAACGGAGGTTCTTCTGTGGGGAAAATTCTGTTTGCTTTGATTCCGTTGTTGCTGGGAATCGGATTCTTTTTTTGGTTTTTTCTCAAACGGCTCGGCATCACCCTGGGAATCAACACGAAACGGCGGCGCAGCAAAATCATTTTGCTGATACTCACCGTCCTTCTCACCCTTGCATCCGCAATGATCACCAATCTGTCCGTCATCTACCTTCTGCATGTGGTGGCCATCGGTGCAATGATGCAACTGATCAATCTGCTTGTAAAACGCATTTGGCGCAAGAGATATGAAAACGGCTGCGCCCTTTGGAAAAAGATCTACGGCCTCGGTCTTGTTCCCCTTTTGCTTTCCTTCGTTGTTTTGATCTCAGGCTATTTCAACCTCCATTCGGTGGTGCGAACCGATTACACCGTCACCACAGAGAAAAACATTCGGGCAGAGGGCTATCGGGTGGCACTGATCGCAGACGTGCATTTCGGCGTTTCGCTGAACTATGAGGAATTGCTGGAAACCTGCCGTGAAATCAGCGCCGCAGATCCGGACATAGTCATCCTCTGCGGCGATATGGTAGATAGCAGCACCTCCACGGAAGAACTGTGGGAAGTATTCCGAGCTTTCGGCACGATTCAAAGCGAATTCGGCACCTTTTTCGTCTACGGGAATCATGACCGCACCATGTCAAAGACTTTTACCAACGAATTCTCCGACGGAGATCTGGAAACCGCCATCCGTGAAAACGGCATCACCCTGCTGCAAGATGACACCGTGCAACTCACCGAGGATCTGGTCCTGATTGGGCGGGAAGATCTGAGCCGTGACCGCAGGGACGGGGGACGGTTGCCCTTGAGGAATCTGCTGGAAGGGACAGAGGAAAAGGATTTTCTTCTGGTGCTGGATCATCAGCCCAACGATTATACTGAAAACGGCACTTTGGGCACCGACCTGTTGCTCTCGGGTCACACCCACGGCGGCCAATTCTTCCCCCTCAATCTGCTGATGCGGATAATTCCCTTCAACGATGGGACCTACGGCATGTATGACATCGGGGCCAAAGGAAAAGCCATTGTCACCTCGGGGCTTGCGGGATGGAACTTCCCTATCAAAACCGCCGCTCCTGCGGAGTACGTCATTATTGACATCCGCAATCCCTAACCGAATCATCGCGGACCCGAAATGCCTCGGTTTGTGAAAGGAAAGGAAAAAAAGAAGGAATTTTGTGGTACAAATTGGCGGAAAAGAGGAAGTATTTGTCGGAATCGGTAATTTTTAAGTAAAATTTAAGATTCCTTGACAAATCGATTAAAATATGGTATAATATACGGAGAAGTTTTGGCACAAAGCAGTCGAAACACCCTCCGAAGCAATTCGGACAAACAGAGGATTAAAGTTTTTTATAAACGAAAGTGGGAGTATGTGCATGAGAAAGCTGTTTATCGGGGTCTATAACCCCTCTATCATCCTGACGTACATCGGGACGATCAGCGCCATTACGGGGATCGGCATTTTGCTTTCGAACAAGAGCTTTTTTGCCGTAGAATCCATGGGGCTTGCCATGATCGCCCTGATTGTTTCCGGCGTCTGCGATATGTTTGACGGTGCGGTTGCTCGCCGCTGCAAGAGAACCGAACAGGAAAAGGAATTCGGCATCCAGCTGGACAGTCTGTCGGACACTGTTTCCTTCGTGGCTTTCCCTGCCTGCATGCTCATCCGCATGACCGATTTCAGCATCATCGGATTGATCATCGCCGCTCTTTATGTGTTCACGGGGATCATGCGTCTGGGGTGGTTCAACATCACCACCGAAACCAGCGGCGGTGTGTACAGCGGTCTGCCCGTCACATTCTCTTCCCTGATCTTCCCCGCCTTCTGGTTGCTCTTCTCCTTTTTGAAGGTGCCCTATACCAACGTCATCTTCCAGGTTTTGTTCGCCATTGTGGCAATTCTCTTTGTCACAAACTTCAAAACCAAGAAGATCGGTATCAAAAAACTGAGCTTCCTGCTCATTCCCGCAATTTTGGGCATCGTTGCCCTGATCCTGCTCTGATTCGGGGGACAACATGCAATATTACGACCGCAAAAGCGGAACCGTGGAAGAAGCACAGGAATTCCAGCAAGGCTCTCTGCACTTTCTGTATGACACCGTCTTCGGACGGATTCTTCTGAAATGTGCCGTTGCACGCCCCTGGCTGAGCAAGCTCTACGGGCTTTATCAAAAATCGGGGCTTTCCAAGAAAGACATCAAGCCCTTCATTGAGAAAAACAATATCGACGTCTCCGCATGGGATGTGAATTCCTTCCGTTGCTTCAATGATTTTTTCACCCGCAAAAAGGACATCGGTGCCGATCTGTCCGACCCGAATGCCCTGCTCTCCATCGCCGACAGCAAAATCCGAATCTTCCCCATCACCGAGGATTTGGTGCTGAACGTGAAGCGCTCCCGTTATACGGTTGGAGAAATTCTGGGAGACGAAGCCCTTGCGGAGGATTTCCGCGGCGGCACCTGCATCGTGTTCCGCCTTTCCGTGGATGACTATCACCGCTATCAATACATTGACAAGGGAGTGGCTCTTTCCCACAAAAAGATCAAGGGAATGCTCCACACCGTCCGCGCCATTTCGGAAAAGTACAATGTCTTCTCCCGCAACGCCCGCGAGGTGCATATTCTCAACACGGAATCCCTCGGCAAGGTGGCTCAGATTGAGGTAGGGGCTCTGTTCGTGGGAAAGATCGTAAACCACCCCGTTGCGTCCTTTGAAAAAATGCAGGAAAAGGGCTACTTTGAATACGGTGGCTCCACGGTGGTGGTTCTGCTGAATAAAGAAATCCAATTTGATCCCGACATTGCGGAAATGAACGCAAAGGACATTGAAATCAAAGTCCACGCCGGAGAACGGATCGGAACCATTTGCGTATAAAAAAGCAATCCTCGGGCGAATCGTCCGAGGATTTTTTGTTTTGCCAAGATCTCTAACCGACCGGAAATCCCATCTTTAAATACTGTTTCCATTATTCGGCGTTTTGGATTGCAATGTTGATTCCGGGAAGAAACCTGCTATCTCCCCAATATGCGTATTCCAAATTGATATCGTCCTTCGCTTTAATGACATACAAAGACTGCACGCCGACTCTATCTGCATTTTCAGTATCTCGGATAATATATTGAAAAGCAATTCGATATTCACATTTTGTGGTTTTTACTTCGCAACTGAACTCCATTATCTGAACCACTTGGTTATTCTCTTTTGTGGTCTCAACAAAGGGACCAACATAATCATAGGATTCAACCACCCCCTCGAAATACTCAAAAAGTTCTTCCGCAGCCGCATCAAACGCTTGCGCCTTGTTGAGACTATCGTCGGAAAACAGAGAGGTTAGTTCATCCTTATTTTCGGATTGGATGGCATCCAGAATTTCTTCGAATTTTTCCTGTGCTATACGAAGATCATTATCGATACAAGAGCACAAAAAAACAGATGTAACCAACGTCAAAAATATTGCTATTACCTTTTTCATCCACGTTGCTCCTTAAAGTTTTCAAGGCAGCACTGGCTTTGCGGGATCGCCATCGCCGCCGAATTTAGTTTCCCACCCTTACAAACATGATTATACTCTATTTTTCGCAAAAAGTCAATACTGAAATTCATTCATCCTCTATCTTTGATATGGAAAGAAGGCATCTTCTATGTATCCCATCCCGAAAGCCGAGCCCATTCCCTCCATCGTAGAACTGAACAAAGACGTGGAGTCCTTTGTGATTCAGGCGTCCGCCTCCCGTTCCCGCTTTTTCAAGGATGCCTACAAGCCCCTGCAATTTGTACATCTCTCCGACGCCCATGCGGTGCCCGAGCTTTGGAGTCGCATGGCGGAATACATCAACGAATACGAGGATTTCATCTCCTTTGCCCTCCACACGGGGGATTACTGCGGAGGCTCGCAGGAGGCCTATGCGGATTTCTACCGAGACTGCACCCCCTGCCGACGCCCCATTTTCAACTGTGTGGGAAATCATGATACACTGAAGGTGCGGGGAGACAAGGACGGCTCCTGCCCCAAAAAGGACGTACGCGCACTGCTTTTCAACCACACCGAGGGGTGGGATGTGTCCTTTATGCCGGGTGAAGGATCCATGACCTATTACAAGGATTTCCCCGAATCCAATCTGCGGCTGATTGTGCTGGATTGTTATTATGATCGGGAGCAGCAGGCCGTATGGCTGACCGAGCGGCTGGCCGAGGCAAGGGAGAAGGGCATTCATGTGATCACTGCCGCCCACGAAATTTCCCATCCCATTGTAAAAAAGGCAAATGTCACCTTCCAAACTCTGACCGATTTTGAATCGGTGGGAGGAAACCGTGCCCACCGCTTCTTCGATGAAATTATTGCAGACTTCAAGAGGGCGGGAGGCATTCATGTGGTACATCTGGCGGGGCATGAGCATTCGGACATGTTTGGCCACACGGAACGGAGCGTTCTGAACATTGCGGTGGAATGCGCAACAAACTGGGACGGCTGGTGCGACGGAAAACGGGTGCGGGGCACAAAAACCTACGATTGCTTCAACACGGTCTCGGTGGATACCAATCTGCATCTGCTGAAAATTGTGCGCATCGGTGACAACGCCGACCATTATCTTCGCATCAAGCGCACCCTCTGCTACGATTACAAAAATCAAAGGGTTATCTTCAACGGATAACCCTTGGGAAGTGATAGAATTGTCCTTGAAAAAAAAGCGCTATACCGTTCCCGACCTTCTGCGGGGAATCGCCGTGCTCAGCATGATCGTATACCATGTTCTGTGGGATCTGGTATACATATTCGATGTGCCCTTTCCTTGGTTTCGCAGCGAAGGGGCAACGGTGGTCCAGCTGGGAATTCGCTGGGCCTTTCTGCTGATTTCGGGCTTCTGCTGGTCCTTTGGGAAGAGAGCCCTGAAGCGGGGCGCTTTCGTTCTGCTCTGTTCGGCGGTAATCAGCGGCGTCACCGCAATCGTTACACCGAAAAGCCTCATTCTCTTTGGAGTGCTGACCCTGATTGGTCTTGGCATGATTCTGACCGTACCCCTGCACCGATGGACCAAAAGAGTACCCCCTCTGTTAGGTTTGGCGGTCTGCACACTCCTGTTTATTTTGACGGCAAACATCCGAAGGGGCGCCATAGACATTTTCGGATACCCCCTTGTACAATTGCCAACAGGGCTTTATGCGAACTACTTCACCGCATGTTTGGGATTCCCTCCGACGGGATTTCATTCCTCCGACTATGTTCCTCTGATTCCCTGGATTTTTCTGTACTGGATCGGCTATTATCTTTATCGGATCATGGAACGGTACAACCTTCTCAATCATCTTTCCTGCATCTCGCAGAAGCATCTGGAATGGATCGGCAGACACGCCCTGATCATTTATATGGTCCATCAGCCCCTAATCTACGGCATACTGACGGTTTTGTTTCATTTTATAGAATGATTTAGCGCGTTCTCCCAATGGGAGAACGCGCTAAATGTCACGGAACAACGCTTGAAGAAATTCTCAAATTCACGTCTCCCGTGGAGGTGACAATTTCGCAGGGGCCGCCCGAGAAGGACTTGGGCACATCCACGTCCCCCGTATCGGTGGTCACCGAAAAGATTTTGTCGGAGCAGAAGGTTCCTTCCACATCCCCCGTCGCCGTCCGAATGCGCACCGACGGCGCATCACAGGCGTCGAATTGCAGATCGCCCGTATCACTCAACAGAGACATAAGACCGACGGATAGAACACGGGTAAGAATCATATCCCCCGTATCACTTTCGCAGACAAGACGTCCGCAGGTCACATCGGTCATACGGATTTTGCCCGTATCGGTCTCAAGGGACAGATCCCCGCCCACAGAGACATTTTTAATTTCCACGCTCCCCGTATCGGTTTCCGATTCAAGATTGCTCACGGCGGTGGATGCAATCCGTATATTTCCCGTATCGGTCTCAAGATGCAACCGATCCGAAACCTTGGCACAGAACAAAATCAAGCCGGTATCGGAGGAAAGATTTGCGTTCTCAAAGGTAAAGCCCTCGGGGATATTCACATCCCCCGTATCGGTTTCCACGGAAAGATACCGATAGAAATCCTCGGTCAAATACACTGTCACCGCTCGGTCGGAAAAGGAAAAGCCAAGATAATTATACCACTTCCGTAAATCCACCGCACGGATCACCAGCGTTTGATTCTTCACCTCAACCGAATACCGCACCCGATCCGACTCCTTGCATTCCACCCGATTCTCCGAGGCAAGAACCAGACGGACATCGGCAATATCATCCTCCACGCGGATACTGTGAAAGGATTCCTCCACAGAGTAGGATTGATCCACAAGCACCTCGGAATCAATCGAAAGAAAATCAAACCCTGCCGCCGCAAAAGAAACCGCAAACGAAACACAACCCAGCACCATCAAAACAACGGCAACAATCATCCAACGCTTCATGCTCTTTGACTCCTTTCCTTGATCCTGCACCACAGTTTTTTCAACCCTTCAAGGGAGATTTTGGTCACATAACGGCATCCGAAGAAGCCGAAAATACAAAGTCCCGCACAAAAAAGTCCCAGACCAAACAACATCCCTGCCGCGGGAAGGGATCCCGCCCCCACAGAAACGGCGGCACTGATTCCCCAAAGAAGTGCGGCTCCGCCCAAGGCAACAAACACCGCCCAGAGGGACACGAGCAGAGAGATCGCTGCGGCAAGCAGAGAAAACGCCACCGCTACGGCACCAATCAAAAGAGCCCCCCAAACGGGGAATCCCAAAATCAAAAGCACCAACATCCAAGGACTCTTTTTCTCCTTCGGTGCCTCGGATGCGGCAGGCTTCTCCTCGGCAATGGAAAGCTCCGACCGAATACGGAAGGACACCTCCAAGGGGGTACCGACGGCCGAAACCGCTTCTTCCTCCGATAGCCCCTCCTCCATGCGATCCTCAATCATTTCCACATAAAATTCCACAGAGCGCTCCGCATCCTCCCCGGGAAGATCCGCAAGGCAACGGCGCAACTCCTCCGCAAAGGCTTGCTTATTCATGCTCTCCCTCCTCTCTTGTCACAAAACGGTACATTTCCATCAATTCCTTCCACTCGAAGCGGAAGGTCTCAATCCGTGCCCGTCCCGCCTCGGTGATTTTATAATACTTTCGCAACCGACCGTTGTACTCCGTCACGGAAACCGTCAGCAAATCCGCCGCCTCCAAGCGGCGCAGAATAGGATATAACGTAGACTCCGAAAGCGCCACATAGGGCTTCATATCCTTAATGATCCGATACCCGTAGGATGCCTCATTTTTAATGGCGGCAAGCACACAGACCTCCAGTAAGCCTCGCTTCAATTGTGCGTCCATAAAATACCTCCCCTCGCACAATACTATATCACACATAGTATTAAATGTCAAGGCTTTTTTCAAAAAATTCAAAAATCGCTTCTTCTCTCATAAAAAATACTCCTTACGGATATACTGTCCGTAAGGAGTGATTTTTTTATGCTGATCAACGAGAATGAATACGAAGTACGGAAGAAATATTGCCCGTCACTGCGCAAGAATGTTATTATCAAAGTATATTACGGCGCCGCCCACACCGAAGAATGCACCGAACGGTCGGTCTGCGAAGGACAAGGGGGTTGCACCAACCGATATCTTCACTCGGACAGTGCATCCCATTCGCTGTAAAGAGCCTCCGTTGCCTCCCGCAACTTGTCCAATTCTGCGGTAATCTCTGCCACACGGGCATAATCCGAGGCCACGGAAGGATCGGAAAAGAGAGCGGAAAGGGACTCCATTTTTTCTTCATTGGAGGCAATTTCGCTTTCGATGCGGGACAGACGCGCCTGTTTTTTGCGGGCGGCGGCCTGTTCCGCCTTCTTTTTGACATATTCGTTTTCCCGTCCCGAGACAGCAGAGGTCTCCACCCGAGCCTCCGCCACTGTTTCCCGAGGTGCGCGGCGGGCACAGAAAGCGAGATAATCGTCATAATTGCCCGTAACCGAGGTCATACCCTCGTGGGTCAATTCGAAGATGCGGTCGGCCAGACGATTGATAAAATAACGGTCATGGGACACGGCCAAAAGGGTCCCGTCATAGGACAAGAGAGCATCCTCCAAAGCCTCCTTGGAGGGAATATCCAAGTGGTTGGTGGGCTCGTCCAAAATCAGAAGATTTGCCCCCGACAGCATCAGCTTGGTCAAGGCAACCCGTGCCCGCTCCCCGCCGCTGAGAACGGAAATCTGCTTAAACACATCATCGCCGCGGAAGAGAAACGCCCCCAATGCCGTACGCACGGCGGTATTCCCCAGCTTTGGATAGGCATCGGAAACCTCTTCGAAGACGGTCTTTTCATCGTGCAGATCGCCGATGGTCTGATCGTAATACCCCACCTTCACCCGAGCACCGAACTCGGAATGACCGCCGTCGGGAGAAAGCTGACCGAGAACGATCTTCAAAAGGGTTGTCTTGCCGCATCCGTTGGGTCCCACCAAAAAGGCATGCTGCTCCCGATACAGGGTTTGGGTCACGTTGCGGAAGAGCGGCTTATCCTCAAAGGACATGGCCAAATCCTCCATCTTCAGCACCTCGTTGCCCGTCCCCCCTTCGGCTTTGAAGGAAAAGCCGATACTTTCGGGATCGTCCTCCGGCTTAACCAGATCGGCGGCAATGCGGTCGATCTGCTTTTGTTTACTGCGGATGGTGACGTAGTTGCGCTCCTGCCCGAAGTGTTTCTGCTGTGCAATGATGCCCTCAATGCGGGCGATCTCCTTTTGCTTTTTCTCGTATTCCCGCTCCAGTGTCACCCGATCGAAGGCCTTTTTTTCTTTATAATAAGAATAATTCCCATCATAAACAGTGACCCTTTCATGCTCCAATTCAAAGGTGCGATTGGTAACACGATCGAGGAAAAATCGGTCATGGGAGACCACAATCACCGAGCCGCGATATTCGGACAAAAAATCCTCAAGCCATGCAATGGAGGGAATATCCAAATGGTTTGTCGGTTCGTCCAATAACAGAAGCTTTGCTCCCGACATAAGGATCTTTGCCAACAAAACGCGGGTGCGCTGTCCTCCCGAAAGAGACATCATAGGCAGGGAAATTTCGGTCTCGGTCAGCCCCAATCCCAAAAGGGTAGAGCGAACCCGCCCCCGAAAGGTCAGACCTCCCTCCCGCTCAAAGGATTCCAGCAACGCATGCTGACGGCGGATGAGAGATTCCTCCTGAGAGGTCTCCAAAAGGGCGTTGACCTGTTCCAATTCCGCTTCCTTTTCCAACAAAGGCGCAAATTGAGTCAACACCTCTTCGTAAGCGGTCTGCCCCGAAGTGAATTCGGAATACTGCTCCATGTAAGCAATGGTCAGACCCTTTTCCTTGGTCAGATAGCCGCTGTCATATTCTTCTTTTCCCGTAAGCATACGGAACAACGTGGTCTTCCCCGCCCCGTTGACGCCGATGATTCCAATGCGGTCTCCTTCATTGACCTTAAAGGAAACATCGTGGAACAGGGTGCGAGTGGAGAAGGTTTTTACAAGCCCGTCGGCCTGCAGAATGGTCCCCATTTGGGTACCTCCTTATTTATTCAAGGGTCAGATCCTTCGACGCACACGCCTCATACCGCTCCGTCGAAAAGGGACCAACGAAAAGGTTATCCCGAACCGTCCCCTGCAGACAATGATCAAAACGGATCAACCCCTTGGCCTTGGGATGCCAAGGCTCTGCCGCAGGAGAACGGTAAATACGGTTGTGCTCAAAGGTAATGTTTGCCGCAGAAAAGGCATAAAGCACCGGGGTATCTGCAGTATCAAATGTATTGTGATGCACTCGGATATTTTTGTGGAAGGGGCGGTCGGTCAGCGGCTCGGGCACCACGGGGCAAACCGAAATGACACCTTCACCGAACTGATAGGTCGAGGTCAGGCAGGCATCGGTGAATACATTGTCCCAAATCTCCACGTCATGACATTCCCCCGATTCAAACCAATAATTGGAATCCCCTGCCACCAAAATCGCCGCCCCGGAGGAAGCAAACAGATTTCCCGAAATGCGAACCGGTTTGGGCGTGGAAACCAAAATTCCGCGGGCACGGCAGGAGCCAAAGCGGTTGTTGCGGCAGACAAAAGCCGCGGTATGAGTCAGATTATCCACCGCCAAAGCCTGCGAATCCCTCCCCACATCCAAAATCGCCGCGGGAAGATCCGAATCAAAGGTAAGAGTAAAATACTGATAGGTATCCGAAAGCGTATATGCCGCAACGGTGGCGGTCCCCACCGAGGACATATGCCGCCGCTCGATGAAACTGACCTGATCCCCCGCCTCAGCCCAATATCGGAAGCCGCAGGCCTGAGGATGCTCATATTTGCACCGAAGAGTACGGGCATTGATCACCTCGGCGACAGTAACACAGCATCCGTGCACATTGATGGGATCGTCCATCAACCCCAGGAAGGAGCATTCCTCCACGGTGACGGTGCCCTTGTTACAGGTCAAATGCATGCCGTCATCCCGTCCGCCCGTAACAAAACGACCGGCGGCACGGTTGGGCAAGAAGTGAACCCGACGGCAGGTAAGATTCTCGCAAAACTGAACAAGACATCCCAAACCGCCGCAGGAATAAAAGGTAATATCCTCCAAAAGAACATTTTCACATTTTTCACAGAAGACCCCCGCATGCTGACGGGCATTATGCCGCAGAGCAAAGATGTTCCCCACCGCCGAATTATCATTGATCTTTCCCCGCATACGATAGACCGAATCTCCCAGAGCCTCGGCGGAGGAAAAACGAAAGCGATCCCCCGTATCCCGACGAACGGTGCGGGTATTACAATCGAACTGAATGGAGCTTTGAACAAGACTGCTCCACTCATTGTTTCCGCTGTCAAAATACAGTTTTCCGTCCTGCAACTTGTGGAGAAAGGCCACGGGATCCACATACAAATCCACAAAATCCGCACCGATGCTCCGTACGATTCCCTCGGCAACCAAGGGTTTTTTCCAATCCACCGCGCAGTTTTTCACAGTGACATTTTTGCAGTGATCCAGGGTGAAGGGCTGCATCTGTCCCTCAAAATACAGGGTAGAACCGGCGAAATCAAGGACGATATTTTCCATATTCCGCAACCAAATTCCCAATTTGCGTTGGGGCAAAACATCGGTATTGGAAAGGCGATAATCATAGGAAAATTGGGGCGAAACAAAATATTCCCCTCGGTCAAAAACAAACTGAGTATCCTTTGGATGGGCGCAAAAAAGGGCATAAAGATCCCTTGTAATATCCCTTCCGGGGAGTATTCCAAAGCTTGCGCAATCAATCCGGTTCATACATCATACCTCAAAAAAACTTAAAGCTCGTTTCCTTCGGCATCAAAGAGGGGCAGATATTCCAAATAAATAATGTCCTCCCGATCCTTAGCATCTCCTTCGGCAAGGATCGACATTTTCCCGACGATGTTCCCTCCTGCCTGCTCCACCAGGGAAACCAGAGCCGCCAGCGATTCCCCCGTGGAGATCACATCGTCCACAATAAGGATCCGATTGCCCTTCATGGCGTCCATATCCAATTTATCCAGATAAAGGGTCTGACGGGCGGCGGTGGTGATGGATTTTACCTCCACGGCCACGGGATCCTTCATATAAAGCTTGGGGGCCTTGCGGGCAAGTATATACTTATTCATCCCCGCCTGCGCCGCCATTTCGTGGGCAAGGGGGATTCCCTTGGATTCGGCCGTGATGAGAAGATCGAACTCGGGGGCTTTGCTCAAAAGCTCCCGTGCGCAGGCCTTTGTCAATTCCACATCGCCAAAGATCACAAACCCCGCAATGCACAGTTTTTCGTTCAAAGGACAGATGGGGAGATTGCGGTTCACACCCGCCACGGTCATATTGTAATATTCTTTCATAATTTTTCTCCTAATACTATAGTTTATAGGGTAAGGTCACATATTCAACACGGGAATCTTGGGAACGGGGGCGTTGGCCTTATACACATAGTGCAGATCGTAGGAATTGACACCGTATTTCTTTGATTCCAGCACAAGGCGGAAACACTCCACTCCCTGAATTCTGGGAAGGATGTATTGAATGATATGGCCGCGCTTGTTGGTATTTTCCGCGCAAAAATCAATCTGCCAGTTGAGAATCTCAACGATATTTCCGCCGATCTCCACCGAAACACGAATCTCATCCTGTTCAATACATTCATCCCCATCGTTCAAAAGCCAAAGCTCTGCGGAAAACACGTCGCCGCTTTTGTAGGAAAACCGATTCAGTCGGGCAGAGGGAACCACATTCTTCAAAGAATTCTTCACTGCATAATAGGCAGGCTTGGGCAGGGCGGGGTAGCAGAGCAGAGAATTGTTGGCCGCCGTCTTCCAAGGCTCATTGTAGCACCAGTTGATGGCCATGGCACAGTAGGGCTTCTGTCTTCTGGCCTCCTCAAAGATGGCCTTGTAGCCCTCACATTGCAGCCAATTGCTATACCGCACCAAGTCCTCAAGAGAGGAAACTTTCCCAAAATACCCCTCTATGATGTCCAGACAGACCCAGGTATCCCAGTAGCACCAGGAATCGAAGCCATGATGGGTTTTCCATGTACTTTCCTGCCTGGGAGGGAAGAGCTGATCCGCGGGAATAAAGGTCTTCAAATAATCTACTGAGGGCAGAGAGGGCACACCGAACTCCGTATAGGCGGTGTAATGGGAATTGTTGAACATCTGATACACCTCCTGTCCGTTGAAGGAGAAGAGGTAGCATCCGTGGCCCATGCCCGCCAGGGGGGAGGTGGATAGGAATGGGGTATCGGGATCCTGCTCGTAACAAATCTTATTTAACAGACGCAGCGCATGGGATTGGTCGGTCATTTTGGACCAGCCGTTGAACAACTCGTTGCCCCCGCACCAAATCACAACCGAGCAATGCTGACGCAGATTGCGGACAATGCAGACCGCTTCCTGCTCCAGGATCTCAAGATAATGGGGATCGTTTTTATAATCATTGCAGGCAAGGGGGAATTCCTGCCACACCATGATGCCGTATTCATCGCAAAGCTCAAAGAACACATCCTTCTGAATGCCCGACCCGCCCCACATGCGAAAGATGTTCATATTGGCTTCCTTTGCAAGGCGGACCAAGGGAAGGTAAGTATCTACATCCGATGTTCCGGGGAAAATCTCGGGAGACACAATGTTGGAGCCCTTGGCAAAAATCTTTCTGCCGTTCAGAAGAAGGGTTGTGGGAGGATTACTGCGGGATTTGGGGAACCCGTGGGGCTCCGCCCAATGGATGCTTTCCATCACAAGCTCCACCCGTCGGAAGCCGGTCTTGCCCTGCTTACGGTCACTTGCGGTGGTCACCTCCCAGGAATAAAGATTCTGTTTTCCCTGCCCGTTACACCACCAAAGCAAGGGATTCTCCACAGAAACCCGCCGCTCGGCGCCTTCATAAACAAGCGCTCCGTCGGGGGCAAACACCCTGATATTGTAAGCGCCGTTGCAGGTAAAATCAAAGAAAAGCTCTCCCCTTGAAAAATCCTCCGCAAGGGAATACGTCACATTCAACCGCGTAATATAATCGGCCTTGCGAAACTCAATGGACGTATCGTTCCAGATTCCGGAAGGGATCACCCGCGGGTGCCAGTCCCAACCGTAGCCCACGGGAGGTTTGACGCAATTATCTGCCTGCGTTCGGGATACGGGAGCTCCTTCCCGCTTGGGATGACGGTAGATTTTGACGGAAAGCGTGTTCGTTCCGTCCTTCACCCGATCCGTGATGTCGATCTCTACGGGAGTATACAGCCCTTCATGATGACAGATGACACATCCGTTCAGAATAATATCGTATTCGTAGTCAATTCCCTTGGTGACAAAAAAGACCCGTTCGTCGGTCGCTCTTGTCCCATCAAAGGAGGTGTGATAAAACCATACCTCGTCCTCGATTTCCAAATATTTTTCGCAGTTGTCGGCATAATGGATATCGCCCCAGCTTTTAAATGCGGCGTAATCTTTTTGAATATTTCCGGGCACGGTGGCGGGAAACAATTCCTCGGCCCCTTCTTTCTGCCCAAACCATACCAAATCCATAACCATCCTCCTCGGGATACATTTCCTTTATTCTATCATAATTTTATAAAAAAATCAAGTCCCCCAAGGCAATCTTATTCACTTCCGCAATTTATTTTAAAAAAAGGTGCGAAAAACACAAAAGACCCCGTTATATTACACGAAACCGCACAAAAAAACTTCTTCTTGACAAACGCATAACAATATGCTATAATAAAATTGTCAAAAGTTTTTTTGCGCAAATACATAAAAAGGAGAAATGAACATGTCCCCCATCGTACTCACCATCACAATCATCGCCGCAGCCGTCGTTTTGCTGATCATCTTCCTCTGTTCCATTTACAAAGTGGCAGACATCGACAAAGCTCTGATCATCACCGGCGGAAAAGAACCCGTCATCAAGGTCTCGGGCGGTAGCTTTGTTATCCCCATTTTCCGCAAGGCTCAGTATTTTGATCTGTGCATGCTGACCGTTAAGGCGGACAAGGACGAGATCAAAACCATCACATCTGTCCCCATCGTCACCGACTGGACCGCCCAGATCCGTCCCGACACAAGAAACGTAGACAATCTGAAAAAGGCCATCGTTTCCTTTAAGGAACGGGGCTCTGAGGGTATTATTCAGGACGTCAAGCTGACCCTCACAGGTGCCGTCC
This sequence comes from Clostridia bacterium, assembly GCA_017623595.1. GTDB lineage: Bacteria > Bacillota > Clostridia > Oscillospirales > UBA644 > RGIG995. The sequence goes on from JAGAOU010000061.1 coordinate 31,452, forward strand.
GTGACATCGTAGCCTCCATGACCCCCGAAGCGGTGCTCCGCGACAAGGCAGAATTTGCACAAAAGGTCCGCACCACCGTGGAAGACGAAATGACCAACATGGGCATGGAGCTGGTCTCCCTGAACATTCAGGATATTTCCGACCACAACAACTACTATAACAACATCGCAGCTTTGGACATGGAAGATAAGCGCCGCGAAGCCGAAAACAAAAAGGCCATTGTAGATCAAGAGGTCCGTCATCAGAAGGCGGAATCGGAAAAGGTTGCCGCTCAGAAGGAACTGGAAACCGAGCTTGCCGTGGCCGAAAAGAAGCGGGACAATGACCTGCGCAAGGCAGAATTCAAGGTTCAGACAGACAAAGCCAATGCAGACGCAGCCATCGCAGGCGAACTGCAGAAAACCATCCGCATGCAGGAAGTGGCCGCCCAGCAGGGTCGTGTAGAGGTTGTCCGTCAGGAACAGGCAAACCTTGCCGCCACCAAGGAAAAGGAAGTTATCGCCACCCGTGCCCATGCGGAAAAGCAGCGCCGTCAGATTGAAGCGGAAGCGGAAGCAGACGTACAGAAGATCGACGCCGACGCAAAGGTGCAGGTCGCGGAAAAGAAGGCAAACGCCGTTAAGATTGAAGCCGACGCCACTGCGGAAAAAATCCGCAAGGAAGGCTCCGCCACCGCCGATGTAACCAAGCAGACCGGTTTTGCGGAAGCTGAGGTTGCAAAGCAGAAGGGTCTGGCCGAAGCGGAAATCGCAAAACAAAAGGGTCTGGCCGAAGCCGAAGCCGAACGGGCAAGACTGATGGCTCAGGCAGAGGGTGAACGTGCCCTGGCAGAAGCCCGCGCATCCAACGAAAAGGTCAACTTCGAAATCGAAAAGATCAAGATCGAAACCGAAGCCCGCATTGAAATTGCCACCAAGACCGCTCAGATCATGGCAAACCTGGGTCAGAATGCGGAATTCGTCAACATCGGCGGCAGTTCTCCCGCCACCAACGGCGCTACAGGCAACGTGCTTTTGGACACCCTTGCAGGAATCCCCACGCTGATGAAAACGCTTGACACTCAGAATCAAGCCCTCAACGGAAAGCCCATGAACGAGGAAGTGCGCCAGCTGGTGGAATCCCTCGTAGGCCCCATGAAGGGAATTCTGGTCAACAAGGAAGAGGTCTCCGTGGCTCCGAAGACGGAACCCGCTCCCGAAATCTCCCTCCCCGACGGAACGGATGAATAACAAATTCTTCTGAAACGAAAGGACGTTTTTCTATGAAAACCGCGGTCGAACATTCCGTATACGGCATTATCACCTACGAAGAAAGCATTTGGACAGGATCCAGAACATTGTATGTCAACGGTCAGGCTTTGGAAAAACAATCCAGAAACACCTTTGTCCTTGTACGGGACAAACAAACTACTTACTTTACCCTCAAGGGAAGCTACCTCAGCGGACTTAAGCTTACCGTTGACAACCAAACCTTCCCCATCATCGCAGGCCCAAAGTGGTATGAAGTGCTGATTGTGGTCACCATGGCACTGCTTTATCTCGTTTGGGCAAATGTCCCCACGCTGGTGGTTCATCTGCCCGTCATCGGCGGTGCCGTCGGCGGTGCAATCTGCGGCGGTGTTTCAATCTTCTCTTTGTATCTGATGAAACTGCAGCAAAACCCGGGAATGAAGATTCTCATCGGATTGAGCATGGGTGTGTTGACCTTCGCTATTACCTACGTAGTGGCGATGCTCTTTCTCTCCGTAGTCATGTAACCTATCACAAAAACCAAGAAGCACGGCACAGGATGTGCCGTGCTGTATTATATAGCACATAGCAACGGTTTTGACAAGTCGTAATTGTTGTCTTTTCTCTTCAATTTGTTGGATGAGATTCCTCATGCTTTACAAACGCTTCGCCGACACGCAAAGAGAGAAGCCCACCTTCTGAATTCATGATCCGTCCCATCGAACCCGAAAATTCCGAAAAATTTATTAAATGCTTTTCCATTTACGGATTTCCTATTGCAAAATGGAAAAAATTATGTTATAATAGTTTAGTTAAAAAACTATTATCCGGATTTTTGAAAGGAGTTACACAATATGATCTATTCTCACGAAGTCGAAAACATGTGTATCGTCGCCAAGGGTCCGCACCACGGTCCCGCTCCGATTCCCGAAGAAGGGAAATGGATTAAGGCGAAAGAGGTCAAAGACATTTCCGCTCTGACCCACGGTATCGGTTGGTGTGCCCCCCAGCAGGGCACCTGCAAACTGACCCTGAACGTCAAGGAAGGCATCATCGAGGA